>CAWHFT010000126.1:0-58597 GCA_963828175.1 uncultured Spirochaetota bacterium
GTAGAAGAGGGCGAGATCGTCACCCTCATCGGCGGCAACGGCGCGGGCAAGACTACGACGCTGCGTTCGATATCCGGCCTGCTCCACCCCAAGGAAGGGCGCGTGCGGCTGATGGGCAAGGACATCGACCAGGATGCCTCCCAACCACGTGCACAAGGAAGGATTGGGCCTCGTGCCCGAGGGGCGAGGGATCTTCCCCGCCTCACGGTGCTCGAAAACCTGGAGATGGGCGCCTACATCGTCAAGGACAAGGCGGAGATCGAGCGGGGCATCGAGTATGCCTTCTCGCTCTTTCCCCGGCTCCGGGAGCGCTCGACCCAGAAGGGCGGCACCCTCTCGGGCGGCGAGCAGCAGATGCTCGCGACGGCCCGCGGGCTCATGTCCAATCCCAAGATCCTGCTCATGGACGAGCCCTCGATGGGGCTGGCGCCGGTGCTCGTCGACCAGATCTTCGACGTCATCAAGGAGCTCAACGCCAAGGGCACGACCATCCTTCTCGTCGAACAGAACGCGCTGATGGCTCTCGGCGTCGCGCATCGCGCCTACGTCCTGCAGACGGGCAAGATCGTACTATCGGGCAAGGCCTCCGACGTGGCCCGCGACGAAAACGTGAAGAAGGCGTATTTGGGGATAGAGAATTCGTCAACTATTGCAAGGAGTATCCGTGCAGTTCTTTTCGTTTGCGCCCATACAGGAATCCATGCCGGGGTACCTTGAGACATTCTCTATTTTTGGGGCATCGGCGCTCTCGCGTCTCTCCTATTTGCCGACGACGACGGCGCGGGGCCTGACCGATGGCGTTTTTACCAGTACTTCGGGACCCACGGCTATATCGTGCTCACTATCGTTTATTTTTCAGCGGTACGGGGCTTCTCGATCAAACTCAGGTCGTTCGTCAAGGCGATCGTCATTCTTTTCCCGATAACGATTGGCATGCGTTTCTTCGACCTCGCCTTTTCGGGACCGCCCTACAAGTTCAATTTCATGTTCCTACTCAGCCCACCAGACATCTCTACCCCTCTGGATTCCTTCGGCCATGGCTGGGGCTACTACTTCGCCATTGTCGCAATGAGTCTGGCGCTCATGTTCGTAGCCTACCTACCTTGGCCGATCGCCCGTCTATTTCGGCGAACTCGCGCAGGTCTCGAATAGTGAAACGGGCTAGCGTACTAGTCTCAATCCTCTATGTCGCCTGCCTTGTCCTCACGCAGGTTCAAATAAGGGTTTTTACTAATAGGAATTGGTGGGGATTCCCCCAAGCGCCCTCGATCGATTATCTCATACGAATTAACATTATCTACGCGATAGACACCATTTTGCTCGTTTTGAGCATCGTGGGCCTAATCCGAGGAAACAGGGTGAGTTGGCTTTATTTCATACTATCGTGCGGTGCCAGCCTTGTCTGGCAGACATATCTCCTCACGCAACGGAATATTCTGGCCTTTTCGGGTGGGGGGATGAACTACGCTCTGATGGCCCTCGAAGTAGCGGTGTGCACGCTGTTGATTATCGAGCATCCGCTCTTTCAGAAACGGAAAAAAAGCGTGGTATGAGATTTGGAAGAGGGGGCGCGGGGGAGCAACCTTTGGGAAAGGTGGCGCCCCCGCTCGACCTCTCACACTGCCGGCAGCTTCTTGAGCGCCTCCTTGATCTTCTCCTCGGGGTGAACGTGGTTCTCGAGCTTGCCGCCGAGGAAGTCGTCGTAGGCGGCCATGTCGAAATTGCCGTGGCCGCTCAGGATGAAGGAGATGACCTTGGGCTCGTTGTCGGCCTTGGCCTTGAGCGCCTCGTCGATGGCGCACTTCACCGCGTGGGCGGTCTCGGGCGCCACGACGATGCCCTCGCTGCGGGCAAAGAGCTGGGCGGCCTCGAAGACCTCGAGCTGGTTGTAGGCGACCGCCTCGATGACGTTCTTCTTCCTGAGCATGCTGACGATGGGGGAGTCGCCGTGGTAGCGCAGCCCGCCCGCGTGGATGCCGGAGGGGACGAAGTCGTGGCCGAGGGTGTACATCTCGGCGATCGGGCCGAATTTGGCCTCGTCGCCGTAGTCGAAGGCGAAAATGCCCTTCGTGAGCGTCGGGCAGGCTGCGGGCTCGACGGCGACGATGCGGCAATCGCGCGTGCGGGCGATTTTCTCCTTCGCGAAGGGAATGACGAAGCCGCCGAAGTTGCTGCCGCCGCCGACGCAGCCGATGAGGATATCGGGCTTCTCGCCCAGGAGCTCGAACTGTTTGAGCGCCTCCTCGCCGATCACCGTCTGGTGCAAGAGGACGTGGTTGAGCACCGAGCCGAGGGCGTAGTGGCTGTCGTGCTGCGGGCGCGTGGCGACTTCCTCGACCGCCTCGCTGATCGCGATGCCCAAGGATCCGGGATGGTTCTTGTCGATCTTAAGTAGCCCGCGGCCGGTGTTGGTTTGGTCGCTCGGCGAAGGGACGACGGTCGCTCCCCAGGTCTTCATGAGAACGGCGCGGTAGGGCTTTTGGTTGTATGAGACCCGCACCATGTAGACCTTGATCTCCATGCCGCCCAGCAAGGTGCCCGCGAGAGCCAGCGCCGATCCCCACTGGCCGGCGCCCGTCTCGGTGACGAGCCTATTCACGCCCTCCTGCTTGTTGTAGTAAGCCTGGGCGATTGCGGTATTGGCCTTGTGGCTGCCGGCAGGCGACACGCTCTCGTTCTTGTAGTAGATGCGCGCCGGCGTGCCGAGGGTTTTCTCCAGGCGCCGGGCGCGGACGAGCGGCGAGGGCCGATAGATGCGGTACAGCTCCCTGATGGCGTCGGGGATCTCGATGTACTCCTCGCTCGAAAATTCCTGCTTGATGAGCTCCATCGGGAACAGGACGGTGAGTTCCTGGGGAGTCGCCGGCTTCATCGTCTGCGGGCTGAGGTAGGGCTTTATAGGCTCGGGAAGGAATGGGAGGATATTGCACCACTTCTGGGGCATCTCCTTCTCGGAGAGGATTACCTTGTTTTCGTCATTCATCGTAGCCTCCTGTTGATGCGTTACTATGAGTAGTAACATATCATACTCTGAAGGCTTGTCAAGAGTAAAATCCCTGCCCTTCGAGGTCCGCGCCGCCATCCTCATCGAGATATTCTGCTCGTCGGCCTCGGTGGCCTTCGGATATGCGCTCCACGGAGACCGGTGGCCATGTCAGGAGGGTGGCAAGTGAATCCTCTGGGCGAGGGCGAAGAGATAGACGTCGAAATCCCGCGAGGTCAGCTCCACCTGCTCGGTCCAGGAGAGCCTGGCGTCGTGGTCGGCGTTGTCGCTGACGGCGCGGAGGGCGAAGAAGTCGAGACCGTGGCCGTCCGTTCCCGCGCGGCCGGCGCGGAAGGCGCACAGTTTCGCGATGGCCGCGCTCTCCATGTCGCACACGCTCGCGCCCGTCGCCTCGCGCAGGTCCTTCGCCTCGGCCGCGTCGCCGATGAAGCGGTCGCCCGAGGCGGCCCGCGCCCACGGCGCCTCCAGTCCCGACGCCCCGAGGGCCTCGAGGGCGAGCGCCTCCGCCTCGGGCGAGAGGCTGCATATGACCGGGCCGGTCATGCCGCTGAACGGCGTGACGAAGGGGTCGACTCCGAGCTCCGTCGCGCGCATGTCGTGCTCGACGAATTCCTTGACCAGGCGCAGCGAGCCCACTTGCTCGGACGAGAGGCCTCCCGAGGTGCCCAGCGAGACGAGAATGTCCCGGCCGGCCTCCATGCCGTCGTCGAGCGACTGCCCGTCAATCAGCCGGGCGCAGGCCCAGGAAGCGAAGGCCTTGCCGACGCCCGAGATCGCCAGTCCCATGCGATAGGCGCGCGAGGCGTACTCCGAAGCGGAGCGCCGCTCCCAGTCGAATCGGCCGTCCGCGAGGATGGCCGCAGCTTCCGCCTCGACGGCCACGACGACGCCCAGACGCCGCGACTGCCCACCCTTCCGCGACGGTGCGCTCACAGCCGGAGCAGGCGCTTGAGCTCTGCGGTCCAGAACGCGAAGCTGGCGCAGGCAGCGCGGACAGGCCCGGGGGTCGACATGTCGACGCCGGCTACCTTGAGCGACTCGATCGGGAAGCGCGAGCCGCCCGAACGCAGGAAGGCGAAGTAGTCCTCGCGGGCCCTCGAGCGCTCGAGGCCGCTTCCGCCCAGCAGGAGCTCGGAGAGGGCAATGCTGGCCGAAATGCCCGTCGCGTATTTGTAGACGTAGAACGCGTTGTAGAAATGCGGAATGCGCAGGCACTCGAGGTCGCTCGCCTCCTCGAGCCGCATCGAGGGCCCGAGATACTTGACGAGGAGCTTGCGGTATTCCGATCTGAGCGCGTCGACGGTGAGGGGCTCGTCGGCCTCGACCACCTCGTGACTGCGCCGCTCGAATTCGGCGAACATGGTCTGCCGGAACAGGGTTCCGACGAGGTCGTCGAGCTTCGAACTCGCGAGCGAGGCCTTCTCCGCGTCGCCCTCGGCCTTGTCGTAGAGGCTGCGAAACAAGAGCTGCTCGTTGAAGGTGCTCGCCACCTCGGCCTCGAAGATCGCGTAGTTGTAGCAGAGGAATGGGTTCGATTTGGCGGCGTAGCATGAGTGCATCGCATGCCCGGCCTCGTGGGCGAGAGTGAAGACGTCATGGAGCAGGTCCTCTTTGAAATTGAGAAGAATGTACGGCTCGCCCGAGAACGAGCCAGCGGAGAAGGCCCCGGAGCGCTTGCCCTTGTTCTCGTAGCGGTCGACCCACCCGCCGGTGATGCCGGCGCGCATCGTGCCGACGTACTCCTCGCCGAGCGGCGAGAGCGCCTCGCAGACGAGGTCCACGGCTTCGTCGTAGGTGTGCCGCGCCTTGGCCTCGGGCGCGAGGGGCACGTAGAGGTCGTAGTGCCGGAGGTCGTCCAGCCTCAGCGCGGCTTTGCGCAGTTCGTAATACTCGTGGAGGACGGGCAGACTCTCGCCTACCGCGCTCACCAAGTTGTCGTAGACGCTCTCGCCGACGTCATCGGGGAAGAGCGCGGCCACGCGCGCCGAGGGAAAGTTGCGGACCACGGCACGGTACTTGTCCTGCTTCACCGAGCCCGCGTACAAAGCGGCGAGCGTGTTCTTGTGCCCATCGTAGGCCGAGTAGAACTGAAGGTAGGCCCTTCGGCGGAGCTCTCGGTCGGGGCTGCGCATGAAGCTCTGGAAGCTCGACTGCGTCAGGGGCCTCGGGCCATCGGGCGTGTCGAGCGCGCCGAAGTCGACGTCGACGTTCGTGAGGACCGAGAAGGCGTCCTGGGCCACCCCCGCGGACTCCGCCTGCAGCGCGAGGAGCCGCTCCTCCTGCTCGGAGAGGACGTGTGGCCTCATCCGCAGGAGACGACGCAGGAAGACCGTGTATTCGGCGAACGCCGGGTCCGACAAGCAAGCCGAGACGAAGGGCTCGGGCAGGGCCTGGATCTCGGGCACGAACCAGGCCGACGCCGCGCCCGCCCTGGTCGCGGCCGCCATGTAGCGCGCGAAGCGGCCCCTCGAGGAAGCGTCGCCTTCGTCCTCGCTCTGCCTGAGGCTCGCGTAGTAGCCGAGCCTCTCGTCGAGGACGGCGCCGTCGCGGTAGGCCGCCAGGACCGTCACGAATCGTTCGCGCGCGAACGATTCGCTCGAAGAGCTCAAGCTCCCCTTGAGCGCGGCCATCTTGGGCGTCAGTTCCTCGTAAGCGGCGAGGCCGTCCTCCCAGGAGGCCTCGTCCTCGAAGAGACTCGATAAGTCCCAGCGATCCGATAGGGGTATCTCGGATCTCCGAGGGACGGTCGATGCGTCGGGCATGGTAGTTCTCCTCGTCTTTGAGGACTCAGTATAGGGAGCTCTCGGGTGCCTGGGCAAGCTCGGCGGCGAGCGCGTCGAGCAGGGCCGACATGAGGACGAACGAGGACTCCTCGGCGAGGTCGGGCGTGTCGGCCTGAGTGTGCAGCAGGTCCCAGAGCGGCGGACGCCTCCCGCCGGCCAGCATCGCCGCATCGGCCTCGGGGAGAAGGCTGATGGTCAGGGCCGGCAGCCCTCCGAGAGTGAGCCCCAGGTCGTCTGACCACGGCAGGTCCGCCTCCATGGGCGGAATCAGGCCGGCGCGGGCGGCGGCCTGCCTTGCTAAGACCACCAGCTCGCGGTGCCCCGAGGCTGCGCTCGAAAGGGAGAGACCGGTCCGCTCGAGCAGGCCGGCGGGCGCGGTCGAGAGGAGGATGCGCCCTCCTCTCCCCGTCACGTCGAGCACGATCGCCGCCATCGTCTTCCCTTGCCCCGCTGCTGCTTTCAGCGTCCGCGCGAGAGAATAGGAACCCTGCCTGGTAGCCGTGCCCGATCCCGGCGCTTCTTCGGCGTCGGTGAAGACGACTACGAAGGGCTGGCTTGCGGCGGTTTGGCGGGCGGCGAACTCGACGAGCTGAAGGCAGGCGCAGGAATTGTCCAGAGTGCCGGGAGTCCCCGCTATTCGGTCGTAATGCGCGACGAAGGCGAGTCGGGGCTTGGCCTTGCCGATGCGCACCACGAGATGCCGCGCCTCTCCGGTCTTGACGACCGAATAGCGCAGGCCGCGCGCGGCGAGGAGGCCGGCGAGCGACACCAGCCGATCCACGCCGCCCTGCAGGAAGCGCTCGGCGTCCTCGGAAAATCGCAAGCGAGCGGACCTATTCCCGCAGGCCTGCCCCCGCGGGGGGGAGGAGATCGCGACCGCGCGGGGCTCCGCTGGACGAGCGCACGACGAGCGAGGTCGGGAGCCGGAGGTGGGCGGCGCTGCCGCCGGCGAGGAGACTGACGACGAGCGCCCCGGCGGCGGCGCCCTTGTCGCGGCCAGGCTGATGCACGGTCGTGAGAGCCGGCAGCGCGCGCTGGGCTTCCGGGATGTCGTCGAAGCCGACGACCGAAAAATCCGCGGGAATCGCCAGGCCGAAGCGCCTGCACGCCTCGTAGACCCCGAGAGCGACGGCGTCGGCCATCGCGAGGATCGCCGTCGGCGCGCGAGCGCCGCGCGACAGGAGGTCGCTGGCCGCGAGGGCGCCGCCCTCGAGGGAACATTCGACCGACATGGTCTCGACCTCGGGCGAGTCGATCCTCAGGCCCTCGTCGCCGAGGGCGCGGGCGAAGCCCGAGAGCCGGCGATCGCTGGCGGGGGAGTAGCTCCTCTCGGGGAGGCTCAGGGTTTCCGGCCTGAGGGCCAGTATGGCGATGCGTCGATGCCCGAGCTTTAGTATGTGGGTCATGAGCTCGCAGGCCGCCTCGGCGTCGTCGATGCCGACGTTCACCGTCGCCTCGACCTCGGCCCCGTCTATTGTCACGAAAGGGACGTGGCGCCGGTGGAGGATGCCGACGACCTCGTGATCAGGCCCTACACCGATGGTAATGATGCCGTCGACGAAGGCGCGGCGAGCGGCCTCGATGATCTTTCCCTTAATCGGGGGCAGCATCGTGAGCGAGAGCTCGTGCTCCTCGCAGACCTCGCCTATGCCTCGAATCACCTCGCAGAGGTAGGGGTTGCGCAGGGCCTCGTCGATGGGCTGGGGTAGAAGGAGGCCGAGGGCGCCCAACCGCTTGGTGGTCAGGGTCCTCGCGACGGGATCGGGGACATAGCCCAGCTCGTTGACGATGGCCATGATACGTGCGTACGTCTCCGCCGAGATGCGGCTTGGGTCGTTGAGAGCGAAGGAAACCGTGGTCTTAGATACTCCGGCCCGGCTGGCGATATCGGTGATTGTAGGACGCATCTTATCCCCGGTTGTTCATTTGATCGAGCCAGCGACCATCCCCTTGATGATGGACTTCTGGGCGACGAGGAAGAATATCACGATCGGTACCATCGCCATAAGTATCGCCGTGAGGATCAAGTCCCACTGCTTGACGTAGGCCCCCGCGAAGTTCGAGACGGCCAGCGGGATCGTCATCACCTTGTTGCCCTTCCCGAGGATGAGCAGCGGAAGGAGGAAGTCGTTCCATATCCAGATGCCGTTGAGCACGAGGACCGTCGCGTGAATCGGACGCAGGAGGGGGAAGATGATCCGGTAGAAGGTCCCGGCGCGCTTGCAGCCGTCGATGGTCGCCGCCTCCTCGATCTCCAGGGGGATCGACTTGATGAAGCCGTGGAAAAGGAAGATCGACTGCGACATGCCGAAGCCTATGTAGGCCAGGATGATGCCGGCGAACGAGCGGAGCAGCTTGATGCCGAGCGCGCTGGCGATGTCCCTGAACCAGGTGAGCAGCGGGAACATCACTATTTGGAAAGGTATGACCATGGCCGCAATGAAGACGACGAAGATGCCGTTCGAGAGCCTCGTCTTCGTGCGCACGAGCACCCAGGCCGCCTGCGAGGCCAGGAGGTTGACCAGGACCAGGGAGACCGCGGTGACGATGATGGAACTCGCGAAAGAAGTGGAGTACTGGATGTTCGGGCTTGTCCAGATCAACGCAATGTTCTGAAAGATCTTGAGCCACTGCGCGGGAGGCGAAAGCGGGCTCTGCGTGATCTCGAAGGGCGTCTTGGCCGAATTCACGATGACGATGAAGAAGGGGAATATGAAGACGAGGAAGAGGACGATGGCGACCGCCTCGAGGGCGGCTATGCCTGTGAGCCGCGTCTTCATAGCTCGATCTCCTTTCTCTTGTTCATCGATACCTGGATGATCGAGACGACCGCCAGCACGAGGAAGAAGACTACCGCTCGGGCCTGTCCCCCCGCCATGTCGTTGGACCTGAAGCCCTGATTGTAGATGTTCATCGCCAAGAGCTCCGTGCCATAGATCGGCTTGCCCATGAACATGACCGAGGGCCCTCCGGCAGTCAGGGAGTAGTTGACATCGAACTGCTTGAAGGAGTTGACCAGCGTGAGGAAGAGCGTGATGGTGAAGGCCTGGCGCATCATGGGGACGATGACCGAGAAAAGCCGCCGGGCTGCGGAGGCTCCGTCGATCTGGGCCGCCTCCAAAAGCTCCTGCGGCACGTTTTCGATGGCCGCTACGTAGATCACCATGATGTAGCCGGCGTACTGCCAGGTGCCGACGATTACGAGGGCGATGAGGGCCGTGGAGCTTTTGGCGAGGAGAAGATTGCCCGGGTCGGCCCATGCAGCGATGCCCATGGCGGCTCCGAGCGACGGCACCCCGCTGTTGAAGATGAACTGCCAGACATAGCCCAGGATGAGGCCGCCGATGAGATTCGGCACGAAGAAGCCCGCCCGATAAATGTTGCGGCCCTTGATGGCGCGAGTGACGAGGATGGCCAGACCGAAGGACACGACGTTGATCGCGATCATGTTGAGGATCGTGTAACCGACCGTCAGCATGAAAGAGTAGGCGAACGTGGAGTCCTTCAAAATTTTGGCGTAGTTCTCGATACCAATGAGCTTGAGCGTATCGCCGATGCGGGCGGTCGCCGACCAATTGGTGAAGGAATAGTATACCCCGAGCACGAAGGGCACGACGATGACCATGGCGAATGCGAAAAGCGCAGGCGCCAGGAAGAGCCAGAAGGTCGGAGAATGCTTAGCTTTCCGCATCGAGCTTGCCTCCGAGGGGCATGATAGGCCCGCCCTCGGCCTAAAGCCAGAGGGCGGGCCTCGGCGAAGCCGAGCGGGACTCAAGCGCGCCTGGCCGCTCGGCAGAGATGCGCTATTGAGCCAGGCCCCGGAACGCCTTGGTCATGAGATCGATGAACTGCGCTTTCGTGATGGAGCCGGTGGCGAACTGATTGTAGATGGGGGCGAGTGTCTTGCCGCGGAAATCGGTCGTGAAGTTGTACTGGTTCCAGCTGTAGATCTTTCCGGATGCGGCGTAAGCCTGAACCGACTTGGAGAGCTGGCCGCTGGGATTGAGCTTGATGTTCTTGAATGCCGGTATCATTCCCGCATCCGTCACGATGTACTTGTTGCCCGCCTCGGTGTAGACGAGATCGTTAAGGAATTTCTTCGCCGCGGCGATGTTCTTCGAGCTTTTGTTGATGACGTAGAAAGAGGGAGCGGCGACGAAGATGCCGTCGGTCTTGGCGGCCATTGAGCCATGGGGGGCGAAAGCCATGGCGAAAGTGGCCTTGGCGTCCTTCATATTGGGATCGACCCAGTTGCCCTGGTGGAGGAAGGCGGCCTGCTGGGAAGCGAAAGCGCCGACCTGAGCATCGTAGTTGCCGGTGGTGAGCACGGTCTTGTCGGCATACTTGAAGAGGAGCTCCACCCAGTCCGCGTATTCGGAAAGGCGCTTCGCGTCGACCTTGCCGGCCAGGAGCGCTTTGGTTACGGACATGTCGCCGTAGGGCAGGCCGTTGGAGAGGAGGGAGTTGAAGTTGTGGTCGCCGGTGACCCACCCCATGTCGAGGCCCGCGCACATGGAGACGACTGACTTGAGCCCGAGCGCGGCCTTCTGGGCGTCGATTTTCGCGAAGGCGGCCTTATAGCCGGCGTAGTTGACCAGAGTCTTGGGGTCTACTCCGGCCTTTTTGAGGATGTCGGCGTTATAGGCCAGCCCCCAGCCCTCTACGGAGACCGGAAAACCATAAACCTTGCCGTCTACCGTAAACGGAACGGAAGTATCCTTGACCCACTTCTCGCCGGAGAGGTCGAGAACGATATCGGCCCACTCTTTGTAATCCTCGATACCGGCGATGACGAAGATGTCGGGCATGTCGCCTGCGGCAAAATCGGCCTTGAGCTGTGTGCCGAGGTCAGTCCCCGAGCTGCCGCCCACGGACTTGATCGTGACAGGAACGTTGCCGGCCTTGGTCCAGGTAGCAGCATAGGCTTTTAGGAACGAATCGATTTCGGGCTTGTTTTGCTCCAGGGTTATGCCTTGGGCAGAGATGGCGCCTGCGATAAGCAGGGCAACGAGTAGCGCTACGAGTTTCTTCATATACTCTCCTCCTCTGACTATGATTCTCAAAAGAGAACCGGTTTACCAGCTATGTTGCCTGAATCTTTCGAGAATATAAACCGGTTTTACAACTAAAGCAAGACCGAATTTTACAGATTGCTCCCGTGCCTTAACATGCCTCGTTTACCGGTTTAATGAGGATCCAAAGGCCGACCGGCCGGAGATTGCGGGCGATGTTTCGATCGATTACTATTAGCCCTGCTCAGCTCTTTCTTTATTATGAAATTACCAAAACAAGGAGCGACGAATATGAAGCAGGTCACCGTTACCTATGCATCGGGCGAAAAGGTGGCCTATCCCGCCGGGGTCAAGGCCCAGGACGTCATCGGCAAGCTGGGCAGCCTCGCCTGGCCACTCGCGGCCGTCCTCGTCAACAACGAGCTTCTGCCCCTCGACGCCCAACTGCTCACCGATTGCGACGTCCGACCCATCACGCTCGATACCGCCCAAGGCGCCACCACCTACCGCCGCTCGCTCTGCTTCCTCCTCGCCATCGCCGCCAAGCAGCTGTTCCCCGAGCGGCGCCTGATGGCCGGCATGGCCATCGGTACCGGCTTCTTCCACTATTTCGACGACGACCATGTCGTCAGCCCCGAGGAAATCGCCTCTCTCGAGGCGGGCATGCATCTCTTGGTCGAGCGCGACGTCGGCATAAACGTCGAGTGGCGGGCCTGGGCGGACGCCATCGAGTACTTCAAGAGCTCCGAGCAGAGCGGCACCCTGCTCCTGCTCGAGCACCTCAACGACGCCGTCATTCCCTTGAACGAGTGCTCGGGCTTCCGCGACCTCCACGTCGCGCCCCTCGTGCCCTCCACCGGCGTCTTGCGCACCTTCTCGCTGCGACCCTACAACGAGGGCTTCCTCCTCCGCTATCCCCACAAGGAATCGCCCGATACCCTCACGCCCTTCGTCGACGATCCCGTGCTCTATAGCATCGCCCACGAGACAAGAGAGCGGTCGCGCGTGCTCGGCGTAGCGTCGGTGGGCGCGCTCAACAAGGTCAACGCCTCCAAGGGCATAAAAGACTTCATCCAGGTCGCCGAGTCGCTCCAGAACAAGAAGATCGCCGCCATCGCCGACGAGATCGCCGCCATCGCCGGCTCGGTCAAGGTCGTTCTCATAGCCGGCCCCTCGAGCTCCGGCAAGACCACCACCTCCAAGAAGCTCGCCATCCAGCTCAAGGTCATCGGCCTCGAGCCGACCATCATTTCCCTCGACGACTATTTCGTAGACCGCGACCGCACCCCCCGCGACGAGAACGGCGAGTACGACTTCGAGTGCCTCGAGGCCCTGGATGTCGAGTTCCTCAACGAGCAGCTCGTCGAACTCTTCGCCGGCAAGACGATCGACCGCACGCTCTTCGACTTCAAGACCGGCACGCGCAAGAAGACCGGACAGAAGCTCGCCCTGGGCCAGCGCGGCATCCTCGTCATGGAGGGCATTCACGGCCTCAATGACGAGCTCACCCCGCGCGTGAGCAGCGACCAGAAGTTCAAGATCTACGTCAGCGCCCTCACCCAGCTCAACCTCGACGACCACAACCGCGTCAGCACCACCGACAACCGCCTCTTGCGCCGGATGGTGCGCGACTACAACTTCCGCGGCCACAGCGCCCGGGACACGCTGAAGATGTGGCCCTCGGTCCAGGCCGGCGAGCGCAAGCACATCTTCCCCTTCCAGAACAGCGCCAACATCGCCTTCAACTCCGCCCTCGACTACGAGCTCGGCGTCCTCAAGATCTACGCCGAGCCGCTTTTGCGCACCGTCAAGCCCGTCGACGCCGAGTATTCCGAGGCCCGCCGCCTCCAGGCCTTCCTAGACAACTTCGCGCCCATCCCCTCCGTCAGCGTTCCCGGCGACAGCCTGCTGCGTGAGTTTATTGGAGATAGTGAGTTCAAGTACTGAGGGAGAGGGAATCGGGCGGGGGGAGAAGGTCAGTCCGCCGATCAGGGCGCAGCTGCCGCTCGTGGCCCCTGCCCTTCTCTCCCCCGCACCCCCCTCATCCATCGCTGCCCCTCTCCCGCCCGCGAATGTCCAGCGTGCGGCGCTCGCCGTCGGGAAACTCCGAGGCGAAGGGAGCGAACAGCTCCTCAGCGATGACGATCTCCCGCCCGCGCCTCCGCCTGTAAACGAGCGCCGGTATTCACCGTATCGCCGAGAGCCGTGAAGTCGAACGCCATGCCGGCGTTCACGCCGATGCCAACGGGATTCCGCGAGTTGCGCCCGGACTCGTCGTCGAGGAGACGCTGCAGCTCCGCGGCGCGGATTCTGCGAAAGCCTTGGGCCCAATCTTCTCGGCCAGCCCCGTCAAGCCGCGAACATCGGCGGACAGGACGGCCACGTCGACCTCCGCCCCGCCTGAGGCAAATGGTCGTCGCAATAATTGCAGAACAGGAAAGCGAGCCCGTGGTGGTGGCCTACTTCACGCCAAGTCCCCCAAGAAATGTCGCCTCGTCGAGCGCCGAAGCCCGCCTTTCCACTTGATCTCTGCCCGACGGGTCGGCTATATTCCTTACCACACGCCGAGATAGCTCATTTGGCAGAGCGGCGCACTCGTAATGCGCAGGTGCTGGATTCGATTTCCAGTCTCGGCTCTAATTGCTTATCTTACTGATATTTAAACCCAAGGCCTAAAGCGAAACACCCGCGCACAAAAATGCGCAGGTGTTTTGTTTTTTTAAATTGAGCAAACCGTTATCTGGAATCCGTTTGCCGTCTAGTGGCGACTTCGCCATCTTGATCGCTGTTATAAATTTGCCCCATCAGATTCTGATGATCACGGCGGGTTGTGAGTATCCTGCCGCTTTGTGAGCATCGAAATGCTCGCTGTGAAAAACCAGACGAGTAAAGCAGCTTGACCCAGAAAAGGTGCGTAGCCCGAGGCGGTATAAAATCCCGTGAGATCGGTCCCGCCCAAGATGGACGGGGCGACGAGCAAACACAAGCCCGCCGCGGTAAAGGCGGTCCAACCCGTCCATCGGTGAAGGACGCCCGAAGTCAGGACGACGATACCCGTCGACGTCAACAGAAGGGCCGTCAGGATCAATCCGATTGCTCCGTAAAACGGAAAGCTGGCCTCCATGAGACCCCGTATCGCTGATGGATCGGCGTTGGCGGTTGTATCAAGGGCGGCTCCGGCCTGCAGGCCATCGCCAACAAGTTCTATAGCGACCAACAGAATGCCTACCGCGAAGGTGAGAGTCGCCATCCATTCAATGTCGGGTCGGTTTTTCGTTGAAAGATACCGAAAGCCCGCAAGAAATACGATGAGGCCTATCATGATGAGCGGGTCGGCGATGGAGCTGCGGAGAATCTGAAAAACGTGGGTCCGAGCGATCATTGCGCTAAATCCAACGGCGTCATCGACTCTGACCGCGGCCGGGCCCATACCGACGAAATATAGCGGAAGGGCGATCAGAAATACCGCGAAGCCGGCTATTCCGAACCAACCGGATATTCGTCGAACGTTCGGCGCAGTGATCATGGGGCCACCTTTGGCGTGGTCGCAGTTTCGTATCTTCCGGTCCATTCCGGGTAGGCGTTCCACTTGGCCGGCACAGGTAGGGCACGATTTCCTCGAGGCCTTGGGCTTTCCAGAATTTGACGATAGCCCATTCGGTAATTTAAGTATAGATTATTTTTTGCGCTTTCGAAAGCGAGGTTGTCATTAATGGGGGATCTCGATTCGGATTCGGCATCGGTCCGAGCGGAAGAAACTGATCGTGTACTCGAAGCAGCTTCCCGCCCAGCGGGATTCGCTCGTGGTTTTCAATAAGGGCGCGCCGACCGGGAAGCTCAAGGAGCGCGATACGCTCCCGTCGCACGTCACAGCCTCGCAAAAGGTGCGGACGCGTTCGGGCGTTATGCCGTAGTTGGAGGCGAGGGCGCTGTAGATGGAGGCGTTGTTCTGCAAATGGATGTTGAGCCCTGGAGTCAGGTCCTGCCGAAGATACATGCGAACGGTGCTGAGGGCCACGTCGCCGCGATAACGCCGAATGTCGATAGCCCACAAACGCAGGTCTGAATCGGAGGAAGCGAAAACCGACCCCAGATCCCCTCGTGGAGATATCGAATCGATACTCAGGATTTCAGTATGGGGTTCGATATTCGCGGCGCGGGCATTCAGCGTGTAGGAGCAGTGGCGCGATACCGGGATATCGATCTTGGCTTCTTGAATGAGATAGCCCCGATTACGGAAGCGAAAGAGCAAGCCGTCGCGGCAAAAAAGCTGGAGGGCGTGGCGAAGGCTGAGCCGATCCGTACCTAGGAGGGCGAGCATTTCGTTTTCGGTAGGAAGCTTCTGAAGGCCGCGCCCTCGTTGGCTTTCCACGAGGAGAAGAACGCGTCCGAGTAGCGGTGTATTCGATTGGCGGTGCGACTCGAACAAGATCGGGATAGACATGATTACGATTTTACTCGCCCAATATTAATTTCACGTCAGAAATGAAAGAATAAATGGATAGTGTCCACCTAACCAGACGCAAACATTGTTCGCTAATCAAAACCTCATCGTATTAAATCGCCTCCTCACGATGGGCTAACGCGCCGCCACTATCCTGGGCCGAAGGCAGAACTGGAGGTTTTCGGATGTTGGAATTGCGTGAGGTGACCCGTCGTTTCGGCGATACGATCGCGGTGAACCGCGTTTCGCTCGAAGTGAGAAAAGGCGAGCTCGTCGGAATAATCGGCAGCTCGGGAGCGGGCAAGTCCACGCTCCTACGCATGATCAACCGTCTCGTCTCGCCGAACGAGGGCCGTATCTCTTACGAAGGCACGGATGTGACCGGGCTGAAGGGTCGCGGGCTACTGTCTTGGCGCGCGACCTGCGCAATGGTGTTTCAGCAATTCAACCTGATAAAACGCCTGGACGTCCTTTCCAACGTACTCGTCGGCGCGATCAGCCGCTACGGGCTCCACCGTACCTTGAGCGGGATCTTCCCTCTCGAGGAGCGAAGGCGAGCCGCGGGTATCCTCGACCGCGTCGGGATCCTGGATCAAGCCTTCAAGCGATGCGATCGGCTTTCGGGGGGCCAGCAACAAAGAGTCGGCATCGCGCGGGCGCTCATGCAAAACCCGCGCATCATTCTCGCGGACGAGCCGATCGCCTCCCTCGATCCTCGCAACGCCGACCTAGTCATGGAGCTCTTGCGATCGATCAACCGTGAGGAAGGCATCACCGTAATTTGCAGTTTGCACCATCTGTCCTTCGCCCGCGAGTACTGCGACCGCATCATTGGCATGGCGGGGGGGCATATCGTGTTCGACGGCCGTCCCGACGAGCTGACGGACGCCGAAATTCGCGCGATCTACGGCATGGAAGCGGACGAAGAGGAGAAGGAGGTTTTTGCGACCGCCGACTCCGCGTGTCGATAGGCTATCGAGCGGGGCCCCGCCCAAATGGCCGGGACCCGACTCGAAGATGATTCAAAGGGGGATCATATGAAGAGTGTACGCAACGTGGTTATCAGGATTTCGACGGCCGCCCTGTTCCTGGCGGCTCTGGTATCGCCGCTCTGCGCCCAGGCCAAGACGGACTGGCGTACGCAGTATCCGAAGATTATTTTCGCGCCGTCCTCGAGCGAGAACGAAGCCGACCGCATCGTCCGCAACAAACCCCTTCAGGACTACCTGAAGAAGACTCTTGGCGTCGACGTGGAGATCTTCATGGTCAGCGACTACGCGGGCCAGATCGAGGCCCTCAAGGCCAAGAAGATCCAGATGGCGAGCCTGGGCTCCGACGCGTACGCCGCGGCGTTTGACGTGACTAAAGGCAACGTCGAGCCGCTCGTGGTGGCGATTGATACGATGGGCAGCACCGGCTACAACTCGATCGTCATAGTCCAAAAGGATAGCCCCATCAAGTCGATCGCAGATTTGAAGGGCAAGTCTTTCGCCTTCGCCGATCCCAACTCGACCTCGGGCTTTCTCTTCCCGACTTTCTATTTCAGGAAGATGGGCATCAACCCCGATAGCTACTTCAGCAAGTGGGGTTTTGGCGGGAGCCACGAGAACGACGTCATGGCGGTGGTGAACGGCACCTACGACGCCGGCGCGACCTATACGACCAACGAGATCAAGGGCGTAGTCCAGGGCCTGGTCGCGAAGGGCATGATCAAGAAAGACGCGGTCAGGACCATCTGGAAATCGGCCATGATCCCCAACGGACCGATCGCCGTCCTCAAGGACTTGCCCGACCAGATGAAGAAGGACATCCAAAAGGCCTTCTTGGATTTCGCGACCGCCGACCCCGAGGGTTTCAAGGTCTACACCGCGCCCGGCGGCATCAAAGGCTACGAGGCCGCGACCCACGATCGCTGGCTGGACATCATCGAAATGCGCGAAGAGAACATCAAGCTTCAGAAGAAATAGGCCCGCTACCGCCGGCGAATTCCTAGGGAGATGCCTGTGAGAGTCGACGTTTTCGAAGCCAAGTTCCAGGACCGCGCGCGAATCCATCGCCTGCGGTTCTGGGCTGGAACGGCCCTGGCGTGAGTCGTCGGCTTCGCGGCGGCGCGCGTCGGGAGGCTGGATCTAGGCGCCTTCCTTCGCGACTTCAAGCACATCGTCGATTATTTCCGCGATTGTCTCCCGAGTCTCGGGGCATCTAGTTTCGGCGCCGACCTTGGGGCCTGGTATTGGGGCTTGGGCCGCTGGCTTTCGGCTCTCTTCGACACCGTGCTCATCGCGATAATCTCGACCTTCGTCAGCGCCGTCGCCGCCTTCATCTGCTCGTTCCTCGCTTCCAAGAATTTGGTCCCGGGTTGGGTCTATTGGCTCACTCGACGCGCATTCGAGCTCTGCCGAGGCGTGCCGGAATTGCTCTACGCCCTGCTGTTCGTACAGGCCTTCGGTTTGGGCGCCCTGCCAGGCGTGCTCGCGATCGTGGTCCACAGCACCGGCTCGCTGGGAAAGCTCTTCGCCGAAGTGAACGAAAACGCCTCGATGCTAGAGCTGGAAGGCGTAAAGGCGACCGGGGGCACCTGGGCCCAGCGGATCCGTTACGGCCTCGTGCCTCAGGTCCTTCCCAATTTCGCGAGCTATACGCTCCTGCGTTTTGAAATCAACATCCGAGCCGCGACGGTCATCGGCTTCGTCGGTGCCGGAGGGATCGGCATGCATTTGATGACCGCGATACGCTCGTTTCAATACCAGGACATCAGCGCGATCGTGCTCATGATCGTCGCCGTAGTCATCGCCTTGGATCGCGGTTGCGACGCCCTGCGATCCCGCCTGATCGGCAGGGAGGATCGGGCGTGAGCAATACCGGAAGTCAGGCCATAGCAGAACGCGTGGAGCGCTCGAGAAACGCCAAGGTCGTCAGGATGGCGGGTGGTTTCGCCGCGGCGATGGCCGTGCTCGTTCTGATATGCCTGCGTCTGGATATGCGAATCGATCGCCTGTTCTCGGGGGCGGGCCGCTTCTTTCATTTGGTCGCCCTCTTCTTTCCTCCCAGCGCCGGCGGGGCCTTTCCGGAATTCCTCGTCGCCATGGGCGAGACGCTTTCCATGGCGCTTTGGGGTACATGCATAGGGGCCTGCGTGGCGATACCCCTCGCTTCGTCGCCGCCGCGAACGTAAACCGGATTGCATGGCTGCGCGCCCTGGTGCGACGGGTCTTTGACGTCGTGCGCGGCATCGACAGCCTTGTCTGGGCCCTGGTCTTCGTCCACGTCGTCGGTCTGGGACCCTTCGCAGGAATCTGCGCGATCGCGGTAGTGGATTCGGCGGTCCTGGGAAAGCTGTTTTCCGAAGCCATCGAAACCGCGGACCGAGGGGAGATCGACGGCGTGCTGAGCGCGGGCGCGGGGTCTCTGACGGTGCTCCGTTTCGGGTATTTGCCCCAGCTCGCGCCGATCTTTCTGAGCAACGTCCTTTATTTTTTCGAGTCCAACGTCAGGTCGGCCTCGATCCTCGGCGTGCTCGGAGCGGGGGGAATCGGCATGCAGATGATGGACCGGATACGCATCATGGATTGGCCGCAGGTAGGCTTCATCCTCGTCATGATTCTCATCTGCATTAGCCTCATCGACATGGGATCGAAACGGCTGCGCCTCAAGATCGCCGGCTCGGCGGAAAGGATTGACCATGGAGACTAAAAAACCGCCACGGCGGCGAGTACTCACCTTCGCGTTGATGGCGGCTTTGACGGCACTTGTCGTCGGCTACGCCGCCCTCACGTCCAAGCCCGCTGCGAAGGCTTCGGATTCGAAATCTGAGTCCGTCGGGGCGACGATAGGGAAGAACGATCCAAAATTGAATTTCACCGACCGCGAAAAGGCCGAGGTCCAAACGCTTCTCGACTCCGGGAAGGTGAGGCGCTTCCAAAAGGATAGCCATGAAGTCTGGGTCGACGGGGCGGCTTGGAAAGCCTTGGACATGAAGGAACGCGAGCATCTGGCTCTCTTGTTCGCCGCCGTCGATCGGGACTTCGACGGGACCAGGCAGATAGTCGTCAAGGAAGCGGGAACCGAAAGGACAGTTTCCGAATATTTCGCGGGAAGCCTCCGGGTGGAGCCATGAGCGACACTTCCGAACTGATAGCCGAGGGCTCTCCGGAAATCCTGCGCAGCGCGGGCCGCCTACTCGCGGAGCTCCCCGGCAGCCTCGTCCTCAAGGAACCCGTTCAGGGCATGTACGCCATGGTCCATCGCGACAAGGTAGGCGACCAGCCTTTTTTCCTCGGCGATGTCCTAGTCACCAGCGCAGAGGCCGAGGTCAACGGCGAACTCGGCTTTTCCTGCGTGCTCGGGGACGAGCCGGAACGCGCCCGATGGGGCGCCTTCGTCGACGCGGGGATCCGATCGCGCCACGCGGCGAGCGAGGAATTGGAAAGCATCATCGACGCTCTGCGGACGGAGCTGGAATCGAGACGGGAGCGCGAGCGCGCAATGGTGTCCGCCACGACGGTGAGCTTCGACGTTCGTCCGAATTCATGACGCGCGTTCGATCGCTCGAGAAGGAAGGTATATGCCAGAACGACAGTCGATGGCGAGCCTGCGGGAAATCGGCGCGGATGAAGCCTCCGATACCCAGGCCTGCTTCAGGGATTTGATGGGCGCGTTCGCGGAGCCGGCGAGGTGGTGCGACCTCCGCGCGCCGACATTGCGCGCCCGTCCAAGCGCCTTATACGAGGCGAGTTATGCGGTTCTCAAAACGCTTTGCGATCATCTCGTCGGACTCTGGATTTCTCCCGTCTTGGGTGATGAGGCAATCGATTATATCCGGCTCAACCTCGGGGTACGGATGGAATCTCTCGCTTGCGCCGATTACGTCCTGCTGGATAGTTCGGACGTATCGGCATTGGGCGGGCTTCGCATCGGGTACGAGGAGTTCCCGGAACGCTCGGCCCTGGCGATCATCCAAGTCCCCGAAGCCACCGCGGCTTTCGTCGGTGTAAAAGCGCGGGGACCGGGTATCCGCGACGAAGCGCGTTTCGAGGTCGCCTGCGAGCTGGCAGCCATGTTCGAGGTTTTCGAGTCCTTAAGGGACTTCCCTCTGGGGATCGATCTACTGCTGACGCGTTCCGACGGCAAGATATGCGCCCTTCCACGAACATCGGAGATCACATGGCCTATGTAGCGGTTCACGGCGGGGAGAAGGCAATACGGAACGCCGACAGGCTCGCCAGTTACGAGCGGCTCAAGGGGACGAGCGACCCGCTGCTGATCGGTCAGATACGCGACCAGTTGCGTTTTCTCGTGGATCGCGTGATGGGAGAAGGTAGTCTGTACGCTCCCGAGCTCGCGGCCCTGGCGATCAAACAAGCCGAGGGCGACCCCATCGAGGCCTCCTTCTTCCTGCGCTCGCATCGCTCCACCCTCGCGCATCGAGGCTCGACCTTGCCCTCGAAGCCCTCCGAGCTGCGTCTCGAGCGGCGAATCTCCTCGGCCTTCAAGGACATCCCCGGCGGGCAAGTCCTTGGAGCGACCGGCGACTATCGCCAAAGGCTATTGGATTTCGGCCTTTACGACGAGACCCGGGAATCGACGCGCTCTCGAGCCGCCGAACTCTCGGAAAGTCTCGCCTTCGAAGGCGCCGGAATGCCGGCCAGAGGAGAGCCGATACCAGTCGTGGACATACTGCGCGAGCAGGGTCTGGTAAGCGAGCCCGAAGCCCCCGCGGGAAAAACCGGCGAGCTGGCCGACATCACATCCCAGGGTTTGGAGATTCCCGCCGGAAGGGACGCACGGCTCCAATCCATGGCGCGAGGCGAGACGGGCGGCCTTCTGGCCCTCGCCTACAGCTCAATGCGCGGCTACGGCTCGGTCCATCCGACCATAGGCGAGCTCCGCGTCGGCTGGCAGCAGGTTCGGATCGCGCATCCCTTCAGGCAAGGCGAGACGGTTTCGATCGGAGAGGTCCGCATTACCGAGGCGGAGCTGATTTGCGGCGCCTCGAAAACCGACGGCGACGGGCCGCGCTACACCATCGGGTACAGCGCGTGCTTCGGCGTCAACGAGAACAAGGCCATCTCCATGGCGACCTTGGACCGGGCTATGCAGTCGGCCGATGTCGACGCTCCGGCCCAGGACGAGGAGTTCGTACTACTCCATACCGACGGCATTGAATCATCCGGCTTTTGCGCCCACTTCAAGCTGCCGCATTACGTGACCTTCCAGGCGAGCCTCGACGGGGTCCGCTCGGCCCGCGCCAAAATCGAGGAGTCGAATAAGGAGGCGGTCCGATGAGCGCCGATCCGCATTTTAACTTCGCCTTCCTCGACGAGGGGGTCAAGCGCGAAATACGACGGGCGATCATCCGTGCCATTTGCCTCCCCGGTCACCAAATTCCCTTCGCGAGCAGGGAGCTTCCGATCGCCCGCGGCTGGGGGACCGGGGGCCTGCAGGTCACCATGTCGATCATCGGCGCCAAGGACTGCTTGAAGATGATCGACCAGGGCTGCGACGGAAGCGTGAATGCGGTCAACTTGCGATACCTGATAACCCGCACCACCGGAGTGCGGACGACAACGCGCACTACAGAGGCGACCCTCATCCAGACGCGCCACCGCATTCCCGAGACTCCGCTTTCCCCCGGACAGGTCATGGTGTACCAAGTGCCTCAACCCGAGCCGCTCAGGCGCGTGGAGCCGAGCGACGTCGCGACCCGTCGCATGCACGGGGATAAGGACTATGCCAAAATTTGGGTACATCTTTACGAGGACATAGTCAAGCACGGCGTCTCGACTTCCGGCGGGGGGCATCCCGTGTCCGTGAACGATCGTTACATAATGTCTCCGTCGCCGATCCCGAAATACGACATATCGAAGCTCAGCGACTCGCCCTGCCTCCACCTCTTCGGCGCGGGCAGGGAAAAGCGGATCTACGCCGTGCCTCCGTGGACCAAGGTCGAGCCGCTCGCCTTCGCCGATAGGCCGTTTCGGGTCGAGCGCTTCGTCGACGACGACGGGCACGACGTCGCCTGCGCCCGCTGCGGCTGCACGAAGAGCTACAAGGACGAGATCCTCGATGAATCGGGGAAGGGTCGAATCCACGTCTGCTCCGACGCGGACTGGTGCGATGGCCGATTGGCGGCGGGCGCGAAATGAACGATATTCCGATTCCGACGAACGCGGGCACGAAGGTACGTGTCCCCGTGCTCCGCGTCAGCGGAGCGGGCAAGCGCTACGGGCCGGGTTGCCCCGCGTGCGCCGCGGGTCCCGCTTCTTCCGTCGGGCCCCAAGCGGGGACGAGCCTCTGTCCGGTCTGCGGAACCACCACCGCCTTCCGAGAGGTCAGCTTCGATCTGTACCGGGGAGAGGTCCTCGGCGTCGTCGGCGAGTCGGGCTCGGGCAAGAGCTCGCTCGTCCATTGCCTCTATCTCGATCTGCTCCTCGACGAGGGCGAGGCGTCCATGCCTTCGCACGGCATCGGTCCAATGCACACCCTGCCCCGATTCGCGCGCAAGAGAATCCGCGATTGCCATTTGGGCATGGTCTACCAAAACCCTCTGCGCGGCCTCAACCTTCGAATCTCCGCGGGCGGCAATGTCGCCGAAAAACTCGTGAATGCCGGAGAGCTCCGCTTCGCGAGCATACGCGAGCGGGCTGGTGAGTTACTGGAACGAACCGAAATCGCGCGCGATTACATGGACCGTCAACCGCGCACATTTTCTGGCGGCATGCAACAGCGCGTGCAGATCGCCAAGGCCCTCGCGAACAACCCCCCGGTGCTCTTCATGGACGAGGTCACCACGGGTCTGGACGTATCCGTGCAAGCGCGGGTCCTCGATCTGATCCGCAGCCTTCAACGCGAGCTCGGCATCGCGATGGTGGTCGTATCCCACGATCTCGGCGTCATCCGGCTCTTGACCCGAATGCACCCTGGCGATGCGCAACGGCGGCGTAGTCGAGGCGGGCTTGACCGACCAGATCCTCGAGGATCCGGCCGATCCCTACACTCAGCTCCTGGTCCACTCGATGATTTGAGGCCGGGAAAAAAGGAAAATGGAATGAACGAAATACTGCAAGCACGAGGCTTGAGCAAGACCTTCGTTCTCCACGCGCGCGGAGGGGCGACCATCATGGCCTTTCGCGACTTGGATCTCGATCTCGCCCAGGGCGAATTCCTGGGCGTCTCGGGCCCGAGCGGCATTGGAAAATCGACGCTCCTCAAGACGATCTACCGGACCTATCGGGCCGATTCGGGGACGGTCCTATACCGAAGCGCCTCAAAGGGAGAAGTGGACCTTCTCGCTCTCGACGAACACGACATGCTCGAGCTCAGGGAGACCGAGATCGCCTACGTATCGCAATTCTTCCAGGTCATGCCCCGCGTGAGCGCCATGGGCATCCTCTTATCGGCGCTCGCCCATCGCGGCCTTTCCGACGCGGAATGCCGAGAACGGGCGGCGGCGATGCTGGAACGAGTCTGTTTGCCTCGTCATCTGTGGGAGCTCTATCCCTCAACATTTTCGGGCGGGGAAAAGCAACGCCTCAACATCGCGCATGCCCTGCTTTCAAGTCCACGGCTCCTCCTCCTGGACGAGCCGACGGCATCGCTCGACGCGGCCGCGCGCGACAACGTCCTCATGCTGCTCGCCCAGCTCAAGGCCGAGGGGACCAGCATGATCGGCATTTTCCACGATCAAGCATCACTGCGGAAACTGGCCGACGAAGAGTTTCGATTCGTGCCGACGGCCGACTCGACGTACGAGCCTACGGAAGAGACCGAGGAGGTAATGGCGTGACTCTCATCGACAAAGTTCGGCTCGTGACGCCGGCGGGCATCCAGGACGACGCGTGGATCCTAGTGGAGGGCGAGTCCATCCTCGAGACCGGCTCGGGTCCTCGACCCGAAATAAGCCAGATGATAGACGGCGGTGGCCTTTTGGCCATGCCGGGATTTATCGACCTCCACTCGGACGCCCTCGAAGGCGAGACTCAACCTCGCCCCGGCGTCTTCCTCGAGACCGAGCTCGGCTTCTTCAGCCTCGAGGCGAAGCTGGTCTGCCACGGCGTGACGACCATGTACCATTCGCTTTCCTTCCACGACCACAGCTTCAAGATGCGGACGAGCGAAGTAGTGCAGAACGTCATTCGATGCATCGACGTGTTGAAAAAAGACAGCATCATCCATCATCGCGTCCACGCCCGCTACGAGGTCAGCGAGACTCCCGCCGAAAGCGTCATTTCCGACCTGATAGACGAAGGTCTCGTGCACATGGTATCGCTCATGAACCATAGTCCGGGGCAGGGGCAATACGTCGATATGGAAAAGTACCGGAACGACCTCTACAAGACTCGCGGCTTCGGACCCGCGGAAGCAGACCAATGGATTCGCGAGCGGCAAGCGCGCATGCAGAATCCGGAGATACCGGCTACCATGAAGCGTCTCGCCGACAAGGTCCTCGCCGCCGGCATACCCCTCGCCAGCCACGATGACGACTCTTCGGCCAAGATCGAGAGGATGCGCTCTTACGGAGTGGGGATCAGCGAATTCCCGATCGACCTGCTCACCGCGAAAGCCGCGCGCGAAGCGGGCATGCATATCGTCGTGGGCGCGCCCAACATCGTGCGAGGCGCGTCCAATAGCGGGAATATGCGGGCTATCGACGCGATCCTGGCCGGCGCCGCCGACATCCTGTGCAGCGACTATGTCCCTCCCGCCATCCTCCACGCGGTCTTCAAGCTTCACACCGAGTACGGAATGCCTTTGCACGAAGCCAGCGCGATGGCCAGCCTCAACCCGGCGCGCGCGGTGGGGCTCGGGGAGCTCACGGGCTCCATCGAGAACGGTAAGCAGGCCGACATCATCCTGGTCGACGACTCCACGGGCGTGCCGCGCGTGCTCTTCGTGATGACCATGGGTCAGCCCGTCTTGACAAAAGGCCGGCGCTTTTCCTTCGCCGCCTCGGCGAGCAAGGAGGCTGAGCATGCCCGTTGAGCTTTCCTCCGAGCCTCTCGTCCACGAAGACTGCAGGATCAAGGATTCCGTCCTCGGCGCCTGGTCCGAGGTCGGGCGCAATACCAGCATCGTCGAAAGCAGTTTCGGGGCGTACAGCTACACTGCCGGCGACGTGGCGATCATCTATGCGGACATCGGGCCGTTTTGCAGCATCGCCAGCCACGTGCGGATCAATCCGGGCAACCACGCCATGTGGCGAGTCGCCCAGCACCACATGACCTACCGCCGCAAGCGCTTCGGGTTCGCCGAGACGGACGACGAAACTTTTTTCAAATGGCGGCGCGATCATCCCTGCCTGGTGGGCCACGACGTCTGGATCGGCCATGGCGCGGTCATCATGCCGGGGGTGAAGATCGGGTCGGGAGCGATCGTGGGCTCCGGCGCGGTAGTGACGCACGACATAGGCCCTTACGAAGTCTGGGTCGGCGTGCCGGCCAGGCTTTTGCGAAGGCGTTTCGACGAAGAGACAAGCGAGGGCCTGGAATCGAGCCGTTGGTGGGAGTGGGACCACGAGACTATCAAATCCAGGCTTCCCGAGTTCGAGGATCCCGTCGCCTTCATCGCGGCCTACGGTAAGGCCTGATGCCGGCCGATCTTCATGTCCATTCTCGCGCTTCGGACGGCTCGCTCACCATTGGTGAGCTGTTGGCGCAGGCTCGATCCAAGGGGGTGGATTGCCTCGGCTTGACCGATCACGATTACACCGCGCACGTGGGGCTGGCTGCCGACATCGGGGTCGAGCTCGGCGTGACGGTGATCCCCGGCGTGGAAATTTCGGCGCGCGATCGCGAGCGCGGCGGCAAAGTGCATATCCTCGGATATTTTCTCCCTCCCTCGAGCACCGCGGTCGAAGCCTTGTGCCGGCCCGTCCTGGAACAAAGGAATGCGACCAGCCTACTCGCCATCGATGCCCTGCGCGGCCGGGGCATTTCGATCGAGCTCTGCGAGGTCGAGGACGTGGCCTGGGGAGACCTCGAGCCCGACGATTCTGTCGATCGTTGCCCGGTGATCTATCGCCAGCACGTGGCGGAGGCCTTGCGCCGGAAAGGCGTGATCGGCGTCGGCCAATTGATGCGCTCGCTCTACGGCCCGGGCGGCGCCTGTCACCCGGGCATCGACTACCCCGGCGCGATCGACGCCGTGCGGGCGATTAAAGCCGACGGTGGCCTGGCCGTGCTGGCCCATCCGGGCTTGAGCGATTGCTGGGCCATGATACCCCTTCTGGTGTCGGCGGGGACCTATTTGTGCCCGGCCGACCAGGAAGCCTATTTCGCGCATCGAGGATCGAAAGCATGAGCGACTCTAGCTCGATCGTACGTCTCATAATCATATCCCTGCCTCCCGAGCCCCTCCTCGGTCGGTTGACCGAGTTGCGTCGCGAAATGTGCGCGTTGGCCGATTCGCGTGAGGCTCTTCGCTATCCCGTGCATATCACTTTGCGTACCGGGGCTCTGGTGCCGGAGGACGAGCTGCCTCGTTTTTTTCGAGTTGTTTTCGATCAAGGCCCTCGAGACGGATCTTTTCTCGATCCGGCTTGGCGGGTTGATCTTGAAGCGATACTTCGGCCCGGACGGGGCGGAGCGATGCTTCGCCGGCTTTGGGATCGAAACTAATCCGGAATTTCTGCGCGCTCACGAGCGGCTCTTGGAGTTCAAAGACTACCGCAAAGGTCCTCAATACGAGTATCGCCCCCATCTAACCTTGGCCTTCGACGACTTGAGCATAGAGGGCTTGGAGTCGATTGAGGCAGCGTTAGCCGATCGAGGCGGTCTGCCGATCGGGGAGTCATGGACCTGCTCGAAGGTCGAATGCTATCGGCTGAAAAAAAATGTCTGGGTCGAAGAGGCTTCGTTTCCCCTTAAATGATCGGGAGGGCTTCTGTGCGCCGTTGTTGCATGGATGCCTGTTTATGGGAGGCATTTCTGAACTTTTTCCAACTTCCTAGCTTCCGAAGCGACCAGCACCTCTATCAGAATTGGCCCATTTATCAGCCATTTTCCGTTAGTGGCTAAACTAGTCACTAGACAAGCTGGCGTAGGCAATTACTGAGATCGGAGGTAACTGCCCGGGTTCAAGGGTCGTCGCTGGGCGCGCAGTTGAGCGTTGGCGCCGAAAATCAGGTCCGCCCGTGTCGCAGTCCACAGCAGCGCTTCTGTTAGGCGATTGTGTAAATAGGGAGACTCTGATGCGATCCCGTCCTTAGTCCCGTCCTTAATTTCGCGTGCCCAACCCGCCTTCTCCACCTATCTCGGCAAAATCTTAATCCGAAGGCCACGTCTACGAGGCTCCGCTCGGCCTCATGGGCCAGACGATCTCGCTCCTCTACCATCAGGACGACCTCTCTCGCGTCGAGGTCGTTAGGGACAACGAGTCCCTCGGCTTCCCCACGCCCCTCGACCAGGCCGTCAACAGCTGAATCAAGCGCCTCGTATCGCTCGGGTTCGCTCTTCTCCGGGAGCTCCTCATGATCGCTCTCACCTACGCCTATGGCCTATCCCGTGAGCCCTTAGCCCAGGACATCCCATCGGCGAGGTTGGCGCGGGCAAGAGCACCTCGCTCCGTGCCGCCGTTTCCCGCCTCCACCCCTCGCAGTACTGCGTCATTCCCCTCGTCGCTACCTCGGGATCCCTCATGGAACTCCTCAGGCAGATCTGTATCAACTCGGGCGACGCGACTTCGACTCCCGCACGCTCCTCCCCATCGTCCTCTCGGGACAGACCGCCCTCATCGACAAGCTCCTCTTCCACACCTCTCGGCCCTTCGCTTCTTGCGTCGCGGGCCGCAGCCGCCTTGAGTCCCTCCAGCGCGATCACATGGCCGCCTATGTCGCCCATCATCTCGCCATCGCCGGCGGAAAGGCCGAGCTCTTCTCCTACGACGCCATCACGGCGCTCAACCAGAGCTCGGGAGGAATACTCAGGAGAGCCGGCATCCTCGCCCGCGGCGCCATGCTTGCCGCCGTGGGCGAAAAGTGCCCCGTCGTCACCGCGGAGCATGTCCGCATCGCCACCACCGAAACTCTCTGAAAAACACGCGCGATGGAAGGCCTCATGAGCTGATCTGTGGCCAGGCGACGTGGCTATCCCGCCAATTCGGTCTGCGAAGTGATACGCAGAAATAACCGTGTAAGGAATTTGATACCGGGGCACCGGAACAGCCGATGACTCAAGCGCAACAAGACAAATACAATTCAATGGCAATAACTCTTCGTCCGGATAGTTTGCCTCTGGACTCGCGGCGTTGGAAAGCCGACGAGGGCTATAACCGAATCATCGAGGCCAAATTCCTTTTCTTGGCCGGAGATCTGCCGGATTCTGTTGCATCAGATGTACACCATTTCCAGAAAACGACCGGGGAAATTCTCGGATGGGCTGGTGCAGTAGGCGGTTTTGCGTATTGCTACTACGGTGCTTTCAGCCAGTCCAACTCGGAAGCCTTCAATGTCACTCCGGTTCTTGTCGGAGTCGGAACGTGTTTGGTCGGCGCAGCAATTGCCGTAATATACACCATGTTGTCCCCTGACGTACTCCCGTTTGGGAAAGCGCAGCAGATTGCTCGTGACTACAACCAGCGATTACTGGAAAAGTAGCGCGCATCACATGGCTGTAGTGCAGAAGGCCCAGGTCCCCGGAGACGAGGACGAAGTCGGGTGGCTTGGCCGCTTCGAGCTTCCCGGGGATCTGTTCCATTGATCCCCGAACCCCTACATCCCTCAAGGAAAGAGGGTTGCCAGCTGAAATAAACCTTCGGCAACCGCATCAACTTTATGAGGATTCTGTAGACGGCAGAATACCCCGGAAAGATGTTTGGTTGTGAAGGCTTTCCTCGAAGTCGACTTAGTAAGGTATTCACACGACGTTCAAGAACTCGTGGCCTCAGGATATATTGCGGTATGCTGCTCCGGTGGCTAATCCACGCTACTATATATAACATTACCCCCACAAAAATCTTTCGGAGAAAAAATCTTCAAAACCTTTCTCGAGCCCAGCGCTCTCGACATCGAAACGGTCGCCGGCAAGCTTCTTTAGAAATGCCTCGCCCATCTGGCTACTTGTCGAATTGTGTGTGCAGAGCATTGGGACCTTGGTCGTTGTCATGGAAGGCTCCTTTCCCGGAAGGATGATTGAAATAGCAAAGCGAGGACATCACCACACCCTACCGGGGAATACAAAAATTATTGGGTTTCTGAATACATTTTTTTAATACTTCAAACATCCCATCGATTCCAAGTCGAGAAAATGAGGCATCTTCATTGCACAAGTGTTCGTAATAGTCTCTGTAGCATCGATCAATCTCCTCTTGGCTTTGCTCCGGTTTAACCATGAATATCTTTAAATAATCTTGGACCATTCCTTTTTTCCCCGTGCAGTTGCCTTCCGTCAAGTCAAAGAAGTCACTTTGATAGCTCAAAAAACAATGCGTCCTCGGGATAAAGGCAATCCCCGCTTCCTCAAGGATACTTGCGACATCGGGAATAACGGCTTCAGTCAATGGATAGAAGCCTTCATATTTGCGGGCCGGCACATCCATCTCTTCGGCCAGTCTGGCAATGATCCCGTGCTTCGTCGTACACGTTCCGAATCCATCGCGCAGTAGGATCATCGAGTCGTCAGACGAAGCGTTGAACCCATAGGGCAAGTCACGCACATAGCTTGCAGCTTCTTGGAAAGTTCGGATACCACGATCGAAAAAAGCTCGGGAAACCTCCCCGTTATCGGCGATTTCGGCTGGAGGCAATTCAGACGCCGGCGAAAAATCAATATGAATCATGTTTCTAGTTGCGTGCCGCCCCACGAAATCTTTAATCGCTTCTTCGATCTGATCCCGTACTTGCCTCACTTGCGCCATGATCTCGCCGTCGGTCCCTGCGAAAGTCGAGGGATCGGCAAATGGCCAATGAAGTTTTTCCGAGAGCCCAGGGAATATAGGGCACCTCTCGGCCGCTTCCTTCGAGCAAACGGTGACCACTATTTGATAGACTCGTTTCTCGTTGAACAGGTCGAAGACACTTTTCGTCTCGTTGTGCGAGATGTCGATACCTGCTTCGGCCATCGCGCGGACTACGTAGGGGTTTAGCCGCCCCTTCTCAAGGCCCGCGCTCTCGACCTCAAAGTGATCGCCCGCCATCTTTTTCAGGAAAGCCTCGGCCATCTGACTTCTCGCCGAGTTGTGGACGCAGAGGAAAAGGACTTTGGTCACATGGCGCTCCTTTTCGGGAAAGCCGATTCAAGTCGCCTCTCCCGACCCCGCCGAATACTGCGATCGCGAGTTCGAAGTTGTTGATGGCCGCAGTAAAGGAAAGGGTCACTGTTTTACTGTTGCCAGTTCCAATCGCTTTCGAGAATGAAAATGAGATTCCCCTCCCTTCAGGCTAAACATGACAAGGATGGTGAACAGGAGCGCCACTAGGGTGATCGGCGAGATCCGCGGAATGAAGCTCTTCCGATACCAGGAATCGCCCCTGGAGCGGCGTAGGAAGAACCAGGAGAGGAACGGCATCGCCGTTCGCAAGGTCGTTCCAGACGATGACCATGGCGATGCAGCGCGCAAGGCCGATGATGGCCCCGCCATATACTCGGGCTTATCTCGGAGAAAGAAGATGGCGAGGGCGGTCATGAGGATCGGCCAACGGTCTAAAACAGAGAGGCGCCGGGGTGCCTCCGAGGAAGTTCGGGCTTCAACTGGCGGCATGGGCGGGTTTCCGCGCGCGAACGAATGTGCTCGCGAAACGTCCAACAATGTCCGCAACAGTTGCCGCTCCAAGTCGTGCGGTCCATGCGGGAAGGTCGAGCTGAAGATCGTCGACCGCGTAACGGCGAGTGATCTCGAGCGAGACGTCGGCAAATCCGGCGCTGGCAAGGCCAGCCCGATACTCAGAATCGGTGAGCGCCCCGGCTATGCAGCCTGCCCAGGAAGACATATCGCGGCGGAACTGATCGTCTTGCACGATTTCGGCTGGCAAACCACCATGGATGACAATGTCGGACACGGCGAACATGCCGCCGGCTTTGAGAACGCGAAAGGCCTCGGCGAACACAGGATCCTTATCCGCAGCAAGGTTGATGACGCAGTTCGAGATGATGATGTCCACGCTCGCATCCGGCAGAGGGATCGAGGCGATGTCGCCTTTGAGAAATTTGACGTTCTTGACACCTGCCTCGGCGGCGTTCTTACGGGCCAATTCGAGCATCTCGTCGGTCATGTCGAGGCCATAGGCGAAGCCTGAGGGTCCGACGCGGCGGGCGGACAGGAGCACGTCGATGCCTCCTCCTGAACCAAGGTCGAGGACGATCTGGCCTACCTCGAGGCGCGCTAGAGCTGTCGGGTTACCACAGCCAAGAGACGCAAGCGCTGCCTTCAATGGCACGCCCTCGAGTTCATCCAGAGCGTACAGGTCGCTCGATATAGAGTCCTTGGCAAGATCTCCACCACAGCAGCGGCTTGAGCTGCCTTTTGGCCCACAGCAGCTCGTATTCGAGCCGGCGAGAACGCTGGTGGCCACGGCACCATACCGGCCGCGAACCGCTTCAACAACCGTTTGCTTGTCGATCGCCATACTACTCTCCTTCCTCATTACTCCCTATATATCGATAAATATCAATATATAGGGCATGAAACTTGCCTATCCGACAGACTTTATTCCCTACCTTTTTCCAAGTCCAGAAATGAGTTCAAGACAGTTGCGTACTTCCTCGAGACTCTCTTCGCGAAGGAAGTAGTAAACCCATTGACCACGCTTATGCGAGGCGATAAGGCCGCTTTCTCGCAACACTCGCAGATGGTGCGAGACTGTTGGCTGCTTTGGACGCTCCCCTGTCGCTTCATCGGGACGGCCTACTGTTCCCTCGAAGTCGCAAACACACACCTCCCCCGCCCGTTGGGCCAAAATGTCGAGGATTTGCAGCCTCGCAGGGTCACCGAGCGCCTTGAAAAGGAGGGCTAGCCGAGCGCTTCGCTTGTCGTCAAGGCGGAGGGCCTTCCGCGGGAACCCACAGCATTGACCGGGTCCGCGTGGTTCTTCGAGTTGAATAAGATCCTGATCAACCGGCGCCTTGTTCCAAAGGACCCATTCTCGTGTCCCCTTGTGTGCAGCGGACAATCTTCCGTGCTCAGTCTAAGTGCAGCTTCCAACAAATGCCTTGCGCACCGCCTCCCTGACAGCTTCGGGCGTAAATGGTTTTTCCAGATAGCAGGTGATGCCGAACTGACGAGAGAATCCCGAGAGTGAATCGCCCTGCAGGGGAATTCTCCCCGACATGGCGACCACCGCGAGCCCCGGCACCTTGCACAGGCTTTCCATAATGAGGCTCAGACCGCCTTTCCCAGGCATAACGAGATCGACGAAGGCCACCTCGGGCTTCTCCCGCTCTAGGGCCGCAAGGGCAGTTTCGGCATCCACCGCCTCGATCATCCGATGCCCTGCAGGGGCGAGAATGCGAGAGAGTATGTCCCTTATCGCTTCTTCATCATCGACGACGAGGATGGTGGCCACGGCTTCCCCTTCTAATGCGCCCTGTGAGAGATTTTATGGTTATAGATAGAATAAATCAAGTTTGCGGACGCATAGTAAAGAGCCAGCGGGCCGTTAAAGTCCCGGCCGACTTTAACAAGAGATTCCTCAATAATATTCCCGTTTCAGCTTTTATCGGGAAAACCGGGAATGGAGGTGCACTTGTAAGGCCACCAAAACGGACATAAAATCATATCATGTTGTATCAACGATACATGAACATCAAGCCCGCTTCTCGAGACTGTGAGGTACGATGACCGAGAAGACAATCGAAGCGAAATACGAAGAACTCTACGAAGAAGCAAAAAAGATATTCATCGACAATGACATATGTGGCTTCAAAAAAAATGGCGGCATCTGCAACCGAGAAAGGGGGAAGTCCGTTCCTGACCCGTATTGCTGTTGCAGCGGAAATGATAGAGGTACGGCAAGTCCGAAAAAAGGCAAATATGGATACCATTGCCGCTACTTCAAGGAAGGAGACGGCTGCTCGGTGCATTCTTTGATGTGCAAATGCTGGTATTGCGACGATAGCAATCTGAAGAATAGTGTTGGAATCGGTCAATCCAGAAAACTGCAACTGATAAAACATAAAGCCAACAAATATGGATTTTTTGCCTTCCGTGGAATATTTAAAGACGCCATTAAAGCTCATAAAATACGGTACAAGTTATTGATCAAGGCAAAAAGTTTCGAGAAGCTCGATATGGAGCATCGTCTAAAATGCCCAACGAAGGTGTAACTCGTGGACCTTTGATTTCTGTCTGCGGGTCCATACCTCGAAGCTCTGCTTCGATCTTCCTAGCAATTCATCTGCCGGGTATGGACCCGCATACAATCCATTCCTTGCAGAGCGAACGATACCCCGGAGCTCTGCTCCGGGGTCGTTCATTGTACGCAGGAAACGTTTTTACTTGGAGGCCGTCAAACGACCTCTCCTCCCCAACTTCGAGCGCATCAGTAGTAATGCGGGCGGGCATGGGGCCCGTGCCTTAGTTCTTAACACTTGCTGTTGCATCGGCAGCCTTGCTAAGTATATCCGCTAGTTTTTTCAGCGTCTCTTGAGGTAGCAGATCTATCTTCCCTTGAAGCTCGCTGACGAGGGTCTCGATTTTTGCAATCTGCTCCGTGTTCTGTTGAATAGTGTCCATTTTCGAGGATACATCGTCGACCGTCGTCTTGAGCTCATCTAGCCGTGCATTTTGCTGAGTGACCGAATCATCCATCTTTGTTTGCAATCCATCGACAACCGTTTTGAGGTCGTTTAACCGGGAATCCTGATCGTTCACCGAAGCAACCGTGGCTACGCCCATTGCCTTCCACATACTGGCGCAGCTCGATGCGGCGAAGATGCTCACGATTCCGATAACAACGCTTGCCTTTCTCATGTGGCCCCCTTGCATCGCATCCTCAATTCAACACCGACGCCGACAGTTTATGACATCGAACTACAGAGCAAAAACAATTTGTAGATCGAATAAGTATCCGTATGGCGACTCAAAAGGTATCAAAAAAGACCTCATATACACAAAAGAAAGGTTTTGTAGTATAGACATTGTGGGGACGAGCCGGTACCTGGGGCACGCGGATCCGGCGACGACTCTGCGGTACTATGTCCACGAGAGTCTGACGAATATGGACCTGGACTTAGAGTAGAGCTCACTCCTTCTCGATAACTCGTTCCCCGACCGAGAAAAGGATAAATATCCTCGCATAACGCAAGGTACGCAAAGTCAGGAATTCCAAAGAAGGAACCATGCCCAGGCATATCGGCTTGACGTCCTCGCGGGGCCCACGTAGGATTCGTGTATGGGAAACCTTCCTTGGATCGTTTTCGTGGTAGGGTCCGCGCCGATTATATTTATATCGCGCCGCTCCCTTCTTAAGCCCGCGCACCACGGTTTTTGGCGGTTCTTTGTTTTTGAGCTTTGCTTCGCCCTCGTCTGCCGCGGCCTCCCCACCTGGTTCGCAGATCCCTTCATCGCCAGGCAGTTGGTTTCATGGCCCCTATTGGCCCTTTCTATCCTCCTCGCGGTCCTGCCGCCTCTGCACTTCAAAAAGTACGGCGGTAATAGGGCAGGGCCAGCAGAAGACGAGGCCAACTACCACTTCGAGAACACCGGACGGGTCGTCAGCTCGGGGATCTTCGCCTATATTCGTCATCCAATGTACACGTCGCTCATCTGCCTCGCGTGGGGGGCCGCGCTAAAGGTGGTCGATGCGGCCTCGATCGCCCTCGCGGTTGTCGCGACCTCCTTGGCCGTGGTCACCGCCCTGGTCGAGGAGGTCGAGGATCTTCGCAACTTCGGACCCGAGTACGCGACATATATGAAGAAGAGCCGGCGCTTTATCCCCTTCGTCTTCTGACGGGAAACCCGACAATGAAGATTATCGGGCTTTCTGGAGGCGCATCTCTTTGCGAGCGAGATGACCCTTCGACTGAATACGCCCCGATAAAAACCAGTAAATTCCCTCGGCGAGTCTACGTCTTCCTGATGAGCATCAGGCTGACATCATCCGCGTAACTCCCGCCATAGGCCTTCCTGTCGCCGTTCTCGGCGAAGGCTTTCAGCCGCTCGAGTATGGCTTGCTTCGTGGCGGATAGGCTCTCCTTCGATGCCTCCCGAAGCGCTTCCTTGAGACCATTCACTCCGAAGAATCGGTCGTTCATGTCTCGAGCCTCGATGAGGCCGTCGGTGTATAGGAGAAGGATGTCCCCCTTCTTCATCGAGAAGCTGCCCTTTGAACCGCCGGAAGAGGCATACTCAGAAATGCCTTGGAAGGCTGCCCTCCCCTGCATCCCTTCAATTTCGTCTATCGCGCCGGAATCAACCCGATGGACGAGGCCTATCAGGTGCGAGCCGGCGTAGGAGATAGTGCCTTCCCTCTCGGTAAGGATATTGCAGGTCATGAACTTGTCGCTCCCGATCCTGTTCCTATTGATCTCGATAAGGACGGCATTCACGATATCGTAGAGGGACGATACTTCGAGCTCGTAGCCGGCGATCTCGCTCGTACGTAATGCTGCGTGGAAGGCGGCCATATGGACGAGGGCCATGATCCCCGCGGGAAGCCCATGCCCGGCCACGTCGGCGATATCGATAAAGCCACCATAATTCGTCTTCACAAAATCGTAGAGGTCGCCGCCGACCTCGGACGCGGTGATCATCTGGGCCTCGGCCTCGTAACCCACCATTTCGAGGTTCTTGGGGAGGATCGATGTCTGGATGCCCTTGGCGATATCCATTTCCCGGGTAAGGCGGTTTTTGTCGTCCAGCATTCGCTTGCTATCGATTATGGTGAAAACGAGCGAGAGATTCCTCACGAGGGACTTAAGGATGACGTCCTCCTGTGGGAATATGCGGTCGAAATCGCTTTTAAAGAGGACTATCATACCCCGTAGGTCCTCCTGGTTGTAGATCGGCTGGAGGACGATTAGCTTGAAGAGCCGATCGAGGCTGAGAGGCAGGTCCTCGACGCGAACTTGTGACTTCGTTTCGACCATCTTCTTGATCGCCTTTTCGGCGAAGCCGAGCTCCGACTCCGCCGCCTGTGTTATGCGGGAGAGGTCGAATACCTGGGACATGATTTGGCTATGGAGCACTTCGGCCCTCATTTGCTTGATATTCTCGACGTCCTTGAGAGGCGTGCAATACTCAACGATGAATTCTTCCCTGTCTACGGCCAGGAGATCGCCAGCCCTTCTGAAGGCCATCATCGATCGGAAGACGAGGTCGGTCTTTACGAAGCTCTTCTGAAATTGCTCGCGACAGGCTGATAGCGTGTCGCCGATGAGTTTTACGTCTTCCTCGGGCGAGGAGAGGAGCACGCGGTTGAGGAGCTCCGTGCGGCCCTGCTCAAACTCGAGCTGACGGACATGGATATCGTTGACGTGGCCCATGCGATAGACAAAGTATTCCTGAAAAATCCGTATCGCGAAGACCGCGTTGTTCGCCATGAACAGGAGGATGAAGATAGGGGACCCGGCATCGGCTACCCACGAGGCCACGAGGACGACCGTGGAGACGGCGGCGCCCGTGTAAAAGGTGTAGGATACGCGCCTGACGATACCCTTCTGGAGGTCAAACACGAAATTCGAGAAAAGGTAGGAGACAGACACGGCGACCGAGGCGACAACCCTTATAAAAAACAGGTAAACCCCGGAATTACTCGATGAGAAATCCAGCGAGATGTTGAGCGCCCAGCAGCCGGCTAGGGCCGCCGCGGCGACGACGACGACGACGACGAGCCAGAGCGCCTTGCGCACAAAATCCTTTACGAGGAGATTCTTGTTGATGCGCTGGACGTGGACCGAGTACTCGAGGATGAAAAACAGGGGCGCGTAGAGCGCCTGGAGGGTGAAGACAAGCGGGAAGCCGCGCCTCTCGTCCTTGCCGACGGCGAAAAGGGAGATCAACGCGGCGACGCCGATCAGAACGAAGAACGCGAGCGCGCCCAGAAGGATGCGGGGTCGAGTTCCGTATTCCTTACGTTTACTGGCGTCGTACCAAAGCGGCGTGCAGAACGCGAGGATGAAAACGAAGGATAATAGGTAAACCTGCTTCATGGAGCCTCCTGCAACGACAGATTATTCGCAGCGCTACTGCGCCGACCCCTCCGGAGACTCATTCGCCATCTGCGCCACCTTTCGAAGATCGGTGGAGAGGCTGTCAAACAGCGAGGTGTCGTTCCCTGATACGAGATCCGCCGCCGCCGATTCGACATTGGCCGCCATCGATCGAAGGCGCTCGAGTTCCTCCTCTGATTTTTGCTTACAAAGGTCACTTACCGTCCTTACGACCTCGTTGGCGAGCATGACCCCCTGAAGGTTCCCAGCCACCGCGACCAAGGCCTCCTTCTCTTCATTGACCCCGTCGTTCACGCCGCGAATTCGGTCGGAAACCGCTTTGACCTTATCTTGTATGGCGAGGACGATGGAGGTTATTGCTTTCAAGGAGGACTCAGTGCTCTCCGAAAGCTTCCTCATCTCCTTCGCAACTACGGCGAAAGGCTTGCCGTGACCGCCTGCATTCGCGGCTACAATCGAAGCGTTGAAGGAGAGGATATTCGTCGTCGAGGCAATATCGGACATGATCGTGAGAATCCCGGAAATCCTCTTGGATTCCTCGAGGAGACTGGTGGTCTCGGCGAGCGAGCCGGAGAGCTCGCCGGCCATATCCGCGGCGCGCTTTTCCACCTTGCGGGAAAGGTTGAACGCCGCTTCTGCAGAATTGGCGAGGTTATTGGCTATACCATAGATTTTTTCGACGTTCTCACGGATGAAGTCGGAGCCCCCCCTCGCGGCCGCTAAGGAATCGCTCAACGCGGAGATGGCCGTCCACGCGGCCTGTATCCGCCCCCCGCGAGCAAGGAGGGCGGTGTCGGACTCGAGGAAGGAAGCCGTGATCTTGCGTATGCGAGCGAGCCTCGACCTAGCCCCGAATTCCTCGGTGGTCTGGACAGCCTCCTCCGCGGAAGGCCGCTCTGCCTCGGTCGGCGAAGCGATAGTTGCGACCGCAGGATCGCCCGGCGCGACCTCTAGCTCCGCCGCCTCGCTTCGCCGCCTGCGGAGGCGAGTGGCGGCATAGGCGATCGCCGCGGCGTCGACGGCCAGCACCAGGGCCAGCCTGATGCCAAAAGGACCCGGGCCCGGAGGCCCCGGAAGAAACATGATCGCGGCGTGGAGGAGGGGGAGGACTATGGCCGAAGCGATGAGTCTATTCAAGTTGCACAGCGCCCGGCAAAAGGAATGTGAGTGTCGGCAAGCTCGTGGTCTGCCACGAGATGGATTTGTTCTGCAGGATCTTTATTACGTACTTTTTATCGGCCGGCGAGGTGGAGAGATTCATTATCCATTTCGCGATGGCCTTGATGCCGCTCGAATTGAGGAAGGCGAGTTCGCGAAGATCGAATTCCACGACCTTGAGCCCGGAAGCGATAGCTCCCTTGTGGACGTTATCGAAGAGGGGATCGAGGATCACGCTGGGATCTTGCATGTCGATATCGCCTACGACCTTGATGGATAGACCCGCCGCGTTATCGCTTACGTCGATCGTGACTTTGCCCTGCTTTATCTGCTCGATGCCAAGCTTGTTCATCTGGTCCCTCCGGTTGTATCTCGATCGCCTGCGACCCTATTTCGAGTAATTGAGCTTGATCGTGACCCTGTCGCCCTCGACCTGCAATGCCATGGTCCCGCCCGTTTCGTAGCGTATTCGCACGAGGCCCAGCTGGCTCTTGCCGTCGCTCCTCGTCGCCGCCACTCGCATCATCGACAGGTAGGCCTCCAACGGATCGCCGGCCATGACGCTGTCCCAGATCGCCTTGAGCCCTGCGATAGCCTCGGAAATTCGCCTTATTCGACACCGAAATCTCGACGTCCCCGTTCTTGGCGGAAAGACCCACCTTAATGCGCGTTTCCTCGCCGATCGCGTACTTGACGGCGTTCTCAAGGAGCTCGCTCGCGGCCATTGCGATCTTATCCGCGCGCGCGTCGTCCGAAAAACCGATTGCGAGGAAATTCTGTATGAATGCCCTCACCACGGCGATGTATTTCCATCGCGGTCCGAATTTCAATTCGATGTAGCCGTCGGTCTCGTCGACGTCAATGGGCATCGGGCCCTCCTATGGTTTTAGGATTTTGGCGCATTAATCTCTTTTTCAACTATATCCGCGACATTACCATTGTCAATAAAGAAGCCATCGGACCTTGATCCGAGATGTTTCGGATGGAGTCGGACCGACCAGCGAAAGCCTCCGGTTGAGCACGGCGATATCCTGTAGCGACCCATCGTCGTCTCGACACGCGACCGTCGGTTATAGCCAGTAAATCTCTACCATCTACGTCGCCCTATTTTGGCGACGGCATTTTTCGCTGTAGTTATTTGGCATGGCTCAGTATGACGAGATCGGATAAATTACTCCACCTGCCCCATTAACCAAGTCCCGTGGCCGGTATTCATGCAACAACGCCGATAGGGAGCATAAATCCTTACCTTGCAGCTCACCGCGAGCCCTAGCAGGCTGTTGAAATACTCGAAGCATTTCAACAGCCTGCCATGCAATTGCTCGGAAACCGGTAGGTTTCCTGCGCAATTGCGAATTTCAAGGTAGCGTTGAAAAAGGCTCCGTAGCCTTTTTCAACACCCTGCTAGCGGAGGATCTTGATCCTCTCGCCCTCGGGTAGGGCGACCTCGCGGCAGTCGCGGGCGTAGAGGCGCTCCGGCAGGGCCACGAGGCAGCTGACGCTCCCCGCCCCCAACGCGAAGGGGCCGTGGTGCCAGACCCCAGGCCTGAGGACGACCATTGTCCCCCTGGGCACGAGGTAGGCCTCGGCGGCCGCCCCCGGGAACGCGGCTCCCGGGACGGCGGGGGCGACGTGGATGATGACGTCGCCGTCGATGGGCATCAGCGCCTCGCAGGCGGCGTCGTGGTATTCCGAGGCGTCGACCACCAGGGGTCGAGGGAAGACGCGGCACACTCCGAAGGAGGCGACGCTGTCGGCTCCCAGGCCGGATTGGAGCATGTCCCTGAAGAACTCGATGGGCGCGGCGCCCAAGTGGAACGAGGGAGGGTTGTTGGCCTCGGGGTCGAGCATGTTCGCGTAGCTGCCGAAGCGGCCGAAGGACTCGGGCTCGAGCTTCTTGCAGGAGATTTCCCTCATGATCAGAAGCCCGAGATGTCTTGCGCGAGGCCGATGACGACCATCTCCGACACGCAGCCGCCCTTGGTGAGGGCGCAGGTCTGGTAGACCATATCGGCGAAGTGCTCGGGCCGCACGGCCAAGGACTCGTCCCAATCGAACTTGGGCACTCCCGCCGCCGCGCCCTGGAACCCGGTATTCGAGCCGCCGGGAACGAGGAGGGTGACGCCGACGCCATGGGGTCTGAGCTCGGTGTATAGGCACTTCGTGAAGGCGTTGACGCCGGCCTTGGCGGCCGAATAGACGGTCCAACCCGGCCAGGAGCGCCGGTCGCAGACCGAGGAGACGTTGACGACCTTGCCCGACTTCTGCTTCTTGAACTGCGGCGCGAACGTGCGGCAGCTCATGATCACGCTCATGAGGTTGAGGTCGAGGATCTTCTGGGCGGTAGCGTTGTCGATCTCCTCGACGGGCGATACCTTAACGGCGCCGCCCGCGTAGTTGATGAGAAAGTCCACCTTGTTGAAGGCCGCTAGGGTCTTGGAGAGGGCCGTCTCGAATGTGCCCTGCTTGGTCGCGTCGCCGACGAAGGAGACGACCTTGGCTCCCGACTTCTCGCAGACCGCCGCGGTAGCCGCGAGGCCTTCGGGGTTGAGATCGAACATGACGAGATTGCAGCCTTCCTTCGCGAACAATTCGGCAGTGGCCTTCGCGAATCCCGACGCGACACCGGATATGACGGCGACCTTGCCTTTTATGCTTTCGCTCATATGTTCCTCCTCGTTCAGTTATCCCAAGATAGCTCTGTCGCCAGAATCGTAACATACGACATGACAAACGTCAAGTTAAAGCTGAGCTCAGCGCATGAGAAGGCCGCCCGAGACGTTGACGACACTGCCGGTAATATAGGCAGCCTGCCTCGAGCAGAGAAACACTGCCGCCGCGGCGACCTCGGCGACCTCGGCGAATCGGCCAGCGGGGATACGAGGAAGGTATTTCTCGGGAGCGGCCTTGTACTTGCGCTCCGCCATTTCAGTCATCATGAGGCCTGGAGCCAGAGCGTTCGCGGTTATGCCGAGCGCGGCCGTCTCCCTGGCAAGCGACACCGTGAAGGAGACGATGCCTCCCTTGGATGCGTCGTACGCGGCCTGACCGCTCGTCGACCCCGAAAAGGCCGAGACCGACGACACGTTGACGATTCGGCCCGGGGGCCCCTTGCCTTCCAGCCTCCGCAGAAACTCCCTGCAGGCCAGGAAGGTGCCGGTCAGGTTGGCGCCGAGGGTCTCTTCCCATGCCTCAAGGCTTGTCGTCGCAGTGGTTCCATGGGGACAGATGGCCGCGTTGTTGACGAGCACGCGCATCGCGCCCAGCTTCGACTCAGCCTCGCCGAACATTTCCGCCACCTCGGCCTCGGAGGAGAGGTCGCCCCGAAGGACGACCGTCGACTCTGCGCCGGCCTGGGCGCAGGCGGCCGCGGCATCCTGGGCCTCGGCAACTCGCTCCCTGCAGGCCAGTGCGACCCGCGCGCCCTCGGCGGCGAGGGCGAGGGCGATCGCCCTGCCCAGTCCCCTGGATGCCCCGGTGACGAGGCAGGGCACGCCCGCGAGTCCCAGGTCCACCGTCAGGCCCCTTTGGCCTGCATGAGGTCCAAGGCCGACTTCGCGGTCTGTTCGTCCAGGATGAAGGTTCGCACCATGCCGGTCCTGAGCACGCCGTTGATGGCCTCGGCCTTGTCCGCGCCCGATGCCATGATGAGATTGTTCTGGGCGCCGCGAAGCTCCTCGACGGGAACGCCGACGATCCTCTCGTAATAGTCGTCGACGAGGAACCCGCCCGAGCGGTCGAAATATCGCGCGCAGATGTCGCCTACAGCGTCGGGGGATTTGAGGTGGGTGAACACCTCGTGCTCGCCCGCGTAGGACTCGCGGTCGATGGTCTCGCCCAGGGGGATAGCCCCGATGCCCGACACGATGACGTCCATCGACTTCCAGGCCTGACGAAATAGTCCTCATGGAGGAAGAGTTGAAATACATGTCCCGCTCCTCCTTGTCGTTCGCGAGGGCCGGCGCGTGTATGAACGAAGGCGCACCACCCGCCTTTTCCGCGAGGAGGCGCACCATCTCGTTGATTTGGAAATAGGGGGCGGTCTGGTGGCTGCCCCCGATGAGGGGGACCACTGAAAGGTCGGCTCTGGGCTCCTGCGGCTGGAAAGCGTGCACGAACTCGTAACTGGTACGTCCCCAGGCCAGGCCGACGGTCTGGCCGTTCTTGAGAATCTTCGCGAGGATATCCGCGGAGCGCTGGGCCACGAGCTTGCGCTGGGCCTCCGGGTCGCGCGACGAGGTCGGGATCACGACGAAGTCAGTCCCGGGATAGAACGACGCCAGGAGCCGGGAGAGCTGATCGTCGTTGAGGAAGGGATCGCGCACCGTGATCTCCACGATCCCCGTTTCCTTGGCCTCGGTGAGGATCATCGAGATGAGGGAACGGGAGATGCCGATCTGCCTGGCGATGTCCTCCTGCTTGAGACCTTCCAGGTAGTACATCTTCGAAACCTTCACTACCAGGGAGACGTCCAGCCTCGAACTCATTCCGCTACCTCCGACGATTCGTTTGGGCGGGAGTATATGACCGTCGGCGCCTCGAATGCAACGCGGACTGACGGTCTTTATGGCCTGAGCACCACTTTTACGGCGGTCCCCGAAGCGATGACGTCCATCGCCTTGGCGAAGTCCTTCATCGGCATCTCGTTCGTGACTATCCTCGAGAAGAGATCCTTTTTCGCCTCGAGCAGGCCGACCGCCTCGCGGATGTGCGCCGGAGTCGAATCGGAGGTCCCGAAGACGACGAGCTCGCCGTAGTGGATGGTCCTCGAGTTGACTTGCAGCATTTCCTCGCCCTGAGGCAGGCTCGCGAAGAACGAGACGAAGCCGCCCTTCCTCGCGTACATCGGCAACTTGGCCTGGGTAGGCCCGTGAGGCGCGGTGACGACCACGAGATCGAAACCCTCGCCCTGGGTGAGGCCTTGGTAGGCGCCGTCGATTTGGCCGGGCTTCGAGCACCTCGCCTAGGCCCAGGGACTTGGCGAGATCGAAGCGGGCTCCGGGGAACTCCACGCACACGACCTTCTCCGCGCCCTTGGCCCGGGCGGCCACAGCGTGGAGAAAGCCCAGGGGGCCGAGGCCCAAAACTAGGACGTTCTTGATCTCCGCCATGGGCAGTCTGGAGAGCCCGTTCACGACGCAGGAGAGGGGCTCGGCGATGGCCGCGATCTTGGCGTCCAGGCTGCCGACGACGGCCAGGTGTCCCATGCGCACGGCTTTGGCCGGCACGCGGACGTAGGGAGCCATGGCCCCCGGATAGTGGAAGCCGATCGCCTCGGCCTGGCGGCAGAGGTTGGAATGCCCGGAGCGGCAGTAGCGGCACTCGCCGCAGCCTATCGTGGTGGCCATGACGACCCGCTCGCCGATCTTGGGCGAACCGGGCAGAGCGGTTCCGCCTGCCGCGGTCACCGCGCCCACGAACTCGTGGCCCATGATCATCGGCGGCTTGATCCTCGGATTGCCCTTGTTGTAGGACTTTATGTCGGTGCCGCAGATCGCGCAGGCCTCGACCTCGACGAGGAGGTCTCCTGCCTCGAGGGCGGGCGGCGCCTCCATCCTCTCGATGCGTACGTCCTTCGGAGCGTAATAGACGACGCAGTCGCCGCCCTTTGCTTTGGCGCCCATCAGTGCATCTCCCTGCCGCCGGTGATGTTCAGGGCCTGACCGGTACAGTACTCGCCCTTCGCCGCAAGGAAGAGGACGTAGTCGACGATGTCCTGGATATCCGTAAGCCTCTTGAGAGGAATCTTGGCGGTGAACTTCTTGACCACTTCGTCGCGAGGCATCTTCAGGTTTTCCGTGTAGCCCTTGCTGACTTCAGACCATACTCCCGTGGCGTCGGTGATGCCCGGGCAGATGGCGTTGACCTTGATATTGAAGTCGGCGACCTCGAAGGCCACGGCCTGGGTCATGGCGATGACCGCGCCCTTGGCCGCGGAATATGGAACCATGAGGGACGAGCCCGTCTTCCCCGACTTGGAGGAGAAGTTGATGATCTTGCCGTCCATCGCCTTCTTCATTCCGGCCAGGACTCCCTGGATGCAATAGATGGAGCCGTGGACATTGACCCGCATCTGCTTATCGAGGATCTCGGGCGTAACCTCCTCGATGGGGCGCTGGTCTACGATGCCCGCCGTGTTTACGAGCGCGTAGACGGCGCCGAGCTCGCCAGCGATCCTCTCGAAGCAGCCCAACACCGCTTTTTGATCGGTGATGTCCAGGACGTAGCCTTTGGTGCCACTTCCTATCCGCTGCGCCTCGGTAAGGACTGCGGGATTTATATCGATCATCGCGACCCGCGCACCCTCGGCCACGAATGCCTCGGCGATAGCGAGACCGATGCTCCGAGCGGCGCCGGTGACCACGCAGGTCCGGCCTTCGAGCTCTTTCGGCTTATCCATATCGTTCCTCCTGCATATTAGTAGTAACATTTTCCATGACATATGTCAATAGCGAGAACCTGACTATATTCCTTTACTCAGGTCATTTTTTGTTTAGCCGCTCTTCTCGCCCAAAGACGCGGCGATTTCGCGGAACCGCGAGTAGGCATCGTCCAGGTCCGCCGCATCGGCAGGTGCCGGCTCGTAGGCCGCCCTGACCCGCGACATGGCTGCTTCGGCCTCCTCGAGCGAGGCGTAGCGCCCCGTCGCGACCGCGGCGGCGGCGGCGATGCCACGGGCTCCGGCCTGGGAAGCATCGCAAGTCTCCACGGGACGCCCGAGGGCCGAGGCGAAGATCCTGCACCAGGCCTCGCTGGCCGCTGCGCCGCCCGAGAGCAGGATCCGGCTCCTGTCCAATCCGGCGCGGCTCAGAATCTCGAGATGCGCTCTGTGGGCGAAGGCGACTCCCTCGTACACCGCCCGCAGCAGGTGGAATATCCCATGGGATGCCCTCATCCCGACGAAGGCCGCATCGGTTCCCGGCGCGATGTGCGAGCGGTGGATGAAGGGCAGATAAATGAGGCCATCGGCCCCTGCGGGTATCCTCGATACGCCCTCGTTGATCCGCTCATAGAGAGCGTACCTGTCGATCCCGGGGCAGAGTTCCTCGATTCCGGCGATTATCCAGGCGAGATTTCCAGCCGACGTGGCGCTCGATTCCACATAGGCGTAGCGGCCCGAATCGGGGCCAAGGGAGGCCTTGGTCGTAGGAGCCGTCTCGAGGAGAAGCGGGGAGAATGCGCTATTTATGTTCCAGGTTCCCGCGATGAGGGAGTAGGCTTCTTCGGTCATGGACCCCGAGCCGACGGCGCAGGCGATCACGTCGAACATGCCCGCGATCACGGGCGTCCCCGCGGGAATGCCGGTCTCGGCTGCCGCCTTCGCGGTCACAGCCCCAACGATAGCGGCGCTCTCGTGGACCGGCGGAAGCATGCCCTCGGCCTCGGGCGCTCCAAAGGTCTCCAGGATGCCGGGGTCGTATCGGCCCGAACCCAGGTCGAGAAGGGCATTGTTGCTCGCCTCGGTCCTATCGGTGGTCGCCGTTCCGGAAAGCCTGAACGTGATCCAGTCTTTGGCTCCGAAAGCCCAGCGTATCTTCCGGTAGGACGCCGGTTCCTCTCGCTTTATCCAGCACAGCAGGGGGAGGGACTGCCCGGCCCAGGGGTGGTGCCTGGTCAGCTCGTAGCGGCTTCTGCCCTCCCGCTTCCAGAGCTCGACTATGGCCTCGGCGCGGCGGTCCATCGAGGTGATGGCGGCGCGCGCCGGCCTCCCCTCGGCGTCCGCGGGATAGAGCCCCCCGCCGTGGCCCGAGACGCCCACGGCGGCGATGCGGCCAGGCGCCGAGCCCGCCTTCGCTATCGCGTCTCTTGCGAGGCCAGCGGCCGTGGACCAGGCTTCCTCCATCCCGATCTCGCTCGCCTCGCCCCGCGTCGACAAGGGCGTATCGGCTGAAGCCTCGGCTAGCTGAGTTCCTCGGTCGTCGAATACGGCGGCCTTCATCGCCGTGAGGCCGCAGTCGATGCTGAGGTAGCGGGACTCGCCCATCGCCTAAAGCCTCAGGCGGTCCCGCGCCGTGGGTAAGACCTCCCGGTTCACCGCCGTCCTGGGCTCGGCCCCGGAGAGGAACTTCGCGAGCTCGGCCGCGAGGAGCTTGGGACAATTGTAGAAAGCGTCGTTAGAACCTCCCGCCATGTGGGGAGTGACCGTTACGTTGGGCAGTCGCACGAGCGGATAGTCGGCTCCTGGCGGCTCGAGGTCGAAGACGTCGAGGGCGGCGCCGGCGATTCGGCCCGCCTCGAGTGCCTCGCACAGGGCCTTTTCGTCGACGAGGGCCGACCTGGACGTATTCACCAAGTAGGCGGTCCTCTTCATCATGGCGATGAGTTCGCCTCCGATCATGCCTTCGGTCTCCTTGGTGAGCCTCGCGTGGACCGTCACGAAATCCGACTCGGCCATGAGCCTGGGCAGCGTAACCATCGATACGCCTGCGGGCGGCTCCTTGACGAAGGGGTCGTAGGCGAGTATCTCGACGTCGAAGCCCGAGAGCCGCTTGGCGACCTTGCGCCCTATCTCGCCGAGGCCGACGATGCCGACAGTCTTGCCCGGCATGTCCGGTATCATGCCCGAGTTGGGATACTCCCTAATCCAACGGCCTTCCTTGAGGCCGGCGTGCCCTCGGGCTATGTTCCTCGCCTCGGCGAGGAACATCCCGACCGCGAAATCGGCCACGGCGTCGGCGTTCCGGCCCGGGGTGTTGAGGACGAGTATGCCTCGGGCGGTCGCCGCGGCGACGTCGACATTCTCGTAGCCGGCGCGCAGCACGCCGAGCACCTTGAGGCTCTTCGCGGCGGCGATGAGGCCGGCCGAAGCGGGGCAGAACTGGGTGACGAGTATGTCCGCGTCCCGAACCGCCTCGTAGACTTCGGGCGGGGGCTCGTAGGCGGCCGCCCCGCCCTTCTCGACCTTGAGGTTGATGGCTTGGAGCTCCTGGAAGCCCGAGAGCTTCCAGTCGAAGGTGACGACCTTGACGCCGAGGGCCTCGACCTGGGCGAAGCCTTTCTTTATGAACTCGTGGGGAATGAAGAGGTCCCCGATCCCTACTAGTTTCATGCTCAAAATTCCTCCGACTAGCGAGCGATCATTCCGCCCGAGGCGTCGAACGTGGCGCCCGTAAAGTAGTCCGCGGCGCCCGAGACGAGGAAGACCGCGAGCCTGGCGACCTCGATCGGCTGGGCGACGCGTCCAATCTGTATCCGCTTCTCGTAGTAGGCACGATCCGCCTTGAGCGCTTCCGAGGACATGGGTGTGTCGACCATGCCGAGGGCGATGGCGTTCACGTTTATGCCCTTGGCGGCGACCTCGCGGGAGAGAGAGATCGTGAAGGTCACTACGCCGGACTTGGCCGCCGCGTAGTGAGCGTGTCCGGTCGTGGAGCCGTTGAAGGCCGCCTGCGAGGTGACGTTGAGGATCTTGCCCTTCCGGCCCTTCTCCAAGGCCAGCTGCACGAAGCGCTGGCTCGCGAGGAAGACGGCCGTGAGGTTGATGTCGATGGTCCTCCTCCACTCGTCGAGGCCGATGTCCTTGACGAGGTTGGTGGGCCAGAGCCCGGCGTTGTTCACTAGAATGTCCGCGCTCCCAAAAAGTTCCTCGGCCTTGTCGACGAGGGCCGCGCAGTCCTCGGGCCTCGTGAGGTCTGTCCGTATCGCGTGTGCCTTCGTCCCTGCCGCCCGGCAGCGCTCGGCGACGGACTCGGCCCGCGCGAGGTCGATGTCCGACACGGCCACGTTGGCGCCTTCGGATGCGAGGAGCTCGCATATCGCGCTGCCGACCCCCCCGGCCCCGCCGGTGACGATCGCGTTCTTTCCCTTCAGTTGCAGATCCATACATCGACTCCTTGTCGTTTCGGCGCAGTTACGACTGGTTCCTCGTCCTCACGAGTAGATGGTTGAGAACTACGGCTATGAGCAGCACGCCAGCCTTCGCGACGACCTGCCAGTACGCCGGTATCACGGTCATGAGACCGGTAGTCACGCACATGATGATGAGGACGCCGACCACGGTCTTGGCGACCGAGCCCTCGCCGCCGGAGAAGGCGGTGCCGCCCAGGAGGACGACGATGATGCAATCCAGCTCCATGCCGTCGCCCGAAAGGGGGTCTCCCAGCGACATGAAACTTGCCCTAGCCACGCCCGCGAGGGCGGCGGAGACGCCCACGACGACGTAGAGGATCCAGACGTACTTCACCGCGCTGATGCCCGAAAGCTCGGCGGCCTTGCGGTTGCCCCCGATCGCCGCGGCGTATTTTCCGAGGATCGTCTTGCGCTGCACGATGACGAGCGCCGCGATGACGAGCAGGGCGACGTAGAACGACCAGGGCAGCCCCAGCATGACCGCCTTGCGGCCGTAGAAATTGATCCATGCGGGCATGGGCGCCCCCGGCGCGCTCTTGATGGCGGACACTCCGAAAGGCACGATAAGGAGGGCGATGCCCTTGAAGAGGTTGAGCGTGACAAGGGTCGCGATGACCGGCGTGATGCGAAGCTTCATCACCAAAAATCCGTTGACGCTTCCCATCCCGATGCCGAGGACGATCGCGAGCGCGACCGATAGCGGCATCCCGAGGCCTGAGCGGATCATGAGCGCGTAGATGACGGCGCTGAGGCTCATCGCGCTGCCGACCGAGAGGTCGATGTAGCCCGAGATCATGAGCAGCGTGAAGGCTCCGCATAAGGTGAGGATGGGCACCGAGATGCGGAACATGTTTATGATGCTGTCCGGGTTGAGGAAATGCCCGCGGCCGAAGAACTCGACCTGGCCGAGCTTGGCGACGCTGAACACAGCGACGATGAGGACCAGGAATACATATATGTATACCTTCCTCACGCTCGCGCGGAGGGCGTTGGAGCTCTCTATGCGTTCCCGTAACGATACCCGCTTCATCCTCTCCTCCTGTCCAGGGCGTAGCGCTGAGCGAGGATGGCTATGAAGGTGACGACGGCCTTGAGTATGTACTGCCAGTGCGGCGAGAGGAGGAGGCCTGTCGCGGCCGTCGTTACGACGGAAAGAATGATGGCTCCGACGAACATGCCGAGCACGGAGCCGAAGCCTCCAGCGATGCTGACGCCTCCCAGGAGAGTCACGACCAGCGCGTCGAATTCGTAGCCCGTCCCCCGATTCGAAAGCCCCGCCATGTACTCGGAGGCCAAGAGGACGCCCGTTATCGACGCGAGCAGCGCGCTGAGGATAAAAAGCCCGGCAAGCTCCCTGCCGACCCTTACGCCGGAGAGCCTGGCCGCTTCGCGATTGGCGCCGATGAGGAATACCCGGCGTCCGGGGACGGTGAGCTTCTCGTAGGCGAATGCGGCCAGGACGAGGACCACCATGATGAGGACCGAGATCTTGACCGAGGTTCCCGGGACGAAGGTGTTGCCCACGACCCCGAACTCGTTGGGAAGGCTGGTGTTCCGTTGCGCCCCGTGCGTGACGATCTGGGCGATACCCCGCGCGAGCATCATCGTGCCCAGGGTGATTATGATAGAAGGCACCTTGAGGCGCGCGATGAAGAAAGCGTTTATCGCCCCGATGCAGGTGGCGCATGCCACGGCCGCGATGATGGCGACGACGTAGGGCATCCCGAGCCCGTTGGCCAGCTCGTTCGGGGATACGTTGGCCCCCTGGACGAAGTAGACGGACAGGACTCCAGAGAGCGCGATGACCCCGCCGACGGACATGTCGAAATTGCCGGTGATCAAGAGGAAGGTGACACCGATTCCCAGGATTATGATGTACCAATTGTTGGTGAGGATGTTGACTATGTTCTTGGGAGTTAAGAAGTTGGGTACTACTATGCAAGCTAGGCCGAAGATCGCTATGAGGACGCCTACCATGAACAGGCTTATGAATGAATCGTTGCTCATCCTGCTCAGGAAGGTCGAGGGGCGCTTGTCGCTGGATTCCATGATCATTCACCGCCCGTGACTATATTGAGGATCTTCTCGCTGTCGAGATCGCATCCGTTCCTCATGGTGGTCTTAATAACGCCGTCGTAGAGGAGGTAGATCGTATCGCAGATGTTGACGATCTCCGGCAATTCTGAGGAGAAGAGGATGATCGATTTCCCTTCCTTGGCGAGGCCGCGGACTATCGCGTAGATTTCGCTCTTGGCCCCCACGTCGATGCCGCGCGTGGGCTCGTCGAGCATGAGCAGGTCCGCCTCCGCGAACAGGCATTTGGAGATTACGACCTTCTGCTGGTTGCCCCCGGAAAGCTTCGAGACCTCCTTCTCGGCGCTGTTCGTCGCAATCCTGAGCTTGTCGATGTAGTCTCTGGTTATCTTCCTCTCCCTAGCGGCGTCTATGAAGCCACTGCGGGATATCGCCTTCATGTTCATGGCGGGGATGTTCGCCCGGATCGTGAGGATCGTGAAAAGCCCCTGGGTCCTGCGCTCCTCTGGCACGAGGGCGATGCCCGCGTCGATCGCCTTGTCGGGGGAGGGCGCCAGCCTCTTTCCCTTGAATAGGATTTCCCCCTCGTAGTCGTCCGCGCCGTAGATCGCCCGCGCGAGCTCGGTCTTGCCGGCTCCGACTAAGCCGTAGAATCCGACGATCTCGCCCGCGTGGGCATCGAAGGATATGTCGTTCAGCTTCTGGTTGGACAGGTTGCGCACATGCAGGATGACGTCCTCGCAGGCCTCTTCCTTGGCGCTGTACTGCTCGAATACGGTCTTTCCTATCATCATCTTCACCAGCTCGGAGCGATCCTTGATCTCGGCGATCGGCTTCGTGCCGATGTGCCCGCCGTCACGCATGACGGTTACGTAGTCTCCCAGCTGGAATATCTCGTCCAGGCGGTGCGAGATGTAGAGAACGGTGACGCGCTTCTCGCGGAGCCCCTTGATGATCGCGAAGAGCCTCTGTATCTCGCTCTCGGAAATGGCGGCCGTCGGCTCGTCCATGATGATGATTTCAGCATCTGTTGCGACGGCCTTGGCTATCTCGACGATCTGCTTCTTCGCGACGCTTAAGCTCCCGACGAGCTGCTTAGGATCGATGGACGGCTCGATGCTCTTCATCACCTCGACGATCTTGGCGATCTTATCCGTCTTCCGGAGGAAGCCGAACGTGGTATCCTCCATGCCTAGCGTCAGGTTTTCCTCTACCGTCAGCTGGTCCACGACGTTCAGCTCCTGGAAGAGTGTGCTGATTCCCTTCTGCTTGGCCTCTTTCGTGGAACGGGCGTAGTACTCCTGGCCGTTCAATAGGATCTTTCCGCTCGTCCTCTGGTCAGCCCCGGTGAGGATCTTGATGAGGGTGGACTTGCCTGCCCCGTTTTCCCCCACCAGGCAATGGACGCTGTTGCGCTTTATGTCGAAGCTGACGTTGTTGACGGCCCTGACGCTGGGGAAGTCCTTCACGAGGTCGCGTATCTCCACGACGTTGCCGATCTGTTCCATGCCCGCCCTCCGCCGCTATGTAGAGGAGGGCCCCCGCGGAGGGGCCCTCCCGACTCATCGTAGACCGAGATCCCGGCTGGAAGCGGCTTATTTCAGCTTCGTGCCGAACTCCGTATTGAGCCACTTCACCGTATCGGCGCGCGGCATGGAGTAGTAGGAAATGGTGTAGGCTTTGTAGAAGAATTCCTTCGCGGGCTGAGTGACCTGGTCCGCGAGCCCGTTCTTGACGTCCATCATGAGCTCGATCCTGCCCTGTCCGGTCTCGATGGGCGGGAGGCCTATGGAGAGCTTGAGGGAGCTGTTGGGATCGTAGACCTGCTTGAACTGGACTTCGTCGAAGTCGCAGCTGCAGACGATCTCGGTGAGGGGCACGCCGTTCTTCATCTTGCCGCGGCCGGCCTGGTTGAGGGCCGCCATAACGCCGACGCAGAGGTCGGAGGACTCGGCGTCGATGAGGTTCACCTCCGGGTGCTGGGCGGCGAGGTCGGTGATGATCTGCTTGGCCGCGTCCGGACCCTTGCTCGAGTCGAGGCAGCCGAGGTCCTTAGCCTTGGGATCCACGGAAAGGACGCCCTTCACGAAGGGGCCGGTGCGGCCGGACTGGACTTCGGTGTTGTTTGGCCAGCCGAGCTCTACCATTACGATCGGCTTGTTCGGGAAGGCTTTCTTCCACTGGGTGGCCATCTCGGCGCCCATGGTGAAGGAAACGTGCGCCTCGTCGGAGCGGGCGACGGGGATGCCGGTATCGGCGATCGGGCTGAAGAAGGCAGTCATTACGATGCCCTTGCCGATCGCGGCCTCGATGCCGGGCTTGGCGGCCTCGCCGTCCCAGATGTGCAGCGTCGCCATGTCCATGCCCTGGGCCACGACTTGGTCGATATTGGAGGTCATGAGCTCGCTGTCGGACTTGCCGTCGAACGCGAACACGTCGGCGCCGTATTTCTCCTTCGCGTACTTCTTGGCGGCCGCGTACTGGGCCTGGTGGAACCCATTGCTCAGGTCCGACACGAAAAACGCGATCTTGAGCGGCTTTGCCTGGGCCACCATCGCCGGGACGAATGCTAGGGCCATTGAGATGACCAGCAAGAACACGACTACCCGAGATTTCTTGTTCATCTTGTCCTCCTCCTCGATCTGTGGAATCCCAGTATGGATACCCTCCGGGATACCATCATAGCGGCTGTCTAGCCGATAAGCTGAGTCTGGAATGAGTTTTGACATTTGTCAAGACAAAAATTAAAGGATTTCCACGCGGTATCCGGTTTCGAACTCTCCCGCGGGGAAAGCGAGATAATGCCCTCTTTCTCGGCGAGCTCGCCCGACGCGTCGCTCATATCGGGTATGCCGTGCCAAGGCTCGACGCAGACGAAAGGCGCGCCGCCGGGCTTCGACCAAACTCCGAGATAAGGCACGCCGTCCGTAACGACGCGCACCGCTCGCGAGTTGCGGCTGTTCGCGATCGCGAATTCCCGAGATCTCGGATTCTTGAATATCATGATCCCGTCGTCGAAACAGTGTCGCGTGAGGCTAAGGACTCGGCTGTTCTCCATGGCCTCGGCGGTCTTGCCCGCGACGATCACTCCGTCCTTGAAGAACCAGCGCTCGAGGTTCTCCTCGAGTTCGAAGAAGACGTAGTAGTTCTCCAGCGCCCCTCCGGCGAATGGGACCACGAAGGCCGGGTGCGAGCCGATAGAGAAGAGCATGCTGGTCCGTCCGGCGTTCCGGACTATGTAGCGCACGTCGATTCCCGAGCGCGTAAGGGCGAAGATGACGGTCAGGACGAAATCGAAGGGGTACCCAGCGCGGGTCGCCTCGCTCGAAACGAGCCGCAGCTCCGCCGACTCGGAGTCCGCGCGAGTCACGGTGAACTCGCTTCCACGGGCGAAGCCGTGCGACGGCAGCTTGTACGCGCGGCCCTCGTGCCGGTACTCGCCGCCCTTGAGCCCGCCGATGACCGGGAAGAGCAGCGGCGCGGATCCGTTCCACCAGGCCGGGTCGCCGTTCCATATGTGTTCTTGGCCGGTAGACGCGTTCGATAGGCTCTTGAGCTCGGCGCCGGTCTCCGCGATGCGCGCGTTCCAGTGCCCGTTGGCGAGGGAGATCATCAGTCCCCCTTAGTAGCTTCCGCTGCCTTCGGCTCCGGTGACGATCGCCACGCTGGAGACGGCCCCTAGCCGGTTGGCGCCTGCGCCCAGGAATGCGAGGGCCGTCTTGTACGTTCGTACACCGCCGCTCGCCTTGACGCCCATTTCGCGTCCGACGACGGACCGCATGAGCTGGAGATCCTCTACGGACGCTCCGCCCCCCGAGAAGCCAGTACAGGTCTTGACGAAATCGGCTCCTGCCTTCTTCGAGATCTCGCAGGCCAGGACCTTCTCCTCCTGCGAGAGCAGGGCCGTCTCGATGATGACCTTGAGGATCGTGCCGCCCCGCGTCGCCCGGCGCACGGCGCGGATGTCCTCTTCGACTCCCCGCAGGTCGCCGGACTTGAGCAGGCCGACGTTGATGACCATGTCGATCTCGGACGCGCCGTCTTCGATCGCCTCCCGCGTCTCGAAGGCCTTGGAGCGGGAGGTCATCGCACCGAGGGGGAAGCCCACCACGGAGCAGACCTTGACGCCTGAGCCCTGGAGCTTGCGAGAGACGTAGGCGATCCGGCATGAGTTCACGCAGACGCTGTAGAAGCGGTACTTCAGCGCCTCCTCGCAGAGCTTGTCGAAGGCCTGAGTCGGGGCCTCGGGGCGGAGCATCGTGTGGTCGATGTACTTGGCGATGTCCGCGGGAGCGAGCGCGGGGACGGCACCTGCGCTGGTTGCGCCTGACGCAATTGCCGCCGAGGGCGCGGCCGCGGCCGAAGCCGCGGCGGGGCCCACGCGCGCGAGGACTTCCGAGACGATCTTCTCTATTAGCTGGTTCTGGTCCATCGGGAAACTAAGCCTCCGTTGAGTTACGCGTCGGGGTACAGGATGCCCCGCTCGATCGCCGATATTTTATTAATCCGTACCAGATGCCGCCCTCCGCCGAACCTGGTTTGAAGCCAGGTGCGCGCCATCTCGGCTAGCTGTCCCGCGTCGTGCAGGGGCCCCCCGAGAGAGAGTACATTGGCGTCATTGTGCTCGCGGCTGTTGATCACCGTCCGCAGGTCGTAGCAGAGCGCCGCGCGGATGCCCTTGATCTTGTTCGCTGCGATGCAGGAGCCGATTCCGGCGCCGTCGAGCACGATGCCTCTTTCGCAGTCGCCGCTGACGACGCGCCGGCAGACGGCCACCGCGATGTCGGGGTAGTCCGCGCGCTCGCCGTCGAGGCAGCCGACGTCCACCACTCGGTAGCCGAGCGTCCGCAGATATGCGGCGAGCGACTCCTTTTGCCCGAACGCGCCGTGGTCGGCTCCGATCGAAACGCTGCGCACGAGGTCGCTCATGGCTCTTTACCCCTGTCCTCTATGTCGACGCGGTCCACGATGCCGCAGATCGCGGTTCGAACGGTCAAGGCCGACTCGTCCCCGATAACCCAGCGTGCGGAGCCTCCCTCGTCGACGACCAGGACAAGATCGCCTATCCCGGCCTGCGCGCCGTCGACGGCGAGCATGACCTTACCCTTAGGCGCGCCGTCGGGGCCCACGGGCCTCACGACCAGCAGCTTTTTACCGACGTAATCGGCGTGCTTTTCCGTCGCCACCACGCTGGCTACGACCCGTCCAAGAGTCACGAGGCGCTCCCTCGCGGCTTCGCGCCCGCCGCGTTTACGGCATCCACCACGCCGAGGATGGCGGCGTCCAGCGGATTGAACCAGCCGTTGGGATTCGCCTGGGCGGCATCCTTGCCGGACTCGAACATCACGAGGTCGCTCTCCCCCGCCCGCGCCACGTCGAAGGCCACGATGGCCGGTCCCTCTTTCCTGCCGGTTTCGTCCACGGGCTGCACCAAAAGCAGCTTCAGTCCCCGGAAGCACTCGAGGCTCTGCGCGCATACTACCCTGCCGACGACTCTTCCCAGCTTCATATGATCCTGAAAGAGTCCACCAGCGTGCAGCGCCGCTCGCGGGTGAAGGACCTCGCGCGCGTGATGCCCTCGCCGGTAGGGCTCGCGATCGTGAACGACGTGAAGCCCGCGCCGCCGTTTCCGAGACCGGCGAAACAAGGCCCGTTCTTGACGAATAAGGAGCAGTTCATGAGCTGCGCCATCCTGGACAGGTTCACGATATCGTGCGAGTGCATCATCGCCGTGTGGCGGAACCCGTGCTCGACCTTGAACGCGAAGTCGATCGCCTCGTCCACGCTCCTCATCCGCACGAGCGGCAGAACCGGCATGAGCTGCTCGGACCATACCATCGGGTGGTCCGCGTTCACTTCCATGAGAAGGAGCCGAGTCTCCGGAGGGACGTCGATCCCTGCCGCGCGGGCGATCACCGCTGCGTCCTTGCCCACCATGTCCTTGTTCGGCATCGTCGACCGCCCGGGCGGCGCGTCCTTGGACAGCGCGACGCGCGTGACCGCCTCGATCTGGCCGCCTGAGAGCTCGAAGGCGCCGTTCAGGCGCATCTCGGCCTTCAGTCGGTCGGCGATCGCCTCGACCGCCAGCACTTCCTTCTCGCAGACGCAGACGACGTTGTTGTCGAAGCTCGCCCCAGCGACGATGTCGCGGCCGGCCTTCGCGAGGTCGGCCGTCGCGTCCACGACGCAGGGCGGGTTACCCGGCCCGGCGCAGATGGCCTTCTTGCCGCTCGCCATGGCTGCTTTGACGACTCCCGGCCCTCCCGTCACGACCAGGAGGGACACTCCGCCGTGCCGCATCAGCTCGGCGGCGCTTTCGATCGTCGGGGAGGCGACGGCGCATAGAAGGTTGCGGGGGCCGCCCGCCCCGACGATGGCGTCGTTGAACAGGCCTATGAGGCGGTTGGAAATTCCCTTCGCCCCGGGATGCACATTGAAAACGACGGAGTTGCCGGCGGCTATCATGCCGATGGAGTTGCAGGTGATCGTCGCGATGGGATTGGTGACCGGCGTGATCGCGCCGATCACGCCCCAGGGCGCCCTTTCCACGAGCGTGAGCCCGTGCTCGTCCGTAAAGGCTGAGGGCTCGACGTCCTCGACCCCCGGCGTCTTGGTCGCCGCGAGGGCGTTCTTGGCCTGCTTGTCGCGGACGTTGCCCAGGCCTGTCTCCGCGACGGCGTCCGCGGAGAGGGACGCGTTGGCCTGGAGGACAGCCGCTCGGATGGCCTCGACGATGCATCGCCTTCCGTCCAGCGGCATGCGGACGAGCTCGCGCTGCGCCCGAGGCCGCGGCGGACACCGCGTCGTCGACGGAGCCGAAGACGCCCGGGATTATTGGCGCGGCCGGCGGGGGCGCGCTCGGCGCACCGTGGCCGTCCTCCATGCCTTTGAGGAGGGCCTGCATCTCGCTCGATCCCAGCAGCTGCGCGACGATGCCCCGGATCTCCGCCGCCATGTCAGCCATGGTACTTCCAGCAGTACTCGCCGCCGCGGTCGATCTGGTCCACTATTGCGACGATCAGCGTGTCCATAGGCTTATCCTCGGTCCGCTCGGTCCAGCGGCAGCCTGAGCCTTGAGCCAGAAGCACGAGCTGCCCCCGATCGGCGTCCACCATGTCGAGGGCCACCAGGTATTCGCCCCGGCCTTGTCCGCCGTGGTCGCAGTCTTCCACGAGGAGCCATTTGGCTCCTTCGACCTTGTCCGATCGCCGCGTGGCGACGACCGTGCCCCGCACCCTGGCGAGGGTCATGACTCGGCCGCCTTGTCGTATACGAGCCGGCCGTCATTTTCGATGTTGTCGACGATCGCGATGATCGTCGCGTCCGACGGCTTGCCTTTCGTCGTGTCGGTCATGCGGGCGCTGGAGCCGGTGACATAGAAGACTATCTCCCCGGCGTTGGCGCCCACGCTGTCGATGGCCACGACGAAATCGCCCTTGGGCTTCATCGTCGCCGCGTCGATCCTCTCGAGGAGCAGGAGCCTCAGGCCTTCCATCGAGGGAGCCTTCTGCGTCGAGACGACCGTTCCCCTAACCCGAGCAAGCTGCATCGGTCTTGAGTCTCCCCGGCCTTCGGCTATTTCGCCTGGGCCGCGGGTTTTCGCCCCAGAGGCAGCGCCGCGTCGACGGACTCGTGCGGGCGGGGTATCACGTGAGTGCTTACGATCTCGCCCACCTTCTCCGCCGCGCGCGCGCCGGCATCGACTGCGGCGCGGCAAGCCGCCACGTCTCCGCGGACAATCGCGGTCACGTATCCGCCGCCGATCTTCTCGTAGCCCGCCAATTCCACTTTCGCTGCTTTCACCATCGCGTCGGCGGCCTCGACCATCGCCGCGAATCCGCGTGTCTCGATCATGCCGAGGGCATCAGACTGGTTCTCCGACATCGTATCCATCCTTTCGCGACGCTCTAGCCGCGTCAGATTCTCTGGGCGCCGGCGGCGAGCTCACGCCCGCCGAGACTCCCTAGGCGAGCCTCCACGACCTTGCGAGCCTCGATCACCTCGGCTTCTTCGCCGGAGATATAGACCCGGCCAAAGGCGCCGAAGCCGAGCACCTCGACTATGTTGATCCTCGAGGTCTTCTCGGCCTCGTTTGCGGCGTAGTAGGCGTAGCCTGCAGGCTCCACCTCGAGCACGTACAGCGTGTCGCCGCGGAGGACCATGTTCCCGTGCCTCACCTTGTTGATCAGCTGGGCGTGATGGTCGCTCATGTT
>CAWHFT010000127.1:0-5803 GCA_963828175.1 uncultured Spirochaetota bacterium
TACATATGATGGAGGTGGGGGGAGTCGAACCCCCGTCCCCGAGCGCGTACCGCGAGCGTCTACAGGTTTGTCCGACCTTTTAAGTTGTCGGGGCGGGGGTAGCGGATCGACGCGCCTTCCCGTCCGTATCCCGGTTGGTGTCCCACGGTTCCTTCGGGCAGGAGCCGGAGCTAGCCTCGGTCAGTTACGAGCCCTACGGCCGCTCAAGGCGGCGCGACCGCGGACCCGTCGCTATCGGCGCTTACGCGGCGAGAGCGAGATTGCCGTTGTTGTTGGCAATTAAGAGTTTGCCGAATCAGGAGATCGGCGGCTCCACCTGCAACCCGCGATCCGGACCGCACGGGTCGAGACCGGTGCACCCCCGGGTAGGTTTTTGAAAGGCGTCGGGTTTTTCAAAAACCTACCCGTCAAAGGCTCGACACCCTTGCGGGGTCGCGCATTTGCGAAGATCGCTACTTGAACTATATCCGCGATCCCCGGCCGGGGTCAAGGAAATAGCCAGACTCTCAAAGTGCCTTTTCGATGACGCCGCCCCCGAGCACGAATCCCTCGGCGTCGTATACGACCACCGATTGGCCCGGCGCCAACGCCCTTAAGCTCTCGTCGAAGTCGATCCGGCAGCTTCCTCCGTCGCCGGGTTCGATCAGGCACGGTACCGGTTTCTGATTTTGCCGAACCTTGGCGAAGCCGCGGTAGGGTGGCGCCCCGTCTTCGGGCTTCGCGTAGATCCGGAAATCCGAGGCCAAAAGGCCGTCGGCGAAGAGTCCGCGGTTCGGCCCGACGACGACTCGATTGCGCCCCGCATCGAGGGCGATAACGTATAGAGGCTCCGAGTCGCCGCCTCCGGCCTCGGGCAGCGCCCCGATCCCGATTCCGCGCCTTTGTCCTATTGTGTAGAAAGGCAAGCCTCGGTGGCGGCCGAGCACTCGACCCTCTTCGTCGACTATGTCCCCATCCGGCGGAGCCTGGTTTGCGAAAAGCGGTGAATAGTCCCCGCCTGCAATGAAGTCCTGGCTCTCAGGTTTTTCGGCGACCTCGAGGCCAAGCTTTCGAGCTCTGTCCCTCACCTGGCTCTTCGTCAGGTCGCCGAGGGGAAAAAGGACGCGCGACAGACGCTCGGGGCTCAGGCGATAGAGGAAGTAGCTCTGGTCCTTGTTTGGGTCGAGAGCCGCACGGAGACGGTAGGCTCCGGCACTGTCCCTCGCCACCCTCGCATAATGACCCGTTGCGAAATACTCGAAATCTAGGCCCACATTATGTGCGGCTTCGGTCAAGAACCCGAACTTCATCTCATTATTGCATATAATGCAAGGATTTGGCGTTCGACCCGCAAGGTATTCTCGGCGAAAGTACTCGAGCACCCGCTTCTCGTACTCGACCGCCAGGTCGATCGCCCGGTACTTGATGCCGAGCTGGCGACAGAGCTTTTCGCAGGCGAGAATTTCCTCCGCCTCGTCGGGGCCGAAGCACGCCCCCTTTGCGCCCGCGCGAACCGAAAAATCTCCGCTCCAGATTTTCATGGTCAAGCCGAGGACGGAGTACCCCTGTTCGAGGAGCAGGGCCGCCGCGACGCTCGAATCGACGCCGCCGGACAGGCCGACCGCGATTTTTGCGGAGCCGTTCATTGCGCTCGAATCTAGCACGAATTGCATATATGAGTTAATAGATGGACTTTTTCGCTCGATTTTCTTAATAATGAATTACAGTGTATCGACATACTGGCCATTTCCTGAAAAGACGTGATATAATCCCGCCTTGTAATTGCTTTTACAGAGTCAGGCAAACATCCCGCCCCAAGGGCGTAGTTTGGAGACAAAAAGTTGCGTAAGCCAAACCGAGCACGTATCGCATTCGTCATATCGACTCTATTCGTCCTTTCGGCGGCGGCCCAGACGGCCCCCTCCATAGCGGACTTCGCCGCCAAAGGCTTCCCCGACAACGCCGACCTCCGCGGCAGGCTGTTCGCCTACGTGATCGGCGCCTCGCGCGACGCAGCGCTCAAGTACGGGGAAAAGCAGCTGCAGTCATCCGCCGGGCCCGTGACCGTTAGGGTCGAGAACCGCGCCGCGGACTTCATCGTCGAGTTCATCAACGCTAACGCCGTCGATCCGAGCCAGGCGGGCCGCGGCTCCGTCTTCATTCAGCGCGGCAACGCCAAAGGAAATTACATTCTCCAGGCGAGGATCCTCCTCGAGGACGATTCGAGCTGCTACCTCACCCTTTATCCTTCCGGCTCCGGGACTCGCGGCGACGTCGTCATGTATGGCGCCCTCGTCAAAAAAGGCCTCTATTTCTCGGACATGCTCTATCAGGATCCTTCTCCTGTCCTTCTCCGACATCGTCGACGCCACCGGCCGCTCCTTCGATTGGAGCGCGGTCTTCAAGTTCGGCTCCAAGGACGCGGACTATGCGGCCGAGCTGCGCGCGGCCGAGCCTCGAGCCGCCGCCGCTCCTTCGAGCGATCAAGCTCCCGCCGCGAGCTCGGCGCCCATAGCGCTCGGCTCGGCCACGGGTCGCGTGGCGCTCGCCGCCGCGCCCTCGCTGCCGACCTCAGACCAAGCCGACGCAGTCGCAAAGGGGCCTCGCTCCGTGAGGATCGCGACGTCCGTCGATCGCGCGGTCTCGGCCGAGACGCTCCTCCTCGACCTCGCCGCCGCTGGCGAAACCGCCGCGCATGAAATATCCATCGGCCCCGACACCGCTCCGGCCTTCGGCGACGGCAAGGGCGATCCGATGGCCAAGCCCGCTTTCGCCGATTTCCCGCGCTACGATGGCAAGGGCCTGCCCCTCGCCGCCGTTCGCGCGGCCATCTACCTCGACCTGCAGTCCAATCCCGGCTCGGTGTACGCCCTCATCGGCGATGGCTTCCGGGGCACGCTAGTTCCCTCGTTCGATGAGGCGGGCCGCCTCAATTTCGCTTTCTTCTCGGCCGGCAAGGAAGCGAGCTGGAATGACCTGCTCACGGCCAAGCACGATCTCAAGACACGGATAGTTCGCGTGGCGCCCGCGTCGTAATCGTATCGAGCGGGGGCGGAACCTTCGTAGAAGGTTCCTCTCCCCGCGCCCCCTCTTCCAAGCATCCGGTCGCTATTACTAAGGCCTTCGATAGTAAGGCGACACGCTTCGCGCGTCGCGAGATCAAGGAAGGCTTCGTGTAAGGCTTTCATCGCGACACTCCCGATGGTCGCGTCGCCTTATGGATGAAAGCCTTAATAATCCTTCAGCGAGCCCGCTAGCTCTCCGTAAGCTTCGATTGCCTTCGCGAGCGAGACGAAGGCCAAGTCGTCCGCGGCGAGGTCGCCGGGCCTGGCGAGGACGAGAGACGAAGCCTCCACGGCCTGTAGCGAGAAGCTCGGCAGGGCCGCCCCTTCGGGAAAGCGATAGTAGAAATACAGGTCGCAGGTGTTGTAGCCGATCCCGCCGTAGAAGTAGGAGTTTGGAAAGCTGGCCAGAAAAGCCACGCTCGGCGGCGACCAGCCGATCTCCTCGCGGCACTCGCGCACGGCGGCGTCCTCGGCGCGCTCGCCCGGCTCGACGAAGCCGCCCGGCAGTCCGAGCTTGCCCGCTCTCGGCTTCTTTGCGCGCTCGAGGAAGACCACTTCTCCGAAGAAGTCGAGTATTACGCCCGCCGCGGCCGCGACGTTGTGGAAATACTCGAATCCGCAGCTCGCGCACAGCCAGCGCTTGCCGTCGAGGAAAGTAGGGCCTCGGCTCGGCCATCGGCTCTGCCGCTGTCCTCGCCTCCTGCGCCGCAGGAGGGGCAGTAGCGGAAGCTCAGCGGTACTCCTCCCAGGATTTCACCTCGACGCCGCGCTCGCGAGCCTGGGCCAGGGCTTCGGTGAAGCGCCGCGCGACCTTTATGTCCGTCACCAGCGGGATGTCGAAGTCGATCGCCATCCTGCGTATGATGTAGTCGTTGCGCAGCTCCTTCTCGCCGTTGTTCTTCGGGATATTGATGACGAGGTCGAACTCGCGCGCGCGCAGCATCGTCGCGATGTTGGGCTCCGCCTTCTCGAGGGGCCAGTGGAGGGCGGTGGCCTTGACGCCGTTGTCCGCGAGGAACTTGGCCGTGCCGCGCGACGCGTGTATCTCGAAGCCCATGGCGGCAAGGCTCCGCGCTCCGCCGAGGAACTCCACCTTGTCGCTCATAGGCCCGGTCGACAGCAGGATCCGCTTCTTGGGCACGCGATAGCCGACCGACAGCAGGGCCTTTAGAAAGGCGTCGTTGAGGTCTCGGCCGATGCAGCCGACCTCGCCCGTCGAGGCCATCTGACGCCGAGCACCGGATCGGTGCCGTGCAGGCGCGAGAAGCTGAACTGGGCGGCCTTCACTCCCACCCATTCGAGGTCGAGCGACGAGGCAGTGGGCTTCTCGAAGGGCACGTCGAGGATCGCCTTGGTCGCGAGCGCGATCATGTCGACGCGCGAGACCTTGGAGCAGAAGGGAAAGCTCCTCGAGGCGCGCAGGTTGCACTCGATGACGCTGACCCGGTTGTCCTTGGCGATGAACTGGATGTTGAAGGGCCCGGTTATCCTAAGCTCGCGCGCGATGTCGGCGGCGACCTTGCGCACCTTGCGCACCGTCTCCGTTTTACATCGCCGGTCCCGGTCACGGCGGCCCGGCGATTGTGGGCAACGTTTATCTCGAAGGCACCTGGACCGAAGTTTATCCCAACGTGACCCAGGACGAAGCCGGACTCAAGAAGCTGTTCACTCAGTTCTCATTTCCTGGCGGGATCTCCAGCCACGTGGCGCCAACGACGCCGGGGTCGATTCACGAAGGCGGCGAACTGGGCTATTCGGTCAGCCATGCTTCGGCGCGGCGTTCGACAATCCCGGCTTGATCGTTGCGTGCGTGGTCGGCGACGGTGAAGCGGAAACCGGCCCCTTGGCGACCGCATGGCAGTCCAACAAGTTTCTCGACCCCATTACCGACGGAGCTGTGCTGCCGATTCTGCACCTCAATGGCTACAAGATCAGCAACCCTACCGTTCTCTCGAGGATCGAACACGAAGAATTGGAACAATTTTTCCGCGGCTGCGGATGGGACCCCCTGTTTGTGGAAGGCGACGATCCCGAGACGATGCATCAACTCATGGCCGCGACGCTGGATAAAGCCATCGAAGACATTCGCCAAATCCAGGAACATGCGCGGAACAACAAAGATGCCGCCCGGCCGCGGTGGCCAATGATCGTCCTCCGGTCGCCCAAAGGTTGGACGGGACCCAAGGTCGTCGATGGCTTGCAAATCGAGGGTACCTTCCGGGCGCACCAGGTCCCGATTCTGGTGGATGCCGACCATCCCGACCATGTCAAACTGCTTGAAAGCTGGATGAAAAGCTACAAGGCCGAAGAGTTGTTCGATCAAAATGGCCGTCTCATGCCGGAACTGGCCGAACTGGCCCCGCAGGGCAACCGGCGGATGGGCGCCAATCCGCATGCTAACGGCGGAATTCTGCTGCGCGACCTGCGGATGCCGGATTTTCACGCTCACGCAGTGCACGTGCCGTCGCCCGGTGCTGTCGACGGGCAGGATATGCTCGTGCTGGGTAGCTTCATTCGCGACGTGGTCAAGATGAATCAGGATCAGCGCAATTTCCGCGTCTTCGGTCCCGATGAGACCATCTCGAATCTGCTGGGTGCGGTTTTCGAAGTCACCAATCGTCAATGGGACGCCTCCGAGGTAAGCAATGATGAATTCCTGGCCCCTGCCGGACTTGTCCTGGACTCGATGTTGAGCGAGCACCAGTGCGAGGGCTGGCTGGAAGGTTATCTGCTGACCGGGCGCCACGGTTTCAGAGCAA
>CAWHFT010000128.1:0-10607 GCA_963828175.1 uncultured Spirochaetota bacterium
ACGGTTCAAACCAACTGCATCGGTTCAAGAACGTGGGGACGGAGCCGGCGATTTATCACGTGGTTAACTTCAAGACGGAGGCGACGCCGGCGGCGTAAAGGCAGGGAGCGAGGGAGCAAGTTGGGGAACTCGCGGTTCCTACTTGACTTCGGTGAATATGCGGTCCATGGAAAGACAACCGCAGATACCTCGACTTCGTTTGCCGCAGAGAGCGCGGCAAACTCGTCCCAGGATGACAATTCGTTGTGATGCGGACTTCTGACCCACCCAACTAGTGTTTGCGGAAGCGGGCTGCGGTGGCCTCTGCGTTGCGGGCAAGAAGACCTACATCGCTGCCCACGGCGGTGAAGTTGAAACCCATTCGATGAGGGTTCACGTCGTCGACATTGCCCGTCGAGCATACCCAGCCGATTTGCCGGCGGCGCGAATGCGCGGGCGGCATCCTTGATGCGCCGCCTGCACTTCAGGGTGCTTGGGATTGCCGAGATGGCCGAAGTCCGCGGCCAGGTCGCTGGGGCCGATGAAGATGCCGTCGACGCCTCGATGGCGGCAACGGCCTCAATCTCCTTGAGCGCGGCACGCGTCTCCAACTGCACCAGCACGCAGGTGTCGAGATGCGCATTCCTGTGATAGCTCTGCACGCGGCCGTAGTCGTTGGCGCGCGGCGTCACCGAGACCCCGCGAATGCCCAGCGGCGGATACGCGCGTCGCAGCCACAGCCTTGCGCGCCTCTTCCGCATTCTGCACAAAGGGAATCAGCAACGAGCGTGCCGCCGACATCGAGAGCCCGCTTGATGATCAGGCATCGTTCCACGGCACGCGGAAAACCGGCTCGGCTGTCCCGCACGCGCATGGCCTGCAGTTGCGGCAGCAGCGTGGTAATGTCGTTCGGCCGTGTTCGCCGTCGACCACGATCCAGTCGAACCCGCGCCGGCAAGAATCTCCGCGGCGATCGGGCTGGCGAGAGCACTCCAGCAGGCCGACTCTGGCGTTCGCACTTTGGCGAGCGCCTGTTTAAACGCGTTTTACGGGGAAGATTCCTGGCCATTTCCGGCATGACGTATTATCTCCTGCAGCGTCGTGACGCGGGCCTGGACCGCGACTGTCCATTGTTGGAGCGTGTTTCGAAAACGATTGTGTAGATTTCGGTGGTCATCCCACAGGGGTTAAAATCCCATTCGCGCTCTCCCGCATTTTTCGGCCCGACTCAAGCCACCCCAGCGACGAAGACCTGTCGCCGGGAGCCCCGGCAAGTCGTTCCTTTGTTTACAAAACAGACTTTGAACACTCTCTAGCTTAAATGCCGCACCTAGTGGATCGGATCTTTGGCAAGAAGGGGCGCGAAATCGGGAGATTTCCAGGCAGGCGGAAAAAGGTTGAAGTCAAGGCGCTTGATCTCGCCAACGATAAGGCCGTAGCTAGAGAATGACGCAAAAGGCGATACAGGCGATGAAGACGAGCGCGCCGTTATAGGAGTGCGTTTTGACGACAATGGGGCCAATGATAAGCGGCGTAGTGATGCCGGCCAGATTGCCAAAGAGATTGAACAGTGCGCCGTTCATGCCGACCATGCCTTTCGGCGAGGTGTCGGAGACAACCGTCAGCCCAGCGCGCCGATGCCTTTACCGAAAAACGAGAGCGACATGAAAAAGAGCATCAGACTCTGCGATGAAGCGTAATTGCAGGCGATGATGCTGATCGCAAGCGCCATGCCCGCCATGATGGGAAGCTTGCGCGCGAAGCTGAGCGAGTGGGCCGCTACGCCAGAAGCTTGTCGGAGATCACTCCGCCGAGAATTCCACCGAAGCCCCCGCACAGCCCCGGCACAGCGGCGGCGAGGCCGAGCCTGACGACCGACATGTGCCGAGCTTGCGCAAGGTAAAGCTGGGAACCAAGTAAGAAAAACCAGGTGAGGGCGCTGCCGCTGCCGGCACCGTTCGATTTCGGTTGTTGCTATAGCGGTACCACCGCCTCTCATCGTCGAGAGGCACGACGAAGAGGTTGACGCGCTCGAGGTATTCGAGCATCCCCGTCGCCCCCGGGCCTCCCGTCAGCGCGTCGCAGAGCGGGCCGCAGAACCGATCGAGGATGGAGGTGCGCACGAGGAAGGATTGAACGCCTTCGCTCTCCCGGCGGAGGACCTCCTCCACGAGATAGTCCAGCACGAAGCGGTGGCTGCCGGCGAAGGACGCGATGAATCCCGAGATGTCGCTCACACCTCGCATGGAAACGGCCGCAAGCTGCAGCCCGGCGATCCAGCCCTCGGTGCGGGCTTCCAAGGCAGCGACTTCCTCGGGCTTCAGGCGGAGCCCCATCGCGCGGCCGAGGAAGTCGGCCGCCTCTTCGGACGTAAAGCGGAGATCGGCGGCGCGCAGCTCCGTCAACTCTCCTTTCGCGCGGAGGCGGGCGAGCGGGAGGTCGGGATCCTCCCGCGTGACGACGACCAGGCGCATTCGGCTGGGAAGGTTGTCGACGAGGAAAGCCAGCTCCGTATCGACATCGGAGAATCGATCGCGTGATAGTCGTCGAGGACGAGGAGCATGTCCCTCGCGAGGCCGTCGATCTCGTTTATGAGGTCGACGAGCACGGAACGCGCGGAGGGAGGGCTCGGGGATAGAAGAGCGGCTAACGCGTCGGCGCCGCAGTTCGGATCGACGCCCTGCAGCGACGCCGCGAAGTAGAGCAGGAACCGAAACGGGTCCCCGTCGCCTTCGTCGAGGGAGAGCCAGCCGACTGCGAGCCTCGGGTCGCCGGCTTGGCGCCGCTCGACCCATTCGGCGACGACGCTCGTTTTCCCGAAGCCCGCGGGGGCCGATACCAAGGCGAGCTCCCGCGCCTCGTCCAGACGCTCGACCAGGCGCAACCTCTGGACTGCCCTCGGGCGAGGACGAGGGATGAAAAGCTTCGTCGCGAGAATCGGCGCGGACATCGCCCGATTATACTACGGGTGGCGCTTCGCTCTGGGCTCTTTCGTGCTTATGATGATTGCAGCCAGGATGAGCCGGCCGTCGGGTGTATCTGTTCGAAAAAAACTTGACCCCTCCACCGCCCGATTGCTGTTCGCAAGGATGCGTTGTACCTTGATGGCCGATGAAACTAAGCTACCAGGGTCTTTTAGGCAAGTTTTACGGCGCTTCCCTCGAGCGGGGCAGGAGGCTCCAGGAATCGGGGCATGTGAAATCCTTGTCTGCCGGCATACGAGGAAACGGCACGATTCGAATCGACGCGAAGGTCCGAAGCGAACGGAGCGGGGCGTCTATTCTCTCCGGATCATCCTCGATTCTCGAGGCACCCTGGATTCTTGTAATTGCAGTTGCCCCGTCGAGATTCTGTGCAAACATGCCGTGGCCGCCATGCTCGCTTTCTGGCTGAAATACGCGGGCCAGGAAATCTCCGCCGCGTTGCCGGCGATAGCCGGCAACGACGATGACGACGGCGATGAGGATGACGACTATGACGACTATGACGACGACGAATATGACGACGAGGAAGACGACGAGGAAGACGACGACGAGGAAGTCGACGAGGGTGAAAGCGAGGGCGATCCCTTCGAGGAGCCTCGAGGCGAAGAGCGGATCGAAGTCATGGAGATTGGCGGGAGCCCTCGTGCCAAGGACAGCCGCTTTCTCGCGAGTATCAGGGGCGGAGGCCTTCCGCCCCGCGTAGCGGCGCGAAAAGAACGTTGGGAGCTCGTGTTCGCGATTGCGATCGCGGACGATGACCAAAGGTTCGGACGCAATCTCGGGACAGGTCCCGAGCCGCGCCTGTATAAAGCCCTACGCTATGTCAAGAAGACCGGGGAGTCGGGACGCGTCAAAGCCTGGGCGGAAAATTGCCTGACCGAGGAACTCGATGCCTCTTCGGCCCAGATTGCGCGCCGATTCGCCTCCTTGGAGGAAAATTCCGTAGCGCTTGCCCAAGTCGCCGACCTCATTTTCGAGTCGGAGACCGGAAAGCCGCCCGCCACCGGAGCTCGGGAAATTCCCCTATATCTACTCGATCAGAACAGGTCGACTACGTACGTCCCCCTCGCGGTGGTTAAGTTCGAAAGTCTCGCCGTCTCCTTCATGCTCAAATCCTACGACCCGAGAAGCGGCCGAGTCGGCTTCATGCCGGTCCACGCGTTCGTTCCCGAGGCGGCGGCCGCGGGCGCGCCGGCTCCTGGATCGCGCTCGGCCGCTCTTTGGGCGGGCTTCGCGGGACCGCGGCTCCTCCTCGTCTATCCCGCGGGGATACTCGCCTGGACGGACAGGCCCGAGTTTCTCAGCCTGCCGGCCGCGCGCTTTCTCGGCTACGATGCCGGCCTCGCGCGCGAGGAGATCGTCGAGGCCGCGCAGACGCTCGGGGGAATCGTCGGCGACAGGTTGACGATCGAGCTGCCGCCCTCTCGGCTCGAGCGGAAGATCGCGAGGCCGCGAGTCGGCCTCGACCTCGATTTCGACCGCGAGGTCGGGCTCGTCGCCGCCAGGCTCAGGTTCCTTTACGACGAACATGAGGCCAAGGGAAACGAGTCGGGCTTCGTCGTCGTCGCGGAGGGGACGATACGAGTCGTCGAGCGGGACCTTTCATTCGAAGACCGCGTGCGGCGGCGTCTGCGCGAGATGTTGGAAGTGGAAAAGATCGAGAGCTGGCGAGTTAATTACCTTCGAACCTCGATGGAAGCGGATTTTTTCTTCCGCGCCCAAAAGTCGCGCTTCCTCTTGGAAGGCTTGGGAGAGCTCGTCGACAAAGGCATCGTGGTCAGGGTATCGGGGATCGAGGGCGAGTTCAGGGGCAGGACCAAAATTTCCGCCGGCATTTCGACCGCCGGGGACTGGTTCGAGATGCGCGCGAGCGGGTCGGCCGACGGCGCGGATTTCGATATTCCCGATCTCGCCGCGGCGATAGAGCGCGGTTTCGCCTCGTCGGGCGGCAGGCTCTTTCTGTTGAGCGCGGCTGAGCGCGAGCGCTTCGCCGCGCTCATGGATCGCTGGGATTCCGACGCGCGGTCCTTCAGGATCGACGCCGCGGATTTCGGGAGGCTGGAGCTCGCCGCCGAGCTCGCGGACGCCTCGCGAACGGCCAAGAAGGACAGGGAAGCCCTCGCCGCGCGGCTGGATATCGCGAAGCGCCTCCGGGGCCTCGACCGGCTGAAGAGCGAGCCGCTCCCTGCGGGGTTCTCCGGCGAGCTCAGGCCCTATCAGAAATCGGGATACGACAGGCTCTGCTTCTTCGAACGGGAAGGGCTGTCCCTCCTTCTCGCCGACGACATGGGTTTGGGCAAGACGATCCAGACCCTCGTCTTTCTCCTCAGGCTCAAGGAGCGGGAGATCCTCGGACCGTGCATTCCAAAGAAAAAGGGCCGCAAGCCGGCCCTGCTCGTCGCGCCCGTCACCCTTCTCCACAACTGGGAGGACGAGGCCCGCAAGTTCGCGCCCGGCCTCGTCATCCTGAGGCACCACGGCACGGGCAGGGCCAAGGAGCCCGGCCCTTTCGGCTCGGCCGATATCGTCAGCACGAGTTACCAGACGCTGCGCGCCGATCTGGAGCTCTTCAAGAAAATGTCGTTTTCGATCTTCGTCATGGACGAGGGTCACAATATAAAGAATCCCGACAGCGCCGCCTTCGCCGCCGTAAAGGCGATCGACACGGAGCGAAGGCTCTCCCTGACCGGCACTCCGGTGGAAAATCGCCCCTTGGAGCTCTGGTCCCAGTTCGAGTTTCTCTCGCCCGGCTTCCTCGGAAGCCGGGCGGCCTTCGAGCGCCGCTTCGGAAGGCCCATCGCCGGCGGGACGAAGGCGGCCGCTCCGGCCTCGGCACTGCTCAAGCGTCTCGCCTCGCCCTTCATCCTTCGCCGTCGCAAGGAGGAGGTCCTCACCGAGCTTCCTCCCAAGGAAGAGCTAGTCAGGCGGTTGGATATGGGGCCCAAGCAGGCCGCGGTCTACGAAAAGCTCCGCCAGGCGGCCGCCGAGCGAGTTCGCAGCGCGTTGCGCGAGCGAGGCTCGGGGCGATCCGCGATCGCGGTGTTCGAGGCGCTGCTCAGGCTCAGACAGGCCGCCATTCACCCCGGCCTGGTGGACCCGAGCTTCGAGAAGGCCGGATCGGCCAAGCTGGACTTTCTCGCGGAATCGATGGAGGAGCTCCGGGCCGAGGGCCACCGCGTCCTCGTGTTTTCGCAGTTCGTGCAGGTGCTCAAGCGCGCCCAAGTCGAGCTCGACCGCCTCGGAATAAGCCATGAGTATCTCGACGGCCAAACCCGCGACAGGCGGGAGCGCATCGCGAGCTTCAAGTCGGGCGAGTCGACGGCCTTCCTTCTCAGCCTGAAGGCGGGAGGGGCGGGCATCAACCTGCCCGAGGCCGATTACGTCATTCTCCTCGACCCCTGGTGGAACCCCGCCGTCGAGAGCCAGGCGATCGACCGCGCGCATCGCATCGGCCAGTCGCGCAAGGTGACGGTGCTCAAGCCCATCGCCGCGGGCACGGTGGAGGAGAAAATGCTCGAGCTCCAGGAGCGGAAGAAAGCCATGGTCCGCGACCTCGTGGCGGAGGACGGGGCTTTTTACGCATCTCTCTCGGAGACGGAGATCATGAACCTCTTCGAGGCGTAGGCGCGACGCACGCAGGTCATTCCGCCTTCAGGCCTATGCTCAGGTAATCGCCGGGCTGTCGCCATGGCTCCTCGAGGGTTTCGGCAAAATGCTCGTATCGGAAGAACAGCGCAAGAGAGGCCGACGATCCGCGCCAACGAAGGCCGGTCTCCGCCAGGATGTCGGCCGAGATTGCAGGCGCGCCTCCCGGAGCATACAGGTCCGTACATTCCTTACCCGACAGGTACCACGAGAAACTTCCCCGGCGGAACGGCTCGGCGACCAGTCCTACGACTAAAGAATCCGCCAAGTCAGTCAGGCGGAGACCCAGGCCGGCTTCCGGCAGGAGGGTGGTGTCCTGGCGTATCACGTACCAATGTTCGTCCAGGGTCAGGCGGATCGAAGCCAGGTCCGCCTGGTCATCCCAGGCCCACGTAAAGGGCCGCGAGAGAAGACGCAGAGTGACGCTGTCGTAGATGCAGACGCGCTCGAGTTCGACTCCTTCCACGAGATATTGGCTGAGGTTGTCGATGTCGTGCCGGCAGCGATGGTAATAGCCCAAGCCCCAGTCCAGCCAGTCGGTGTGGCGCATATAGAACAGCGACTCCTGCCAAAAGAAGACCCGCGGAAAGAAGTCGATGCTGTCGTGTGGATTGGCGATGAGCTCGATGTCGCTGGCTACGGTGACCGACCATAGATTCCTAAAGCGATATAGCTCCTCGTAGGCGCCCATCTTGACATCCCAGGTATGGTCGCTGTCCGAAGAGCTGACGAAACCCGAAAACTCGCCCCAGCCGGAAGCATCGCAGAAGAGACCGCCTTCTCCGACGATTCCGCGATCGAGGGGATCCGGGGTTATGGTCTGGTCGGCGAACGGCACGGCGGCGATCCTGATTGCCGAGCCCGTGAGAAACAGCAGCGCCGCGGCCATTGTCAGTCGTTCTCGCATGTCAACATAATGGCGAAAAGATTGACAATGTCGAGGCCATAACCGTATTTTTTCCTTGCGACGCCGCACCGCCCCACCCGGCGCGACCGCGAAGAGGCTACGGTTTCTCGACGCGATTGCACGGGGCCCAATACTTTCCTCTTTAGGGGTGGCAACATGCAAAGCGTTTCCTATGACGAGGCGTTGGAGAAGGTCGGCTTCGGCCGCTTTCAGCGCCGCCTGCTCGTGGTCTGCGGCCTCGGCTGGGCGGCGGACGCCATGGAAGTCCTGCTCGTCTCTTTCGCCCTTCCGGCGATGGCCGCGGAGTGGTCCCTGTCTCCCATCCAAAAAAGCCTTCTCGCGACAGCCATCTTCGTCGGCATGCTCATAGGCGCCCTCGTCTGGGGCCGGCTCTGCGACCGAATCGGACGGCGGATAGGCTTCGTCCTCACGATCGTCTTCTATTCGCTCTTCGGCTTCCTATCGGCTTTCGCGCCTTCTTTCCAGTGGTTCATCATCCTCCGGGTGCTGACGGGCTTCGGCGTCGGCGGCGCGCTGCCGGTGGACTACGGCATGTTCTCGGAGTACCTGCCGACGAAGAACCGCGGCCGACGCCTGGTCTACCTCGAATCCTTCTGGGCCCTCGGCACCGTCTTCGCGGCAGGCCTCGCGTGGCTCATCGTCCCTCATTTCGGCTGGCGCGCGCTCTTCGCCTTCTCGGCCCTGCCGGGCTTCATTCTCTTCGCGGTGCGAAATGGAGTGCCTGAGTCGCCCCGCTATCTGTTCGTGAAGGGTAGAATCGCCCAGGCGCGGACGGTCCTGGAGCGCGTCGCGAAAGTGAACGGCACGAGAGCGCCGGAGGGCGAGCTCGCCCTGCCGCGCGAGCTCGTGCCCGGCTCCGGCGCAAGGCCCTCGCGCGCGGCCGACCTCTTCGCGCCGCGTCTCCGGCGCACGACCGTCCTCTTGTGGCTCGTGTGGTTCATGATCTCCATCGGCTACTACGGCGCCTTCACGTGGCTGCCTAGCTGGTTCCACTCGAAAGGCTTCTCGCTGCCCGCCGTCTATCCCAACGCCTTCATCATGGCCCTCGCCCAGATACCCGGATACGCGTCCGCTGCGTGGCTCATCGAGCGATGGGGGCGTCGCAAGACTCTGGGCGCCTACCTCCTCGCGAGCGGCGTCTTCGCCTGGCTTTTCGCCCTCGCGGCCACGCCTTTCGCGGTCATGGCGGCGGCCATCTTCCTGTCGTTCTTCGCCCTGGGCGCCTGGGGCGCGCTCTACGCCTATACGCCCGAAGCATATCCGACGAGCATCCGGACCACCGGAATCGGCGCCGCGAGCGGCATGACGAGGATCGCCGGGGCCATCGCCCCTTCCATCGGCGCCTTGGTGATCGGCGCTTCGTTGGCTCTCCCCCTGGCCGTCTTCGCGATAGCCTACGCGATCGCCGGGGTCGCGGCCCTCGTGTTGCCCTCCGAGACGCGAAGCGGCGCCTTGGAGGACGTGGTTTAGCGCGGCGAGGCCGGAGGCCGCGGCTTGCGTTTGCCCGAGACCAACGACGAGCTCGTCGAGCTCGTGAGGTTTCGGGCCGACTCATATCTCGGTGGCGGCACCCGGAACGGCCGCGTGCTCGGCGCGATGCGCAAGCTCGACCGCGCGGCCTTCCTTCCGCCTCAGTCGCGGGAGGACGCGTACCGCGACGAGCCGGCGGCCATCGGGCTGGGACAGACCTGCTCACAGCCCTCCATGGTCGCCTTCATGCTCGACAAGCTCGAGCTGAAGCCCGGCGCGCGCGTCCTGGAAGTGGGGGCCGGCTGCGGGTACGCGGCGGCCCTCATGGCCATCTTGTGCTCCCCGGGCGGCGCGGTAATCGCCGCGGAGATTCTGCCCGAGCTTGCGGCCACGGCGCGCGCCAATTGCGCCGTCGCCTTGGCGGCAGCGATGCCGACGGCCTGGGGTGCCCTCGCGACCGTCGAGCTCTTGGCGGTCGACGGCTCGGGCGGCCTTCCGGAAAGGGCGCCTTTCGACCGCATCGTCCTGTCGGCCGGAGTGAGGCGCGGTTCCTTCCGCGAGGAGCCGCTCCTGGGGCAGCTGGCCGAAGGCGGGATCCTGCTCTACCCCGAGGCCAGGGGCAAACTGTATCGTACAACGCGCGAAACCGGACGTCTCGTACGCAAGAGCTGGAACGGCGTGGCGTTCGTCAGCCTGCAGGGCAAAAATGCGTGAAGCAGTTCTCCATGTTACTTACGGTGCAGGGTGTTCCTTCAGGTACTTGGCAATGCTATCGAGCAATAGCCCTGCTTGCTTCCGGTTCGTCTTCAGAATGATGATGTACTGCGAGACGGCCCCGTTGAGATTATTGTCCATGAGGAAAGCCTCGCCATAATATTCCCTGGCCTCGGGGAAATCGGGTTTCAGTTCCAAGGCCTTTTGGTATTTCTTCATCGAGTCCTGAACATTGCCGGTCATTCTCAGGCAATATCCCAACATGTTGTAGGCCTCGGGGTAATCGGCCTTCATGCCGATCGCGGAATTGAAATCGGTTATCGCGTCGGCATAGTTCTTGACGGCGGCCGCCTTGAAGCCGGCTGCATAGAAGTCGGCAGCCGTTTGGGGCGTACCTCCACTCGAACTGCTGCTCGTATCGCTCGGGTTCGGTGCGGCATAGCCAAATAGACCGACAGCAATGGCTCCTGTCATGAACACAACCAATGATAGACGGTTCATAGCCTGGCTCCTCCAGGATCGAATATACTAAATATGGTGGAAGGACTGGAAATGCCGATCTATTCGAGCAACCCGAGACGAACGAGGCTCTCGGCGGCGGCGACGACGGCTTCTTCGCTCGATCGGGGGATTCCAGCCGAGCACGAGCTTGGCCTTCTCGTTGCTGATGCGCTTGACCTTGCCGAGCTCCGAGGCGACCTGCTTCAGCGACGGGTCGAAGAGAGAGGCCAGCCTCACCATCCAGTCGGGCAGCACCCTGCTGGGGACCTTCCTCGCCGCCTCGCCCAAGCGCTCCTTCAAGACGCGAGCCATCTCCGGCATGGACATGAAGTCGCCCGCAGCCGCCAGGAAGCGCTCGCCCTTGGCGGCGGGATCCTTCATGTGTT
>CAWHFT010000129.1:0-11667 GCA_963828175.1 uncultured Spirochaetota bacterium
GGGGATCCTTCATCGCGCGCAGGTGCAGGTCGGCGACATCGCGCACGTCGACGAGGCCGAACAAGGTTCGAGGGATGCCCGGCACCGTACCGTCCATCAGTCGCTTCACGAGCTCGATGGAAGTCGAGAAGTCGGGGCCGAGCACGGGCCCCGGCACGCCGACAGGATTGACGACCGCGAGTTCCAAGGCGCCGCCTTCCGAGGCGATGAAGTCCCAGGCCGCGCGCTCGGCCAAGGTCTTCGATTTGGCGTAGGCGCCGACCGTTCGGGCGCTGGGGTCGGTCCAGTCCGCCTCGGTAAAGGGTGCATCTTTCGGAGGTCGGCCGTAGCCGATCGCCGCGAAGGAGGACGTCATCACGACTCGTTTGACCCCTGCGTCCCGCGCGGCCTTGAGTACCCGTAGCGCGCCTTCGCGCGCGGGGAGGATGAGATCGTCCTCGCGCTTGGGCACGTTCAGCGGAAAGGGCGAAGCGACATGGAGCACGAACTCGCATCCGTCGACGGCTTGCTTCCAGCCCGCGTCGCCCAGGAGATCGGCCGCGACGAAGGTTATCGCGTCTCCGGCGGCGCCGCCTGCCTTGATCGCGGCCCGCACTTCCGGCTCGCGCTTGAGCGAACGCAGACTGGTCCGCACGCGATAGCCCGCATCCAGGAGCCGCAGGATGCAGTGAGCTGCTATGAAACCCGAGCCGCCAGTGACCAGCACCAAATCTCCGCCCATACCTGCCTCCTCGCGCATATTCAGTATATAATGTCGATGAGGGGTCTGGAACCCGTAAAATTGTTGGGAGGTATTGCAGGATGAACGCCGCGTTGGAGCCATTTATCGTCGAAGGCATTTTGATCTTGGCAAGTGCGATCTTCGGTGTCCTTCTCGAAAAGAAGGGAAAGCCTTATGGGAAGGTGAAGCTCATTTTCCACCTGTTCTTCTTTCTGTGGCTCGCCATTGGTTACTACTTCATCCTTGAGGAGACGGTCAAGGCGATGTCCCCAACCCTGATTTCCGTGATAGTGATGGGAGTCGCTCTGCTCGGCGTGCTTGTTTCTGGAATCATGATGCTGGCGAGAAAGGAAGTAGGTAAGCCCCTCTCGTCCATCCACAAGGTGTCGGCTGTCGTGATGCTACTGGCCGATGTCTGGGGCCTCGTCATAGTTGCCCTGCATTGAACCGACGGCGGCCACAGCCCCCCTATCCGATTCCTGACCGGGAGCGTGCAGCCAAGGGACGTATTGGTCCCTGATGCCCAGGAGCTTGGCCTCAACGTTCGCGTCGCAGCCGAACAGCTGGTCGATGATGAAGAACATCGGCATGATGTAGTTTTCGGAGCCGTGGGAAAACTCGCCGTCGGCGTACCTGATGCGCTTATCTTGGTATTGGAACTCGAATTTGCGGACCGCGCCGACCCCGTCCGCCCATACCCAGAGATGATAGTCGCCGCAGATGTAATGTTTCGCCTCGCTGCCCTCGTCGCGGTACTCGCTGAAGAGATAGAATCCGTCGTCCATTTTACTTACCTCGTCTATTTATTAAAAATTATTCACCTTCTCAAATTATATAGCTGTTTCCCGCGGTGCGCAACGACCATTTGGAAGGGGGAGCGCGAGGGGGCCACCTTTGCTAAAGGTGGCCCTCTCGCTCGGTTCTTGCTACAAAACCAGCGTGCGCTCAGTCCCCCGTTTCAGAACGCGCGCGAGGGTGGCGGCGGGATCGGCGGCGCGGCCGAGCAGGATCATGGCGGCGATGACGTAGGGCTTGTAGCTGGCCTCGCGATAGGTGTCGTCGCGGTAGCGTTCGAAGACCGAGGCGGCGACTTCGCCGGCGCGCAGGATGACGTCGGTGATGTCCGCGGGGAGGCAGTGCATGTAGAGCGCCTTCCCGCCTCTGGTCAGCTTCATTCTGGCCTCGGTCGCATTCCCAGTCCTTGAAGCGGGCGTTGTTCGCCGAGGCAGGCCTTCTCGAGTTCCTTCAGGGCCCCGCTTGGTCGCCTGCCTTCAGCAGCGGCGTCGGCGTTGCATGACCCCAAAGGGCGCCCAGACTTCGGGATAGACGACGTCCGCGCCCTCGAAGGCCTCCTCCATCGCGTGGCACGGCTGAATGAGCCGCCGCGATGCCGCGGCCTGTTTGCCCGCGCTAGATCAACGCACTTCGGGGATGAGCTCGTAGCCCTCGGGATGCGCGAGGACCACTCCATGCCGAGTCGGCGTCGCCAGGCCGATGATGCCCTGCGGCACGCAGAGCGGCTTGCCGTAGCTCGGCGAATACGCCCAGCTCATTGCTATCTTCTTGCCCCGAGCCCCTCGAGTCAGCCGAAGTGCGCCTTCAGATGGAGAAAGTCGGCCATGGTCTGAGTGGGGTGGTCGACGTCGCACTGCAGGTTGACGATGCTGGGACGCTGACTGCAGCACCCCGCCTTCAGATCCCTCGTGACGGCGCGGCGCCACCTCCCTCATATAGGCTTGTCGCCTCGCCGAGATACATGTCGTCGCGGATGCCGATCGACCTCGGCGAGGAAGCAGATCATGTTGGCCGTCTCCCGGACGGTCTCCCCATGGGCCATCTGGCTCTTCCCCTCGTCGAGGTCCGACGTAGAGGCCGAGGGGGTTGCAGGCCGAGGCGAAGGAAAAGCGGGTGCGCGTGGAGTTGTCGCGGAAGTTGGAGACCGCGATCCCCGAATCCCAGAGCCGCGGCGAGATGCCGGCCTCGCGCATCGCGCGAAGCGCGTCGGCGACGAGGAAGGTGGCCTCGAGCTCGTCCCGCGACTTCTCCCAGGTGAGGAGGAAGTCCTTGCCGTGCATCGCGATCTTCCTGGTCTTCAATTGATCGATGAGATTCGAAATTTTTTTCGTGTCCATGCCCTTCCTCCCAATCTTTCTCTATAGTTTTCCCATCGCCCGCAGCACGCGCTCGGGCGTAAACGGCCATTCCCTCACCCATGCGCCGACCGCTTCGTGTATCGCGATGGCTATAGCGGGTGCCGCCCCGTTGAGGGATATCTCCGATACGCTCTTGCCGCCGAAGGGCCCGATCTCGTCGGCCACGGGCATGAGCTCGACGTGGAAATCCTCAGGCACCTCATAGATCGAAGGTATCTTGTAGTCGAGAAAGCGCGGATTGACGCAACGTCCCTCGTCGTCGTAGATCATCTCCTCGTAGAGCGAGTGTCCTATCGCCTTCATGACTCCGCCGTAGATCTGTCCCATCGCGAGGGCCGGATTGATCGGCGTGCCGCAGTCCTGATAGGCGTGGTAGCGCTTGACCTGACTTCGCCCGTGCGCGTGTTCACCGCCACTCTCGACGAAGTGGGCGCCGTAGGGGAAGGCGGCATGATCGGTCTTGAACGATGCCGAAGCCGACCAGCTCATGGTGGCCTTCACCCTGCACGGAGATGTGGGCCAGTCTCGCGAGGCTCACTTCCCCGCTTTGCCCCGACAATGCGGCCCCGGTGCGCGATCCTGAGCCTGCCGGCTTCCTCGCCGAGGATGGCGGCGGCGGCGGCGAAGGCTTTGTCGCGGAGGTCCTCGGCGGCGCGCAGGGCCGCGTTGCCCGAGAAGTAAGTGCCCGAGGACGCGTAGGCTCCCTTGTCGAAGGGCGTCACGTCCGTGTCGCCGGAGACGACCTCCACGTCCGCCATGTCGAGGCCGAGTATCTCGGCCGCCGATTTCGCGGTGACCGTATCAGGCCGGTGCCGAGGTCGGCGCCGCCTGAGAGCATGAGAAGGGTGCCGTCGGAAAGGAGGCGCAGCTCCGCGTTCGCGGCGTCGAGGCCGGGAAGGCCGGAGCCCTGCTGGACGATGACCGCGCCGCGACCCGTCACGCCAGTCGCCGCCGCCTGGCATTTGGGGGCCTTTCCGCCGAGGCCGCAGAGCCGAACTCGGATCCGACCGAGCGCGCTCGGCCGGCGCATTCGAGAGAACGCGGCCTTGCCGCGCTCTATCATGTCGCCGAGGCCGCACTCGCCCAAGGTGACGGCGGCGCCCAGCCCGGCCCTCGCCCAGGCTGCGAAGGATCTCGATGCGGGCTCCGGAGCGCACGCGGTTGCGCTCGATCATCTCCAGCTGGTCCATACCGAGCTCGTCGAAGCCAGCTCGGCCAGGCAGGTCTGCAGGGCGAAGGAGCCCTTGGGCGCGCCGTAGCCCTGGTATGCGCCGGCCGGCGAGAGGTTCGTGTAGTAGGAGCTGCACCTCGAAGCGGGCGTTGTCGCACAGCAGCAGGGGCAGGCTCTTGGAGACGGCGTTCATCGGCACGGTGAGGCAGTGCTGGCCGTAGGGCCCGGTGTCCGCGTCGAGGCGCATGAGGATGGCCGGTGAGCCTGCCGTCGCTCTTCGCGCCGAGCTTCACGCGGATCTCCATCGCGTGCCGCGTCCGCGACGCGACGAACTCCTGCTCGCGGTCGTAGCGGAAGAACACGGGTCGTCCGGTCTTCCAGGCGAGGTAGCCCGCGACGTCCTCGACGACGATGTCCTGCTTGGCCCCGAAGCCCCCGCCGACGCGCTCCTTGATGACGCGCACCTTGTTCTCGGGGATCCCGATAGCGCGCGCGACGATCCGCCTGACGTGCCACGGCACCTGCGTCGATGCCCGGAGCACGAGACGGCCCGAGTCGATGCGTGCGTAGACGACGTGGGGCTCCATGGGCGTGCACTGGACGCGGTTGGTCTTATAGGTCCGCTCGATCACCAGGTCGGCTTGGGCGAAGCCCGCCTCGACGTCGCCGATGCCGTCTGCGGCGCTGGCCGCAAGATTGCGATGCGGGTCCGAGCCGAGCGGGAACTGGTAGACGATCGGGTCGTCGCGGCCGTCTCCGGCGGTCTCGGTCCCGGCGGGCGGCTCGCCGGCGACATAGCTCACCGCGCCCGAGTGGACCACGGAGCGCCGGGAGTCCCGCGCCTGCGCGATCGACACCACCGGCTCGAGCACTTCGTAGTCCACGCGGATCGCCTCGAGCGCGGCTTGGGCCTCCTCGGTGCTTTCGGCCAGGACCGCCGCGACGCGGTCCCCGACGTGCCGCACTTTCTTGGAGAACATACGCTGATCGTACGGCGAAGGCTCGGGGAAGCCCTGGCCGGCGGTGGTGTAGACCTGGTCGGGGCAATTGAGATGTGTGAGGACGGCGACGACGCCGGGCATGTCCTCGGCGGCGGTAGCGTCGATCGATTTTATCCACGCGTGGGCATGGGGACTCGTCAGCATCAGAAGGTGGCAGGCGTCGGCGTCGACGCGGTCCTCGACGAAGGCTCGCTCGCCGAGGGCCAGGCGGGCGGCGTCGACTTTCTCGCGATCCTTGCCGATGTGTCGCAGGTCGGGGCGAAACTCGGGGGGCTGCCGCCTCGCCATAGCCGGGCTCGGCCATGCGCTTGGCGGCGATGCGGACTGCGTTGAAGAACTGCGCGTAGCCGGTGCACCTGCACATGGTGCCCGAGAGCGCGTCGGCTATGGCCTCTCGCGAAGGCTCGCTCTTCCGGCTTTACGGGACCGCTCGAGAAGCTCGTGGATCGCCAGGGCGACCGCCGGGGTGCAGTACCCGCACTGGACGCAGGCCGCGTCGACGAGGGCGCGCTGCACGATCGACAGCTCGCGGCCCTTGGAGAGGCCGTCGACGGTCCGGACGTCGCGGCCCTGGGCCTGGACTGCGAGGATTTGGCAGGAGTTGACCGAGACGCCGTCGAGAAGGACCGCGCACAGGCCGCAGGAGCCCTCGCCGTCGCAGCCGTTGCGCACCGAGACGATGCCCTTGGCGCGCAGCGCGTCGCGCAGGGACGCGCCGGGCTGGAGGTCCCAGGCCACGTTCTTGCCGTTGAGCCTGAAGGAGGTCTTCATTCGCGGGCCTCCGCGCCGACGCGACCGTCGGCGTCGATCAGCGCGTCGGCGACGAGCTGGGCGCCTCGCAGGCGTTTGAAGGCGGCGCTGGCCCTGAGATCGTCGATGGGCTTGAGCAAGGGGGCGGCCGCGGCCTCGATCTCCCCGCGCAGGGGCAGTGGCCTTCCCTCGAAGAGCGCCTCGAGGTTCGGGAACCGCCTGGCCTTGGGACCGAGGCCGCCCAACGCGATGCGCAGGCCGTGGGGCACCATGCCCGCGTCGGTGCGCTCGGCCTCGAAGGCTACCGCGACGCCGAGGACCGAGAGGTCGCAGGAGACGCGATTCCAGCGGCGGTAAGCCGCGCGTCGGCGTTGCTTCAATGCCACGAAAACGCGAAGGACGAGGTCCGACGCGCTCTCGAGCCGCGGCTCCTCGGCCCGAGAGCGCAGCCATGCCTCGAGCCCGATCCGCCGAGGCTCGGGGGCGGACGGCGAGACGACTTCGGCCTCGGCGTCGAGGGCGACGAGGAGCGGGATGAGACTCGAGCAGGATTTGTCGGCGCCGAGGTTCCCGCCCAGGGTACCGCGGTTGCGCGTGTTGCGGTTCACCATCGTCAGGGCCGCCTCGGAGAGGCAGGGAGGCGACTGGGGCGAATCGGCGATGTCCTGGAAGGTGCAGCCGGCTCCGATCGCCAGCATGTCCGTGCCTTCCGGCGTCGCCGCGCGGGAAAGGAGCCTCGGCAGCGCCTCTCCGAGGTCGATGACCGACTCGGGCTTGTCGCGGCCGTCGCCCGCCAGGAGGACCGTGCCGCCTGCTAGATACCGGGCGGCCGGGTCGGCTCGCCTCGCGGCGAGGGCCTCCAATGCGCTCGCGACCTTGACGTATCGCTGGACCGTGGTCATCTCGCTAAGCCTGCCTTTTCCAGGAGCTTGCGCGAGGCGCGGTTGGCGCTGACCCGGATGGCTTCCTCGTCCATCCCGTCCCGTATGCCCGGACCGACGAGGCGACCCGACTCGAGGGCGAGCTCGCCGTTCACGATGACATGGTCCGCCCCATGGTCGTAGCCGCACAGGAGGAGGGCGGCAACCGGGTCGGCCTGCGCGCCGGCGTACTCGAGCTTCATCACGTCGAAGAGGGCGAGGTCGGCGATCCAGCCTTCCTCGATCCGGCCGAGCCTATCGTAGCCGAGGATCCTCGCGCCGCCCTCGGTGGCGATGGACAGGGCCTCGCGCGCCGATAGCGCGCTCGACCCATATTTGACCCTTTGGAGGAGCATCGCCTGCCTCGCCTCGCCGAGCATGTCCGAGGAGTCGTTGGAGGCCGAGCCGTCCACCCCCAGGCCGACGGGCACGCCGAGGTCGAGCATTTCGCGGACGCGGGCGATGCCCGAGCCCAGCCTCATGTTGGATGATGGGCAGTGCGCGATGCCGGTCTTGGTGCGGGCGAGGAGCTTGAGCTCGTCGTCGTCGAAGAAAATCCCGTGGGCGTACCAGACGTCGTTCCCGACCAGGCCGCAGTCCTCCATGAGCCTGAGCGGCCTTCGGCCGTAGGAGGCGACGCAGTACTCGTCCTCGTCGGCGGTCTCCGCGAGATGGGTGTGCAGCCGCACGCCGCTGCGCCTCGCGAGCTCGGCGGTCTCGCGCATCGACTTCTCCGAGACGGAGAAGGGCGAGCAGGGCGCGAGGGAGACCTTGCGCATCGAGTCCGGAGCCGGGTCGTGGTAGGTCTCGATAGTCGACTGGCACTCGGCGAGGATTCGGTCCTCGTCCTGGACGACCGTGTCGGGGGGCAGGCCGCCGTCCTTTTTCGAGAGCGACATCGAGCCGCGCGTCGGCGCGAAACGGATGCCGAGCTCCGTCGCGGCGGCGAACTGGATGCCGGGCAGGTCGTCATTGAATCCGCGCGGATAGAGGTAGTGGTGGTCCGTGGTGAGCGTGCAGCCCGTCTTGAGGAGCTCGGCCATCGCGAGCCGCGAGGACCAGTAGACCGCGTCCTCGTCCACCCCCTTCCAGATTTCGTAGAGGTACGTCAGCCAGTCGAAGAGCTTGGCGTCCTGCACGGCCGGCAGGGCGCGCGTGAGCGTTTGGTAGAAATGGTGGTGCGTGTTCACGAGTCCCGGCAGCACGACGTGGCGCGAGGCGTCGATCACCCTGGCTCCGGCCGGCGCGGCGATCGAAGGACCGATGCGCGTTATGCGATTCTTCTCGATGAGGATGTCCGCACTCTCGGCCTTCGGCCCGCGGCGATCGGTCATAGACCGATCGCCTGCAGAACGCTGCGCATTCTGCGTGAACTGGGTGGAGTCGAGGCCGCGAAAAATGGCGTAGCAATTCTTCAGGAGGATCAACGCAGGACCTCGCGGTTGAAGTCGTCGATCATCGCGTCGAGCTCTCCCAGCTGCGCGCGCAGGCCGCCCCAGTAGGCGCGATAGTCGTCCCACTGGGCGCGCAGCTCGCTCACGCTCTTGCCGAGCTGCTCGATCCAGCTGAAGTACTTGAGGTTGTGGATGCGCCTCTTGTCCACCTGCGAGAGCTCCAGGACGTGATCGACGGAGACCGAGAACAGCGCCTCGAGGTCGCGGTCGGCCTGGCGCTGGTCGTACTCTCCGCGCTCGGCGGTGAGCTCCGCGAGGCGGCTCTGGTACATCTCCATCGAGTCGGTGAACATCGTGAAGACGACGTCATGCTCGCCGAGCTCGTAGTATTTGGCGAACTTGATCGCGCCGATGAGGTTGCCGACGCCCGAGATGCCGATCCAATCCAGCTTGGCGGCGATATCGGCGGGGACGCCGGCCTCCGCGAGGGCGGCCCGGCCGGCCTTCTCGTTGAACATGCGGATTAGCCGCATCGGCAGCTCGTCGTCCACGCCGACGGCGGCGTCGGTCTCGCGGAGGTTGTGGATCCAGGGGATGTGCTTGTCGCCGATGCCTTCGATGCGGTGCTCGCCGAAGCCGTTCTCGAGGATCGTCGGGCACTGGAGGGCCTCGGCCACCGCGACTTTGGCCCCGGGAAAGGTGTCGCGCAGGTAGGAGCCCGAGCCGAGCGTCCCCGCCGACCCGGAAGAGAGGACGGCGCCGGCGACCGCGTCGCCCGCTCGGGCGATCCGGCGGAAGACTTCCTCCATGGCCGGGCCCGTGACGGCGTAGTGCCAGAGGTGGTTGGGCAGCTGGTCGAACTGGTTGAAGATGACGGCCTCGGGACGGGTGGCCTCGAGCTCGATGCACTTGTCGAAGATCTCCTTGACGTTGGACTCGGAGCCGGGGGTCGCGATCACTTCCTCGGCCATCGTCCGCAGCCACTCGAAGCGCTCCTTGGACATGCCGGCGGGCAGGATGGCGATGCTGGGGCAGGAGAGGAGGCGCGAGATGTACGCCCCGCCGCGGCAGTAGTTGCCCGTGCTCGGCCACACCGCCTTCTTGGTCGTCGGATCGAAGCGGCCGGTCACGAGCTCGGGCAGCAGGCAGGAGAGGGCGGCGCCGACTTTGTGGGCGCCCGTGGGGAACCACTTGCCCGCCAGGCCCACGATGCGCGCCTTGGTGCCCGTGATCGAGCTCGGCAGCTCGATGAAGTTCACTCCGCCGAAGGCCCCGCCCTTGGCCTTGGGCTCGTTGTGCCAGGTCACGCGAAAGAGGTTGCGGCTGTGCACGTCCCAGAGGCCGATGCCCGAGAGCTCTTTCTTTATTGCCTCGGGAACCTTGGACGGATCGCGCATCTGGGCGTAAGTAGGCAGGAGGATGCCCTTCTCCTTGCAGCGCTGGACGTTTTTTTTCCTCTGGGCCTCGTTCACGTTCAGGTCGATCATCGGTGGCTCCTTGACCTCTATTCTAGTACGTGGCGTTCACCGCGAGGGCGGCGCTCTTGATGTCTTTCAGTCCCGAGCCGGTCAGCATGACGACGGCGACGTCGCGCTTCCCGAGGGAGGCTCGCGCCTTCATGAAAGCCGCGAGGGCGCACGCGCTCGAAGGCTCGGCGAAGAGACCGGAGCGCGATGAGGCGAGGACTTGCGCCTCGAGGATCTCCTGGTCCGAGACGACCATCGCCGCGCCGCCGTGAGCGCGCAGCTTGGCAAGGGCGAAGACGCCGTTGCGCGGCGCGTCGACGGCTATCGAGTCCGCGATCGTGCTCGAGGCCCGGAACTCGAAGCCGCCGGCATCGAAGCCGCCCGCCTCGAGGGCCCGTGCAATCGCGCTGGAGCCCTCCGCCTGGGCCGCCCACAGCTTCGGCATCCTCTGGATCTCGCCCATGGCGAGGAGGTCCTCGAAGCCGCGGTACAGGCCGGCGAGGATGACCCCGTCCCCGGTGGGCACGAAGACGTGGTCGATCGCGCCTTTTAGGGCGCGGACGATCTCGAAGGCCGCCGTTTTCTTGCCCTCGATGGTGAGCGGGTTGTAGGCGGTATTGCGCGAGAGGACCCCCGTACTTTCGTGTATTCCATGCAGGCGTCGAAGGCGACGTCGTAGCTGCCGTCGATCTCGCGGAGCTCGGCCCCGTATTGGAGCACCTGGATCCTTTTCGCGATCGGCGCCGACTTCGGGAGGAAGACGGTCACCTTGAGCCCGGCCGCCGCGCCCACGCAGGCCATGCTCGAGGCCGCGTTGCCCGTCGAGGCGAGCGCGACTTCGGCGATTCGGTGCTTGCGCGCGAACGCGGCCACGAGGAAGGAGGCGCGGTCCTTGTAGGAGCCCGAGGGCTCGCACGTATCGTCCTTGAGCCAGAGGCCGGGGAAGCCCAGCTCGGAGCGTAGCCGGGTCGGCGCCCAGAGCGGCGTGTCGCCCACGGGAATCGGGGGGGAAGTGCTCCGCCTCGACCGGAAGCGGGATCCGCCCGCCTCGGGCCGCGGCGGCGCTTCGCCCGCGGGCGTTTCGAAGGCGCATTCGAGGACGCCGCCCAGCGGCATGCCGGGCGCGTTACCGGCCGAGCAGGGCCCGCACAGGTACCGGCCCGGCTCGATGTCGTACTCGGCCCCGCAGCTCGGGCAGCGATAGCTCCATCTCACGCGCGCTTCTCCGCGCTTTCCCGCTTCTCGAGCGCGAACGGCAGGGCGGCGTAGAAGGCCGAGGCCTTTTCGAGGTCGTCGACGCGGGTGATCTCGTTGGGGGCGTGGGCCTGCGACTCGTCGCCGGGGCCGAAGCCGATCACGGGGATCTTGTGCCGGCCGCAGATGGCGACGCCGTTCGTGGAGAAGGTCCACTTGTCCACGATCGGAGCCGACCCGTAGAGGCCCTCGTAGGCGTCGATGCCCGACAGCACCAGGGGATGGTCGGCCGGGATCTTCCAGGTGGGGAAGTAGAGCTCTTGCTTGAGACTTTCCCGGTGTAGGCGCTCTGCGAGTACTCGGGCATCTTCACCGTGAACTTGTCGACGCCGGCGGTCGTAAGCGCGGCCTCGACCTGGCCTATCGCGAGCTTCTCGTCCTCGCCCCAGGTGAGACGACGATCGCAGTAGAGCATGGCCTGGTCGGGCACCGCGCACTGCGATGGGCCTTGCACCTTGATCTGCGAGACGACGATGGTGCCTGCCCAGGAACCCGTCGTCGTCGGGTTCGAACCCGCGCGTCTCGAAGTGCGACTCCAGCGCCAGGGCGGCGTGCGACGCCTTGTACGCCGCGCTCTCGCCGCGCTCGGGCGCCGAGCCGTGGGCCGAGACGCCCTTGATGTCGATCTGGATTTCCAGTGCCCGCGGCGGCCGCGGTAGAGCTGGCAGCCTGTTGCTTGGTGGAGACAGCGAAGTCGAGCTGGAAGTGCTCCTCCTCGATGAGGTGCTTCCAGCACAGGCCGTCGCAATAATCCTCCTCGATGATGGTGAAGGTGAACCAGATCGCGTAGCCAGCAATACGAACGGTAAACCAGTAGCTCCGCCAACGGCGAAGAAA
>CAWHFT010000130.1:0-12018 GCA_963828175.1 uncultured Spirochaetota bacterium
AAACACACAAAAGAGTTAGTTTTTCTCCGGGACCGCGTTGCGCTGGCGTGAGCCCGTCGCAGCCATCCAAGCTCAGTGTACCAGCTTTGTACTGCCCTATCCAGTTCGTGATGGTGATCGCGCTGATTCCGCTCTCTCTGGCGACTTCGCTAACGCTCCGTCCGCTGCCGTCCTGCGTCTTCTTGACGACGGCGGCTCGGAATCCCATCGAATACTTCATATAGTTTCGCCCTCCCCGTGGCGTAAACTATCTTGACTTCTTTTGGGGGCGCTGGGACGGCAGGAGGCCGCTGCCCATGAAAGGAGTAGAGGGATAATGGACTTCCCAATGAAGAAGGTGTTGCATTCGATGTTGCTAATCTGTATGGCAACTTGGATTCTTGCCCAGGTCCAACCCATAGAAAGCGATCCAAACGGAGAATCCAATTCCATCAAGGGCATTTCGATTCCAAACCCAAAAACAGTTGCCCTGCCGAAGAACGTGAGCATGAATGTTGTGCATATCGCGCAGAATGACAATGTATCATGTGCAACGACTTCGGTAGCAATGGCTATTTCATATTATGAAGGGGAAAATCGGGATCCCCTTGATAAAGAAATAGTATGGGAAATCTCGGGAACAAGCGAAAATGACGTCCTGAACTATGGGAATGACATGAAGGGGCTGGCGAGAATAGCAAAGTATTTTGGGTATCGCTGCGAATATGCCGACCATCTCACCTTTTTTGATCTTGAATACTTATTATCAAGAAATATTCTTGTAGTAGTAAATATAAGGGCCGCCGACAAGGGTACCGCATCGCATGCTGTCCTCCTCACTGGATATGATATTGACAGAGAAGTTTTCTATGAGAATGATCCAGCAACCAATGAATATTACGCTTCAATGAGGTTCCAAAAGCTAGAAAAAAGATGGACTGCAAATTTGAGCTCACCCCGCGGACTGTCAAAAAGGAGTGGCTTCATTATTTATCCTAAAAATTGAACTTGTAAAATTATGGGACGACAGCGCCGATGGCGACCGGATCCCGATAGTACCTGTTTATGATGTAGGTCTTGATCTTCCCTTTGCCTTTGACGTCGATCTCGCCTCTGTAATCGCATCGGCTCTTGTCTGTTAGGCACTTTGCGACGTCGTCGGAAATGTGGATTTGCATCGGCACGCCCGTCGATTCCATCCTGCTGGCTACATTCACCGTGTCGCCCCAGACGTCGAAGGAAAATTTCGTCTTGCCAATGACACCGGCAGTCACACTGCCGACATGGATGCCGACCCGTATGGAGAAGTTCAGCCGGTGAGCGGCGTTGAATTGCTCAACGAACCTGATCATGAAATCGCCGAGATCGATGGTTTTGAGGAAATTCGCGTCCTTCGATAGCCCGCCGCCCATAACCATGTACCCGTCGCCAATGGTCTTGATCTTCTCCAGCCCTAATTCCTCGGTCTTCGCTGTCGAACGCGAAGAATATCTCGTTGAGGATCTTCACGATCGAATCGGATGCGTTATCGGAGCAATAGGTGGTGAAGCCGACGAGGTCGGCGAAGAGGATGGCGACTTTGTCGTAGCGCTCGGAGAATCGAGGTCTCGCCGCTCTTGAGCCTTTCCGCTATGTGAACTGGCAATATATTGAGGAGGAGGCTTTCCGATTTCTCTCGTTCTTTCTTCAAGTTCGTCTCGGATTGCGCGGTAGATATAATAGCCATAGTACATGAATCCGAAAGTGATGAACACGAAGGTCAGGTCCACGAAGACTATCATTATCCTGATGGCACTGTCGGGCAGCTGCAGGAGGGGTGGGTTAGTGAAGGACCGGACCTCCAAGGCAATGAAGGCGAGTAGGCTGAAGGCGGTGACGCCGAACATCGCCTTTGTCCGATTGTAGGGGAAATAGTAGAACGCCCCTATCATGACCGCCGGCATGAGGAAGTGGACGTTCGACCTCGTACCTAGGAACAGCGTGTAGAGGGAAATGTTGTTGATGGAGGCCAGGGCGCCGACGAGCGAGGCCGCGAAGTGCTTCTTGAACTTGTTGAGGACCAGGCCCAGGCTCGTCAGGCAAATCATCAGAAGGCAAACGTAGAGCAAGGGACTCGCATATTTGAAGAAATACAAGGTCAGCGGCAGCGTGGATATCTGGCTGGCCAGCACCAGCAGGACGATGCCATTGAGGACTCGAATATTTTTGACAAGGGATGCGTCGGTTTTGTCATCAATCCCCGTTTGAAGCAGTCTTGAGAGAAATCGATTCAACATTAGTTGGAGACCCCTTTCGAAGCCTAATCCTAATGTGGTTCGTGTCAAGGTGGAATCTTGTCTAATACCGTGCTTGGGCGTACTCCACCCAGCCGCCCGCCTCGACCAGTGCCTTCTCGAAATCGTCCATCCTCATCGGGTAGCTTTTGCGCACTCCATCCGCCTCGAAGGCGACAAGCTGGGCGGCCCAGTCGATCTTCATCCTCGTCTCTTTCCCCGCGAAGGCTTGGAACAGCTCGTCGATCGCATCAGGCCCGAGGCCGAGCGCCAGCATGCCGCAGTTGTACATGTTGCCGCGGAAGATGCGCGCGAAGGAAGTCGCGACGACGGCGTTGATGCCGTTGACCTCGAGGGCCCACGGCGCGTGCTCGCGCGAGGACCCGCAGCCGAAGTTCTCGCGGCTCACGATGGCCGTCTTGCCGACGATATCCTTTTTGGGGTCGAAGCCCGCCAGTTTGAGGTCCTCCAGCAGATTGGGCTTGAGGGCCGCCTTGCTCGATTCGCTGAGGTACTTGGCGGGGATGATCTCGTCGGTGTTGATATCGCCGCGGTCCAGGAAGAGAACCTTTCCGTCGAATGATTTCATTGAGCAACTCCTTGTGGTGCCTTGACTGCCGTCACGAAAATGCGACGGAAGGGAAAGAACACGCTGCCGTCCGGGCGAACGGGATATTCGGGCGCGGCGGCATCGAGTACGGCCTGCTTGAAGGCCTGTCCTTCGGCCTCGCCCAGCCGCTCGAGCCACGGGCGCATCCCGGAGCCTGAATACCAGTCGATCAGCGCCGCCTGGCCGCCGAGGAGGTGCCAGTATGTCGTCTCCCAGATATCGACCGTACCGCCCAGCGGGGCGAGCGTATCGTAGTAGAAAGGCGGTTCCTGGTAGCGGATAGCGTCGTCCACGCCGCTAGCGCGACCGGCGAATCGGCTGCGCCAGGCGGCGTCCGCGGCAGTCCTGCGCAGCGCGCGGTGAAGAGGCGACCCGCCGTTGCCGGGCACCTGGACCGCCAGCACGCCGCCGGGGGCGAGCCAGCTCCACATCCGCGCGAGGAGCCGTACTTGGTCGGGGATCCACTGCAGGACCGCGTTGGAGAAGACGAGGCCGAAGCTCCGCCCGGGCTCCCAAATCGAAGCGTCCGCCACCTGCCACTCGGCAGCGAGGCCGCTCGCCCGCGCCGTGGAAATCATGTCGGGCGAGCTGTCGATGCCGACGAACGCGGCGCCGGGAAAGACCGCCGCGAGGACGGCCGTGGAGTTGCCGGGGCCGCAGCCCAGGTCGAGGATGGCGGCCGATGCGGCGGCCGCGCCGGGAACGGCAGCGGCCGTGGGCCGCGCAGTTGCGGCCGCCTCGACCAGCGTCCGCGCACGCAGCGCGAGGTCCAGCGCCGGGCGCGTGCGTTCCGCGCCGAACTTCAGGTAGAGCTCGGGGTTCCAATCAGGCATGCCTGGCCTCCTCGGCGGGCTCGATCGCCCCCGCGATCGAGGCGGCGGCAGCGCTGGCCGGGCTCATCAGGTGGACCATGCCGCCCTTGCCCATGCGGCCGAAGAAGTTGCGGTTGGTCGTCGAGGCGCAGACCTCGCCCTCGGCGAGGACGCCGTTGGACATGCCAAGGCACGCGCCGCAGGTCGGGTTGGTGACGCAGTAGCCCGCGTCCATGAAAACCTGGATGAGGCCTTCTTTCATCGCCTGCTGGTAGACCGCTGGCGTCGCGGGGCTCAGGATGGCGCGCACTGAATCCGCCACGCGCTTGCCCTTGATCACGGCTGCGGCCGCGCGCAGGTCCTCGATGCGTCCGTTCGTGCAGCTGCCGATATAGACCTGGTCCACTCGCGTGCCGGCGAGTTCCCTTATCGTCTTGACCTGGTCCGGCTTGTAGCCGAAGGTGGCCACCGGTTCCAGGCTCGAAAGGTCGAGGCGAAGGACGCGGTCGTACTCGGCGTCGGCGTCCGATGCCCACCGGCGGTACGAGGCGAGGGCTTCGTTCTTGTTCTTGAAATCCCCTTCGATGAAAGGCCAGAGATAGTCCACCGTCGCCATGTCCGGATTGCAGATGCCGGAGGTTCCGCCCGCCTCGACGGCCATGTTGGACAGGGTCATTCTGCCTTCCATGGACATCGCGTCGACGACGCTTCCCGTGAACTCGATCACCTTGTCGGTGGCGCCGTTCACGCCGAGCTGGGCGATCACCTTCAGGATGACGTCCTTGGCGACGACGCCCGGTTTCAAGGCTCCCGCGAGTTCCACCTTGATCGTCCGCGCCTCGCGGAAGGCGCAGACACCCTTCAGTATCCCGACTTCCAGGTCCGTGCTGCCGACTCCCGCTGCGAAGGCTCCGAAGGCTCCGTGCGTGCAGGTGTGGCTGTCCCCCATGATGATGGTATAGCCCGGCCTGACGAAGCCCTTTTCCGGGAAGAGCGCGTGGCAGACTCCGTTGCGCCCAATGTCGAAGAAATCCGCGATCTCGTGGCGCCGCGCCCAATCCCTGAGCGTCTTGCCTTGGACGGCCGTCTTGGAGTCCTTGGCCGGGGTGACATGGTCGATCACCGCCTTGATCTTCGAGGGGTCGAAGACGCGGTCCATGCCCTTGTTCACGAGGTCGTCGATGGCGATAGGCGTGGTGATCTCGTGGCAGAAGACCGCGTCCAGTTTGAGGACGAAGGTGTCGCCGAAGGGATGATCCACGACGTGGGCGTCGAAAATTTTCTGCGCGATCGTCTTTCCCAAAATTGACTCCTTTATCGAGGCTATGGCATCAATCCTTTGGGCGGGGTGACCACCCAAAAGGCTTTAAGGGGGAGCTCCCCCGCGTTCTTCAATAAATGCGGCACGTCCGAGGAAAAGCTCACGCTGTCCCCCGTTTCCAGCTCGTAGCTCTGTCCCCCGCAGCTCATCTCGGCCTTGCCCTCGAGGATGATGCCCATTTCCTTGCCGATATGCCCGTATTCCGAGCTTCCTCTCCTCGAGCCCGGGCTCACCGTCAGGAGATAGGCTTCGATCCCGTATTCGCCTTCCTCCGATTGCGAGAGGAGCTCGTAGACCGTCCCGTCCGCCTCGTAGCGAGGGCGATCCGCGGCTTTGAGCACGTGGATCGGATGCTCCTTGCGGTAATCGGCGAAAAGGTGCTCCAAGTCCAGGTTGAGGAATCCGGCTATGTCGAGGAGCGTGTCGACGGCCGGCATGACCTTGCTGCGTTCGATCTGGGAGATTTGGCTTTCGGTGACGCCGACCGCCGCCGCCACCTGCTTGAGTGTAAGGCCGCGTTTTTCCCTGACGGAGCGCAATTTTTCCCCGAACTGATACTTCATTAATAATTAAGCTACTACAGTATTAATTAAGTGTCAACTGGTTCCTCATCCATGTCCTTTGCTTGCGTTAATTCCAGTCCGGCTCTATATTTCGGTCATGGCGAAACGGCAATATCACTTCCGCTCGATAACCTTCAGGGTCAATTTTTTCTTGGTGCTCGCCCTCGCCACAGGCGTAGGACTCGTGCTGGTGGCTTTCACGGCCTCCCTTCTCTCGTCGCGGGACATGCTCACCAGGAGCAATCTGCTTCAGCAGGGGAACATCATCTACACATCCATCGCCAACTTCATGCTGCCGGGCGACGCGCCGTTGGCGGTCAAGTTTGTCGGGCAGATTTCTCTTTCGGATCCCGAGTCGTCCATATCGTTATACAGGCGCGACGGGACGGCTGCCTTTTCGGACAACGCGACGATCCAGCGCGTCGACTCCCGCCTGATGCAGGAGAAATTCGCGCCGCGGCCGCAACCCTTTCCTCCCTCGCAAAGGGAGACGACGGCGCATTTCGCCGAGGCCACGGCCAATCCGCCGCAAGAGGTCTTCTTCCGCGAGAGCGAGGGCGGACGCACGTACTTTCGCGCGCTCAGGCCCTTGATCAACCTGCCCAAATGCACCGTCTGCCACGGCGCCGACCACACGGTCCGCGGAGTCATCGACATCCGCTCGGACGTGACCTCCACCATACAGTCTCAGAACCTCACGATAGGCGGCGGCGTCGCGGGTTTTATCATCGTCGTGGGCCTGCTCGCCTTTTTCATTGGAAGCTTCCTGCGATCGCTGGTCCTCTCGCCCATCCAGGCCATCGGAGGACTCTGCTCCCAGGTCGCCAACGGGGTCTTCGAGGGCCGGGTCGAGTTGCTCGCCAAGAACGAGATCGGCGATCTCGCCCGTACCGTCAACCAGATGGTGGGAGGCCTGCGCGAGCGCTTCGAGCTGACGAAATACGTGTCCAAAGGCACGATAGGCGCGATCGCCGAGGGGCAGACGACCGAGCGGGTCCAGCGGACGATGCTCTTCACGGACGTCCGCGGCTTCACTGCCTACACCGAGAGGGTGGACCCGGACAGCGTCGTGCGGGCCCTGAACCGCCTCCTCGAAAGGCAGTCCGAGATCATCCACGAATGGGGCGGCGACATCGACAAGTTCGTCGGAGACGAGGTCGTTTCGGTATTCTCGGGCGAGGGGGCGGAGACTCGCGCCTGCCGGGCGGCGCGCGACATCGTGCGGCTCTGCGCGATGCGGTCGGCGGACTTCGACGGCCTGGCCGTCGGCGTGGGGGCGGCCAGCGGCCTCATCATCCAGGGGATGATCGGCTCGGAGCGCCGCGCCGACTTCACCGTGATCGGCGACTCCGTCAACGTGGCCTCTCGGCTTTGCTCGATCGCGAAGGCGGGGCAGGTCATCGTCAGCGACGCGACGAAGGCGGGGGCGGGGCCCGAGTTTTCGTTCAAGGGGCCTTTCGGCGCCAAGCTGAAGGGCAAGGCCCGGCCGCAGAAAGTCTGGCTATTGGTCCCCGGCGGCGAGGGAAGCTCGGCTCCCCCCGCCGACGCTTCGCAGGGAGGCAGCCGATGAGAGGCCGCTCGCACCTTTGGTGGGTTCCCCTCGGCCTGTGCGGGCTCGCCGTCATGGCCCTCTTTGGAGGCTGTGCGAAGCCCGAGGAGACTTACGCTCCCCCGGAGTACACGAGCTGGGCGAAGACGACCCAAGTCGTCCTCGACTATCCCATCCCCGGGCACGAGAACCGGTTCCGCCTGCCTCGGATGAACGCCCTGGGCTTTACGGCCGTCCCCAAGCAGTCTGGAGGCAAGCTCGTCTGGGACTTTCCCGCGGGGACGGTGATCGTCAAGGAAGTCTACGCGAACACGAAGCCTGCGCCCGCCGAGAAGCCCATCCAGCTAACTATCATGGTAAAGCGTCCGCAGGACCCGCGTTCGAGGGGCGGCTGGCTGTGGCTCACCAAGAGCCTTCCCGGAGGGAAGGAGACCGTCTTCACGGGCAATTTCTGCATCACCTGCCACGCGAGCGCCAACGAGAGCCATCCCTACGGCGACGGCAATCCCAAGGAGGATTTCCGCGACAACGTCTTCTTCGTGCCCGGGGAGGCGATGCCCACGACGAGGCCCGCCGGCTATTGAGAATTCGAAGCCGGCGCGGATGCCCAGGTTTTTGACTCGCGGATGAAGTTTTGTTAGTTTAAATTATCAGACTGAGGAGAGCATGAAAAACACCGACGCGCCGCTGGGATTCCTCAAGCAGGCTTACGACGGCTACCTCGACCCCGAGCTCTTCTCGAGGCCTTTTTCCATGGAGCCGACTCGGGCCGTCCGGGACATCGCGGCGGCCTACGATTCCCTGATGAAGGACTACCCGCCGCTGGAGCTCGAGGAGAAGGGTTTTCTCCCCGAGACGCTCATCGCCGAGCTCGGCAAGATCGGGATCTTCGGCCTGCTGGTTCCGAAGGAGTACGGAGGCCTGGGCCTGTCCTTGAGCGAGTACCTCCTCGTCGTTCAGCACATCTCCCGCAGCGACGTGGCCGTGGCGCTGACCCCGCTCGCGCACACCTCGATCGGCATCAAGGGCCTCCTCCTCTTCGGCAGCGAGGATCAGAAGCGGCGCTTCCTCCCGGAGGCCGCGACCGGCGAGACGATCTTCTCCTACGCCCTCACCGAGCCCAAGATCGGCTCGGACGCCCAGCACATCGAGACCAGGGCCGAGCTGTCCGCGGACGGGAGCTACTACACGCTCAACGGCCAGAAGACCTACATCACCAACGGCGGCTATGCCGGCGGCTTCACCGTCTTCGCCCAGATGGACGCTTCCAAGCCGGGCTTCATGGGCGCCTTCATCGTCGAGCGGCAGAGCGAGGGCCTCAGGGTCGGCCCCAACATGAAGAAGATGGGGCTCAAGGCGAGCTCGACCACGATGGTCGGCCTAGTCGACGTCAAGGTGCCCGCCGCGAACCTCTTGGGCAAGCCCGGCGACGGTTTCAAGATCGCGATGACCATCCTCAACTACGGGCGGCTTGGTCTCGGCGCGGGATCGGTGGGCGCGATGGAGCAGTCCCTCTCCGACATGCTCGCGCGCTCGGCCAACCGCGTCCAGTTCGGCGTGCCGATAGCCAGCTTCGAGCTCATCCGCGAAAAGCTCGCCAGGGCGAAGGCCCACGGCTTCGCCGCCTCCTGCCTCACCTACTTCACCGCCAAGCTCCTCGAGGCCCATCCCCTTCTCAACGTTGCCGAGGAGAGCTCGCATTGCAAGCTCTATTCGACGACGCGCGGATGGGACAGCCTCTACGACGCCCTGCAGACGGCTGGGGGAGCAGGCTATCTCGCGACGCAGCCCTATGAAAAGCGGATGCGGGACGCCCGGGTCACCACGGTGTTCGAAGGGACGACGGAGATACACTCCATCTATCCCGCGCTGTTCCATGCGCGCGACCTAGGCAAGGCGCTCAAGAAGGCGGGCCCCCTCGAGGGGCTTCGCATCGTCGCAGGCGCGCGCTTGGGCGGGCCGAGCCATCGCTCGCTCAAAGTCATGGCGCCGCTGAGGGAAGGCCTGGCCTTCGCCGCCGGGAACCTCCGCGTCTTTCGGAGAAACGCGATCCGGGCCCTGTCTCGATACGGCGCCTCGATTTCGGGCCGTGAGTACCTGCTCCGACGCCTCAGCGCCCTGAGCATGGACGCTTTCGTCCTTGTCGCCTGCGCCTCGTACATCCAGCAGCAGAGCGAGGCGGGGAAAGACGTCTCCGAATTCCTAGAGCTCTACGCCTACCTGCTCGAGGAAGCGCGGTCAAATGCGAGATCGAACAGGAGCTTCGAGGACAGCGGGGTCGAGAGGGCCTCGCGGAAAATAGCCGATAGGCTCAGCTCTCACCCGTAGAAACCGCGGGCGGCCTTTTCCACTAGCAGGGCCGACGGCTCGAAGCGGCCGCCCAGTTCCTGCTCCAGGGCCTTCAGCGAATCGACGACCGACGACACGCCGATGCTGTCGGCGAATCGCAGCAGTCCGCCCCTGAAGGGCGGAAAGCCTATGCCGAGGATCAGCGCCATGTCGAGGAAATCCGGCCGCTCGACGATGCCTTCCTGGAGGCAGAGCGACGCCTCGTTGATCATAAGGTAGATGCAGCGCCTGACGATCTGGTCGGCCGAGTAACCCTTGCCGTTCCGCGCGGCATAGCGCCCGCGAACGAGCGCCATGGCTTTTGGATTGACCGCGCGTCCTCCGCGGCCGTGCAGGTAGAAGCCCGCCCCCGTCTTCTTGCCGAGCAGCTTGGCCTCGCGGAGCGCCTCGAAGAGCGTGCTCGCCTTGACGCGCGACTCGAAAGCGCCGGCGAGGCTCTTGCCCACTTCGGACGCGATGTCGATACCGATCTCGTCGAGCAGCGTGAAAGGGCCCATCGGCATGCCGAAACCGAACACCGCGCGATCGACGGCGTCGTAATCGACGCCCTCTTCGACCATCAGCGCCGCCTCGTTGAGGTAGGCCATCAGGATGCGGTTGACGAGGAAGCCGGGGGAGTCCTTCACCACGACCGGCGTCTTGCGCAGGGCCTTGGCGAAGGCCACGAGCGTCGCCACCGTGTCGGCCGACGTCCGCTCGCCGGCGACGACCTCGACGAGCGGCATCCTGCTCACGGGGTTGAAGAAGTGGAAGCCGCCGAAGCGGTCTGGCTTTTTGAGCGCGGACGCCATCGCGGAGATCGACAGCGACGACGTGTTCGAGGCAAGGATCGCCTGATCGCCGGCGGCCTCCTCGGCCTTGGCGAGGGCCGCGCGCTTGACGTCGAGCCGCTCGACGATCGCCTCGACGACGAGGCCTTTCCCCGCGAGGTGGCCGTAATCGGTGGACCCGCTTATCTTGTGCATCTTGAGGCCGACGTTTCGCTCGTCGGTCTTTCCGGCGCGGCGCAGCTCGTCGTAGACGCCCTTGGCCGACTCGAATCCTTTTCGGACGAAGTCCCATTCGAGATCGACCATCGTCACCGGGATGTCGCGGTCGCTCAAGAGCCACGCTATCGCGCCGCCCATCACGCCTGAGCCGAGCACCGCCGCCGTCTCGATCGAGCGCGGCGATCCTGAGGCCGGTACCGCCTTTTTCAGGTCCTCGCCCGCCGTGTACACGCGGATCAGGCTCTTCGAGACGTCCGTGGCGGCGAGGAGCGCGAAGGCCTCGCGCTCGATCCGCAGGCCGCGCTCGAGACTGCCACGCCTGGTCTTACGCAGCACCGCCAGCGCCGCGAGCGGAGCCGGGTAATGTCCGTGTCCGGCCTTCTCGATCGACGCGCGGGTCTTGCGGTACACCAGCGCCCTGCCCACGACCGTACCCTCTAGGAAGCGCGCTCCCGCCTTCCGGCGCTTTCGACGCGCAAGCACCTGCGCCCGTCCGCGGCCGCCGAGGAGCTCGTCCACGAATTTTCGTAGCCCGTCCTCGAAGAACGCCTTCGGGTACAGGGCGTCGACGAGGCGCATGCCGAGGGCCTTCTTGCCGTCGACCGCCCTGCCGCTCGTGATGAGGGTGAGGGCGCCCACGAGGCCGCAAAGCTTGGGCGCACGCTGCGTGCCTCCCCAGCCCGGGATGATGCCCGAGGCCGACTTCGGGGAAGCCGAGCGACGTCTTGGCGTCGTCGCTCGCGACTCGGTAGGCGCAGGCGAGGGCGAGCTCGAGGCCGCCTCCGACGCAGGCGCCGTCGATGGCCGCGATGGTGGGGAAGCGCAGGGCCGCGATGCGGCTCATCAGCTCCTGTCCCAGCCGCGATTTTTCGGCCGCCTCCTCGGCGCTTCCCAAGCCCATGATCTCCGCGATGTCGGCCCCGCGATGAAGATGCCCTTCTTGCCGCTCTTCAGGCTGAGGATGCGGATCGAGCCGTTTTTCTCGAGCTGTCGAGGACGGCTGAAAGCTCGGCGAGGACGGCCGCCGAGAGCTTGTTCACTTTCTCTCCCGGGAGGTCGAAGACGAGAGTCGCGACGCCGCGCTCGTCGACCGTCAGTTGAATGCGCCCATATCATTCCGCCTCGAGCAGAAAAGCCGCGCCTTGGCCGCCGCCGACGCAGAGAGTCGCCAGGCCCAGCCCCTTCTTTCGCCTGCGCATCTCCTTGAGCAGGTGGATGACGACGTTTTCCGTGCCTACGATACGCCAGATCATCTCGTGGGCTTCGCGGACGCGCCGCCGTAGACCGGGAAATCGGCGTACTCGGCGGCAACGCGATCGACGAACGGCGCAAGGTTGCGCTCGAAGCCATCGCCCACGCCGTTGATCTGGTCGTCGCCGGCGTGGAGATAGCGGCGCTCGTCGAAGAGGTCGTCGAATTCGAAGGCCTCCAGCTTTTCGATGGTGTCGGTGTCAAAGGCAACGAAGGCCGGCATGGGCAGGTCGAACTTCTTGCGGATGGTTGCACCAAAACCGGTGTGGACCGTGACCTCCGTCTCAACCATGGCGAAGATCTTGTGGAACTACTGGATATG
>CAWHFT010000131.1:0-10364 GCA_963828175.1 uncultured Spirochaetota bacterium
GCGGCGAGCTTGTCCGGCTCGGAGAGCCGCATCTGCATGAGCTGCAGCTGCCCCTTGAGGATGGACAGCGGATTGCGGATGTCGTGGAGGATCAGGGACGAGATTTTCCCGAGGGTCGATAGCCGCTCCGAGCGCAGGTGTTCCGAGTGCGCCTTCTTGAGCTGGGCGTAGGCGCGCTCGAGTTCGGCGTTCCGCTTGCGAAGGTCCTCGACGAATGCCTCGTTGGAGCTGCGCACCATGTAGGAGATGCCGGTCATCACCGAGAGGGCGATCGAGGAGCGCTCCCGGATGAGGCGACGGAAATCGTCGCGGTAGAGGTAGAGAAGGCGGGTCCTCTCCTTGGCGACCACCGTCGCGCTGCGTGGCAGCTCGTCTATCAGAGCCATTTCGCCGAAGAATCGGCCGGAGCCGTGGACTGCCAGAAGGTCGGGCTTCGGGTCGTAGTAGTTCTTCCAGACCTCGACCCTGCCTTCCATGACGATGTAAAAGCGGTCGGCGGTCGAGCCCTCTACGAAGATCACGTCGCCGGGGTCGCGCTCCTCCTCGGCGCAGGAGGCGGCGACCAGCCGGATTCTCCTCGTCGGTGAGGCCCTTGAAGAGGTAGGCGCGCCTCAGGAAGGGGAACCAATCAAGAGCTTCGCTAATAGAAAGAGCCCTCTTCGGGAGGGCTCTCTTCCATTCGCGCTCCGGGGGCCTGGGCCCCCCGGCTGGAGCGCCTGCCCCGCCGGGGCCCGTTCCAGCCGCTCCCGCAGCGGATTCCGGCCGGCCTCACCATGTGTCGGGCATGTCGTCCGTATCGCGCATATCCTCGGCGAAGAGGTCGGTCGTGGCGCGCATGTCGTCGAGGTAGATGTAATAGGTGCCGAAGGCCTCGTCCGGATCGCACTGGATCCTGAAGCCCGACACCTTGAGCCCCATGTGGCTGGTGAAGTGGAAGTTGCGCTGAACGATGCCGGTGCGGCCGTCCGGGTTCTGCGGCGGAATGGCGACCGAGAGCTTTTTCCAGCCCTGGAAGTTGAGCTTGCCCAACGGCAGCTCGAAGGTGTTGCCGAAGAAATCCTTGAGCTCCACCCAGAGGATGTGGTTGTAGTTTCGCCCGGCTACCCAGACGGAGATGATCTTGGTGATGCCTTCCACGGGAATGGGGCGCGTTGCGGTGATAAAGATCTGATTGTATCCGCGGGTGTAGAATTCCGTTTTTACGCCGAGGACGTAGTCGCTCTTGAAGGTCGGGTCGTCGGCCAGGGGGGTATCGCTCGCCGGCTTGCCGGAGAACAGGCGCGCGGTGACGATCCCCTCGTCAGTGGAGATGGAAGCGTTCCAGAAGCCCGCGGACTCGAACTGGTCTACCGAGACCTCCTTGAGCTTTTGCTGGGCGGTGTCGATGCCGATCTTGGACGCGTCGGGAGCGGCTACGTCGGCCGGTTGTGCTGCGGCTGGAGTCGCGGCCGCGGGAACCGTAGTGGCCTGCGAAAAGACCGAGGCGGAAAGGGCCGCGAACGCGAGCAGGGCGATGATGGCTTTCTTCATGTCGGGCCTCCCTTATTTCTTCGCGCCGGCGCCGAGAGCGTCCTTGTAGACGTCCGGATTGGCCAGTGTGTCGCCGTCGAAGAGGCTCTCGAACGTGTCGGTGAGAACCTTGATGTTGTTGAAGTTGAACTTGACGGCCATTGCCAGGAGCTCATCGGGCGTCGGCTTCTGCGGGTCCGCGGGCTCGGCTCCAGGGATGACGACGACCTCGCCTGGCCTCGTCCAGATCCGCAATTTGACCAGGGTGAGGCCCTCGCGCTTGGGCAGGTACTTCTTGGATTGAGGGACGTTGTCGGGGATGTTGATCCTCAGGTTCTTCCAGCCGACGAAATTCAGGTCGCCCATGTTGATGGTATAGACGACGCCTCTATAGTCGCGGACGAAGGCCTCTAGGTAATAATTGAAGTTCCCGGACCATACCCACATATCGATCATCTTGACTCGTCCGGGAAGGGGAAGCTCGATGGGCTTGTCTTTGGTGCCCGGGATTATGTCTATCCAATTGTATTCCTCGCGGTCGAACATCATGGCCACGCTGAGGGACCTGGCGTTCGCCACGGCTGCCGGATCGTCGCCGAGGATGGAGGTCGGACCGCCTTTTATGAAGCCGATGCGCGGGAAATCCCCGGTCGAAAACTTGCTTCCAAGCACGAACCAATTCTGGGCCTCGGGCTTGCTGAAATCCTGGACGACCCTGGATTCGAGATTGACCGTGTTCTCGTCCGCGAACAGCAAACCGATCCCTGGGAGGGAAAGCAAGGCTAGTGCGATGAGGAGCGCCCGGTTAATGTGCTGTTTCATCCTTGAAACTCCTTTGGCAGTACCGCTGACCGGAGCCCGCGGTTCAATAGGATTATATTTTCGGCCAAGTCCTTTGTCAAACTATAAGCCTAAAAAGCTTTAGCCGCCAGCGGGCCGTCGATATATCGGTTCGGAGCTTTTGCGCGCAACGCGACCCCCTCAGGGCTCTTCGATCGCCCATTCATGCTTTTCGCGTCCGCAAGTCCGACAGACTCCTAGGGCCTTCGCCTCGCGGCCTCAGCTAAAAAATAGGTGAAATCGAGCCTCGCGGCGCGAGTCCTCGTCGCGGCCGGGCCGGCGATGAGGAGGTCAGGCACGCTCCACTCTCTGCCGTCGGGGTCCGTCGAACGGAGGAAAATGCTTTTAGCCTCGGCGGCGAGGCGCTCGGCTATTCCTTCTTCGTTCGGAACTATCCGGAATGCCAGGGCGGCCGGGGCATCGCTCGCGGCGACATCCGCGCCTATAGCCAAGCCGGGTCTCGCGGCGGCCTTGATCGCAGCCCCCGAGGCAGAGCCCAACGCGACGAAGAGCACCCTGATATCCGAGCTGAGGAGCTCGGCCACCGCATCCTCGGCGGCCTTCGTCGACGACGTCGCGGGACCGGGCGCCGCGCCAGGGGCTGGACCGGGCGCGCCCGCGCCGGAACCGGGTGCGCCCGCGGACTCGGCGGTGAGTTCCCGCACTTTGAGTGGTTGGCCGTCTGACGCTTCTTCAAATGCCGAGGCGAAAGCGGACAAGGCGGCGCGCGGTCGGGACGGCGCTTCCGAATATAGGATGCCGCAGGAAGGCGAGCCTCCTCCCTTCGACAGAGCGGCGATGAAGGCGCCGGCCGCCGCGCCTGCCTCGGAGTAGGCCGGCAAAGGATCACTGGTCGCCGCCCATAGGCCCCTCGCGGCGGTAGCTGCGCCGGCGGTAGCTGCGCCGGCTTCGCCGTGCCATTCCGGCACGAGGAGCGGCGGATCGCCTGCCCACGTCCCGCCGGCGACGATGGCTTTGGCGACGAGAGGGCTGGCGACTAGGACGGTCGTCCCTCCGCTCGACTTCGCCGCGGCGATGGCGGCATCGAGCGCCTTTCCCGCGCCTTCGGACAGCGCGACCGGGACCACCAGCGTCCGGCGAAGCAACCTGCCGGGCCCCGCACCGAAAAGGCTACCGTCTTGCAGCTTCGCCGCAAGGCCCGGCCGCGTCGCCGCGAAGGCTTCGTCGAGGGCGACGACCACTCGCGTCGGCCTCGCGAATAGGCCGCAGGATGCCATGAGTGCGGCCGTGGCCGCCGCCGCGCCGACGAGGGCCGAGATGCTGAGCGTGACTGGGAACTGGCGCATCGACCCATACTATAGGCCCAGGACTTGACTCGTCCATGCCCGGCCCATAAGATAAATCCATTCGAACCAAAGGAGTGCCACATGCCTAGCTATAAGGAGCTCGGGCTCGTCAACACGGTCGAGCTCTTCAAGAAGGCGGTCAAGGGCGGTTACGCCATTCCCGCCTACAACTTCAACAATATGGAGCAGCTGCAGGCGATAGTCTCAGCGTGCGTCGAGACCAAGAGCCCGGTCATCCTCCAGGTTTCCGCCGGCGCGCGCAAGTACGCGAATCAGACCATGCTCCAGTACATGGCCAAGGGCGCCGTCGAATACGCGAAGGAGCTCGGCTTCAACATTCCCATCGTCTTGCACCTCGACCACGGAGACAGCTTCGAGCTCTGCAAGAGCTGCATCGAGTCAGGCTTCTCCTCGGTGATGATCGACGGCTCGAGCCTGCCCTACGAGGATAATGTCGCCCTCACAAAAAAGGTCGTCGACTTCGCCCATTCGCAGAAGGACTACGTCTCCGTCGAGGGCGAGCTCGGCGTGCTGGCCGGCGTCGAGGACGAAGTCGCCTCCGAGCACTCGCACTACACCCAGCCCTCGACGAGGTCCAGGACTTCGTCAAGAAAACGGGCGTCGACTCCCTTGCCATCTCCATCGGCACCAGCCACGGCCGCACGAAGTTCAAGCCCGAGCAGTGCACCAAAACCTCCGACGGTATCCTCGTTCCCCCGCCCCTCCGCTTCGACATCCTCGAGGAAGTCGAGAAGCGTCTGCCCGGGTTCCCCATCGTCCTGCACGGCTCCTCGAGCGTGCCCGTCGAGTACGTGAAGATCATCGAGCAGTATGGCGGCAAGATGAAAGACTCGGTCGGCATCCCCGAAGAGCAGTTGCGCAAGGCCGCGAAGAGCGCCGTCTGCAAGATCAACATCGACTCCGACGGCCGCCTCGCGATGACGGCATTGATACGCAAGGTCCTGTTCGAGAAGCCCGACGAGTTCGATCCCCGCAAGTACCTTGGTCCCGCCCGCGACGAGCTCAAGAAGCTCTACGCCCACAAGAACCAGGAAGTCCTAGGCTCCGCCGGAAAGGCTTGAGGCGGAGACTGAGGCTCAGTTTTTAGAGCGAAAGGGAAACCTTTTCAAAAGGTTTCCCCCTCGCGCTCCCTTTTCCAAATAGCCCTTAAATGCAAACACGGCAATGGATTAAAGAGAGGCTGCCATCGGCAGCCCCTTCAATCGCCACATGTTCGCTCAATCGTCGATCGGCAGGGGAGGGCGGCGCAAAAGCTCCGGATAGGAGATGAACCGCGCTCCGAGGCCGAGGGCGGCGACGAGCAGCATGGCGAGCGGCCACAGCCGAGCAAAAAGGAGAAAGGGGCCCAGCGACGCGACGAAGGTGACGGCGGCGACCGCGACTATCTGCGCGGCGAGTCCGAAGCCGAAAGCCCGGTAAATCATATCGGCCGCCATCGGCATCGCCAGGCATATCGCCCCTAGCAGGAAAGGCAGGTAGAAAAGAGCGTACGGCGAGTGATTGCCCCAGATCCGCGCGGTCTCGCAGATCCCGACTGGAGACAGCGCTCCGGCATAGAAGGCGGTGAAACGGCGGGCGGCCACGCCCGGCGGAAGGCGCTCGCCGGGCCGATAAAAGACGAGGAAGGCGAGGGCGGGAAGAGCGGCGTATGGCAGGATCCTGTCCGCCCATTCATGGAAAGTCAGCAGGAAGGAGCCGTAGGCGGCGGGAACGATGGCGCCGAGTATCCGCGCGAAGATCCAGACCGGAATGAAGGCGGCGAGGCCGCGGGCGAAAGCCCTCCCCGCCAGGGAGTATTCGCCGCGCGGGTAGGCGTCGAGGACGAGGAGGAGAAAACCCAGGGGCAGTCCCAATATCAAGAATAAATACATTGAATGAAGCTAGCACGGGCCTCGCGACGGGTTCAAGCCAGTAAGGCTTTTTCAAAAATCGGACGACTTTGAAATTAACTTAGGCCATGCTCAGCAAATCCAAATGATCCTGCGCCCAGTTCGAGCGAATGCGGGCGGACGCGGCCTCGCCCGCGAGGCGCTCCGCGATGACGCTCGAGACGGGAAGGGCGGCTCCAGCGGCAGCGGCGAGCAGCTCGTGCTCGGCGGTCTCGAGCGCGATCATGGCCTTCAGCAGCGCTTCGGGGTCGGCGGCGTTGCCCAATGAGGGAGGCTGCCCGGCGAGGATCGCGTCAGGGGACGGCTCGAACTCGAACTCGACCGCTGATTCCTGCGTACTCGATCGCAAGGATGCGCTCGAGCCTATCTCCGCGAGCGCCTTGCCCAATTCTATGCGCTGCTCCGCCATAGACGCCGCCAGCCTGGAGGCAGGGCCCGGAGGCAGCCGCCGCGCCCAATCGCGGTATGCGGCGAGGACGGCCCCGTTGCGCGCGCTGAGCTCTTTGAGGGCCGATTCGATGGGCAAGCTCTTCATAAGTCGAGTGTAGGCGTCGAGCGCCCGAGATGTCAAACGAATAGGCCTCGCCTCTTTACTCGTTACCTGGCCTTATGATAATATTCGCCTTACGTTTCGTTCATTCGGAACCGACCGTTCGTCTCGGCGACTCGCCGCGGCAAACGGCAAGGCCGAAGGAGGTCAGTTGGCAGATAAAGACTTGCGGATCAACGAGCAGATCCGTGTCCGCGAAGTGCGGCTCGTAGACGACCAAGGCGAGCAAAAGGGCATCGTCCCTACGCTCGAGGCCATCAAGATGGCACGGGATCTCGGCTTGGACCTCGTCGAAGTCGCCCCGCAGTCGATACCGCCGGTATGCAAGCTGCTGAACTACGGCAAGTTCAAATTCGAGCAAGAGAAGAAGATCAAGGAATCGCGCAAGAAGATCCGCGTGGGCGAGCTGAAGGAAATCCGGATGCAGCCCAAGATCGCCGGGCATGACCTCGACTTCAAGTCCGAGCACGTCCGCGAGTTCCTCGAGGACGGCTTCAAGGTCAAGGTGACCATCAGATTCCGCGGAAGGGAGCTGGCCCATACTGAGATCGGCGAGCAGGTCCTCAAGCGGGTCCTAGTCAAGCTCGAGGGCTACTACATAATGGAAAAGACGCCTTCCATGGAAGGCCGGTTCATGTCCATGGTGCTCCAGCCCAAGGCATCGATAATCAAGAAGACAGCCGCCCCGGTCGCCGAAGAGGCGCCCGCCGCGGAAGTAAAAGAATAGCGCAATAGCACTACGCAGTAAGGACGGATGCACATGCCTAAGATGAAGACGAAGAAAGCCGCCGCCAAGCGCTTTTCGCTGACCGCCAACGGCAAGGTCAAGTACAAGAAGATGAACCTTCGCCATATCCTGACGAAGAAGACGACCAAGCGCAAGAGAAACCTTCGCAAGAGCGGATACGTCAATCCCGTCGCGACCGGTCAGATCAAGAAGAAGCTTCTTCCCTACGGTTGAGGTGAATCGGCAGATTTCGCGCGCTTCTTTGCTAAGTCGGGAGCGCGAGAAACTGCAAAGCCAAAGTAGAGCCTCAATCGAGGATCGACTTTGGCTGGGGACCGCCCGGGTTGCCCTGTCCGGCGAGTCCCGCGATGCCGTCGGCTTCGTGCCGTGAGCCGGCATCCCGCGCAGCCCTTTGCGGCAGCGCGTATTTGAAACGAGGAGCACAGAGATGTCGAGATCGGTAGCGGGTACCAAGAGAAAGGACCATCGGAAGAAGATTCTCGCCAAGGCGAAGGGCTTCTGGGGTCGCAGGCATTCGAATTACAAAGTCGCCAAGGACGCAGTCGCCAAGGCGCTATCCTATGCCTATCGCGATCGCCGCGACAGGAAGGGTAGCTTCCGCCGTTTGTGGATAGCGCGCATCAACGCCGCCTGCCGCAGCGAAGGGATCTCGTACAGCCGCTTCATCGAAGGCCTCTCCAAGGCCCAAGTGACGGTCGATCGCAAGATGCTCGCCGACCTGGCCCTGCGCGACGCCGTCGGCTTCAAGGCCGTGGTCGAGAAGGCCAGGGCCGCGCTTCAGGGTTAAGGCAGTGATCAGCCTCGAGCAGGTCCGGGCCCTCGAGGACCGGGTCGAGAAGGCGGTCGCTTACATCGCGAGCTTACGCGAGGAGGGCGCCGAGCTCAAGCGCCGCCTCGCCGAGGCCCAGTCTTTCATCGACGACGCGGCGAACGAGCTCGCTGCGGCCGACGAGAAGATCGTCGCCGCCGAGCAGAAGGCCGAGGCAGCCGAAGAGCTGCGCCTCGCCGAGACGCAGGGCGTGGCGGCGCGAGTGCGAGAGTTCGAGTCGCGGCTAACTGACATGGCCGAGCGGGTGGCCGCCGCCGAAACGCGCGCCGCCGAGCTGGGCGCACGGGCCGAGGAATATCGCCGGGACCAGGCCAAGATCGAGGAGGGCATCGTGCACGCCCTCAGCAAACTCGATTCCTTCGAGGACCTCGTCCTCGGCCAAGCCGCGCCCGAGCCCGCCGTTGCTCCCAAGACCGAGACGGCCAAGGCCAATCCCGAGGGGGCGGCCGAGCCCGACGGCTCGGGCATTGCGGTAAAGGCAGGGCCCGAGCCCCGTCCCGGGGACGAGCCCGAGACCGTCGAAAACGAACTCGACATTTTCTAGGAAAAGGGCGGGGCAATGGCGCTCCAGCATTTCAACGTCGACCTCATCGGTCCGACCTTCACTATCCAAACCGACGAGTCCCTGGACTATATGCAGTCCCTCGTCATGCGATTGCGCGAGCGACTGGCCTCGCTCAAGGGCTCGACGCGGGTCTCGGACCCGTTGCGTCTCTCGGTCCTCCTCTGCATCACGCTGATGGACGAGCTGCAGCGCCTGCGCGATCGCTCGAGCGGAGCAGCCGGCCAGCCGGCGACGGAAGGCACGGAGGAAGAGGAATTTGCCGCGATCGCCACGCGGCTCATAGCCGATCTCGATAGGACTCTCGACGATACTCGACGATAACGCCGTTTGGGACGGTACTTGTCCATGCTGCCTCGAGTGCTGTATCATGAAAATATGATTATGCCCCTCGAGCAACTGATCGAATACGACGGCAATGTCTACGAAATAACAGTGGCTATCACCCGACGCGCTTATCACCTGGCCGTTCTCAAGACCCCGGAAGTCGAGAAGAACAACGGCAAGGTCGTCTCTCGGCGACGCGCCAGATCTTCAGCAAACAGGTCGAGTACCGCCTCCTCGATTAGTTCCCTCGCCGAGGTCTCTCAATGAGGTCGAGCCCGGTCGTGGTCCTCGTCGGTCCCACTGCCTCGGGGAAAACGGCCCTCCTCGACGCGGTGTTCGGCTCGAGGGCTCGCCGCGAAGCATTCGGATTGCCCGGGGCCGAGGTGGTCAGCGCTGATTCCATGCAGGCGTATCGCGGCATGGACATCGGGACAGCCAAGCCCGACGCCGACCTTCGGAGCCGGCTTCCCCACCTACTCGTAGACATCCTCGACATCAGCCAGCAATACACCGTCGGGGATTTCGTGCACCTCGCCGACGAGGCCTGCGAAAAAGTCTCGGCCCGCGGCGAGCTCCCCATCTTGTGCGGCGGCGCCGGCTTCTACGTCCGCAACTTCATCTGCGGTCTGCCCAGCGCGCCCCCTGCGGAACCCGCGACGAGGAAAGGCGTCGCGAGCGACCTGTCCGAGCTCGGCGCGGCGGCTCTTCGCGCCGAGCTCGCGCGCTCCGACCCCGGCTCGGCAGCGCGCATCCACGACCGGGACATATATCGGCTGACCCGCGCCCTCGAAATCGTCCGGACTACCGGCAGGCCCCTCGCCGATTTCGCCGCGTCGACCGCGCCCCGGCCCGGCCGACGTTTCCTGGTGCTCGGCATCGCGCCGGCTCCAGGCGAGCTGGCTGCCCGGATCGAGGCGCGGGTCGACGCGATGATGGCCGCGGGGCTCGCGGACGAAATCGCGGGCCTGCGGGCGTCGGGCCACGGTCCCGAGGATCCGGGCATGAAGGCCATCGGCTACCGGGAGTTCTTCGCGGCGGAGGAAAGAGCACACCGTCGCCGCCATGATCAAGCGCGATTCCCGGCAATACGCCAAGCGTCAGATGACGTTCTTCCGCAAGTTGCCGGGCATCGAATGGATCGACCCGGAGCCCGCCGCCTTCGCCTCGCGCGTTTCCGCCATTGTCCAGGCGGCCGGCTCCGAGCTATAGTCCCATCCTTCATGCGCATCGATTACGAGGCCCAGCTCAATCCCGAGCAATACGAAGCTGTCACCTTCACCGAAGGGCCTCTGCTCATCATAGCGGGGGCAGGCTCGGGCAAGACGCGCGTCATCACCTACCGGATGGCCTACATGCTGGACAACGGCATCCCGCAGCATGCGATCCTCGCCTTGACCTTCACGAACAAGGCGGCGCGGGAGATGGCCGACCGGGTCCGGGCGATCGCGGGCAAGAGATTGCGCGACCTCACGGTGTCCACCTTCCACGCCTTCGGCGTCAAGATCCTTCGCAAGGAGATCGGCCTGCTCGGCTACAAGGAAAATTTCTCCATCTACGACGAGGCGGACCGCAACCAGCTCATCAAGGATTGCGCGGGGGAGATGGGCTTCCGGATGGAGTCCTTCGACGCTTACAAGGTAGGCGCCCTTTTCTCGCAGATCCGCTCGGAGCAGCGCAGCTGGGCCAAAGCCGACGACGTTTACAGAGGCCTGTACGACGAGTATCGCCGCTCCTTGCGGATATTCAACGCCGTAGATTTCGACGACCTGATCGTCCTCCCCG
>CAWHFT010000132.1:0-4365 GCA_963828175.1 uncultured Spirochaetota bacterium
CCCGGAGATATACCTGTGGCACACTCTTGCGTACCCAATGATTGCCATCGCCATCCCTTCTGTTGCTAATTGTCCCACAACTCTCAACTCCTCCGCAGTAATCTCGTCGCTGAAGAACAGAGAGACATCTGGAGATTGGCGGTGGGCGCAACGTTGTCTTCACAACCGTTGAGACAGGAGTCGGAGATGTGTTCAGGATCGCAGGTTCTCAAGACAGAGGAGCTGACATTGACACCAGCATTCGATATCAGTAATCAGGAGCTATTCAGCCATTAATCGTTAGGTGCTAATTGTCTTCAAGGGAGTGGTTGATAACAAATGATGAGAGTCGAGGGAAAATGATGAATTTCGAAGAGAGGCCGGTTATTGACTCGTCTATTGCAGTATGGCAAGCTCCTTCAAGGCAGTCGGTAATATTGTCCAGATCCGGAATGATCGAGCGCAACGCCCTCGTGAGCTTTCTGCACTCGACGAACGAGCGTGGCGATTCTTGCAATCATTCCTTTGCATCCAGCACTAGTCGTGACACCCCTATAGAAGGCGACATATAGGAGGGAGTGAAACGGACTGAAATTACCCGGAAGCAGTGACGCGGAGGGGCGACCAGGCTCCTTTCCGAGCTCTCTCCCGGCTCGCGCGTGGACCTCATCGCTCCGCTCGGCAAGGCCTTCCCCCCGCCAGCGAAGGGCGAGACCGCCATTCTCGCCGGTGGCGGGATCGGGCTCGGGCCACTCCTGTTCCTCGCCGAAATGCTGTCGGCCGCCGACATCCTGTCGGCCGCCGACATGCTGTCGGCCGCGGGACATCTCGGCCGCCGACATCTCGGCCGCCGACATCTCGGCCGCCTCAACTTTGGTGCTCGGCTTCAGGAGCGCCGACCTCCTGCCCATGATCCGCCTGCCCGCGGGCGCCGTGGTCTGCACCGACGACGGCTCCTCGGGCTTCAAGGGCTCTCCGGTCGATTGGATATCGCACAACGCTCCCCAGGCCCCGTTCGTCTCTACGGCTGCGGCCCCTCGCCGATGCTCGCCGCACTCGCCTCTCTGGCCGCCGAGCGCGGATGGTCCGCCAGCCTCTCCGCCGAACAATGGATGGCTTGCGGGGTCGGCGCCTGCATGGGCTGCGCCCTCCCCCGGGCCGACGGCCGCGGCTATCTCCGCGCCTGCACGGACGGGCCCGTCTTCGAGGCATCCGAGATAGATTGGAGGCAGCCATGACCGCCAGCCGAGCGCCCGGCCCCGATCTCCGCGTCAGGATCGGCCGGCTCGAGCTCGCCAATCCCGTCGGTCTCGCCTCGGGCACCTTCGGCTACGGCTCCGAGTACGAGGAGCTCGTCGACGTGGACGCGGTGGGCGCCCTGTACACCAAGGCGGTGACCCTCGAGCCTAGGCACCGGCAATCCCGTTCCGCGCATCGTCGAGACGCCCTCGGGCATGCTCAACTCGATAGGGCTCGCCAACCCGGGGATCGAGGCGTTCCTCGGCGACAAGCTCCCCGGCCTCCGCTCCAGGCGCTGCGCGGTGTTCGTCAACGTGGCAGGAAGCACCGAGGAAGAATACATCGGGGTCCTGGAGCGGATCGAGGCGGCGGCGGGCCCCGGAGCGACCGGCAACGTCGAAGGCGCCAGCGGCAGCGGGGTCGACGGTTACGAGATCAACGTGTCCTGCCCCAACGTGCGACATGGCGGCCTGGCCTTCGGCACCGACCCCCTACAGGTCGAACGCCTAACGCGCTCCTTGAGGGACAGGACCGATCGCCCCCTCGTCGTGAAGCTGACTCCCAACGTGACGGACATTGCGGCCATCGCCAAGGCGGCCGAGGCGGGCGGCGCGGATGCCGTCTCCTGCATCAATACCCTCGTCGGCATGGTGATCGACGTGAAGAAGCGAAGGTCGGCTATCGCGATGGGCGCGGCAGGCCTTTCGGGGCCGGCGATCCGCCCGGTCGGCGTCGCCTGCTGCTACAAGGCCGCCCGCGCGGTCGGCATTCCCGTCATTGGGATAGGCGGCATCATGACCGCCGACGACGCGCTTCAGTATCTCCTGGCCGGGGCGAGCGCCGTGCAGGTCGGCACGGGCACCTTCATCGACCCTCGAAGCGCGCTCTCCGTCCTCCAGGGAATAGAGGCGTGGATGCGCGACCGAGGCGCCCCGACGATCGCGGACATCGCCGGCATGCTGGAAGGGGGATGAAATGGATACCCGCACGCATTTCATCGAGGAGCTATCGAGGCTGAACCACGACGTCCTCGCGATGGGCACGAGGGTCGAGGAGAACCTGCGCAAGGCCCTCGAGGCGCTCAAGTCGCAGAACGTCGAGCTCGCCCGCGAGGTGAGGGACTCCGACGAGCTTGTGAACGCCCTCCAGCTCAAGATCGAGGACGAGGCCGCCGTGCTCATCGCGACCCAGGCGCCCGTCGCCCGCGATCTCCGCGAGCTCGTCACCGTCTTCAAGGTCACCGACAACCTCGAGCGGGCGGGCGATCACGCCATCCACCTCGCCAAAGCGGCCATCAAGCTCTCGGGAGAGCCCCCCTTCCGCCAAATCGACCGCCTCTGCAGGATGGCCGAGGTCGGCTGCGGGATGATCCGGGGGTCCGTCGACGCATACCTCAACCGCGACGCCGAGGCCGCGAGAAGGGTCGCCTCCGCCGACGACGAGATCGATGCGGAGCACAAGTTGCTCGTGCGGGAGGTCATCGAGCTCATGCGCGACCGGCCGGAGCAGGTCGAGCGCGCCTCGCGGCTGCTCACCACCTCGGGCTTCCTCGAGCGTCTCGGTGACCACATGACGAACGTCTGCGAGGCCATCGTATTCATGGTCGAGGGACTCCACGTGGAGCTCAACGACTAGCCGATTATGGCAAAGGCGACGATACTGATCATCGAGGACGACTCCGACATCCGGGAGCTCCTCGCCGCGTCCCTTTCCAAGGAAGGATGGAAGCTCGTCTTCGCCGCCGACGGGGAGCGCGGGCTCGCCGCCATCCCCGAAGCGAAGCCCGACCTCGTCGTGCTGGACATCATGCTGCCAGGGATCGACGGCCTCGAGATACTCCGAACCCTGAAGTCGGATCCTCGTCGCAAGGGCCTGCCCATCGTCTTGACGACTGCCAAGGGAGAGGAATCGGACGTAGTCGCCGGCCTGGAGCTCGGGGCCGAAGACTACGTCGTCAAGCCCTACAGTCCAAAAGTCCTGGCCGCGCGCATCCGCGCCGCGCTCCGGAGATCGACCGAGCGACCGGGCGCGCCCGCTCGATCCGAAGGCGCCGTCTCACGGGGGGGCATCCGACTGGACCCGGCCCGCCACGAGGTTCGGGTAAATGAGCGACCGATCGACCTCTCGGCCACCGAGTTCGCCATGCTGGAGTTCCTGCTCCGCAACCACGGCTGGGTCTACTCGCGCAGCCACATCATAGCGGCCGTCAAGGGCGCGGACTCCGCCGTCACCGATCGCGCCGTCGACGTGCAAATCCTCTCCCTGAGGCGCAAGCTAGGCGAGGCTGGAGACGAGATAGAGACCGTGAGGGGCGTCGGCTACCGCTTCAAAGATTGATTGCAAGCAGGGTGTTGACTCGGCGTTCGCGATAGCGAACACTACAATCTCTTCATCTCCGAGCTTCGCGAAGCGCAATGCTTCGGGTATTTCAACAGCCTGCTAAGGGGTCGACCATGGCGTGGAGCTTATTCAAACGCAGCCTCGTCCTCCTGACCGCCGCCGTCCTCGTCGCGGCCTTGGTGTTCGTCGTCATCGGCATGTCGGTCATGGCGAGAGAATACGCCTCGCTCAACACCGGCGCCCTCCTGCGCGCTTCCGAGGCGGTGGCGGCGACTTCCCCCGCGTCTTCCTTCGCCGACCCCAAGCAGGCGAGGCTGGTTTGCGCGTCGATCGCAGCCTCGAGCGGCTACCGCGTCACCATGATCCTTCCCGACGGCACAGTCATAGCCGACAGCGAGGCCGATCCCGCAACCATGGAGAATCACGCGAATAGGCCCGAAGTGGCTCCGGCTCTGCGGGGGGTCGCGACCGCGTCGCGACGCGCCTCGGTCACGGTCGGCGACCAGCTGATCTACGCGGCCGCGCCCGTGTTCGCCGAGACGGCCGTTCCCGCGGGGGCCGCCGGGACGCGCGCCGAGGCGGGAGTTCTCAGGCTGGCCTTGCACGAGCCGAGTCTCGACCGCGCGCTCGCGCCCTCGCGCTGGGCCTTCGGCGCGGCCGCCTTCGTCTTCGCCGCGGCGGCTCTGGCCGCGGCGGCAGCCTTCAGCCGGATGACGGCGCGGCCTCTCGCCTCGCTCGCGCGGGCGGCCAGGGCCTACGGCTCCGGCGAGGCGAGCAATACGTAAAATCGGGGGCCCGCGACAAAAA
>CAWHFT010000133.1:0-20634 GCA_963828175.1 uncultured Spirochaetota bacterium
GCCAGGCCGGTCTTTTCGGGGGATCAACGCGCTTCCCGTCCGCACCAACACGGTCCCATTGATCACGGGAAGTTCGTGGTTTTCCGATAGGAACAGCCTCATCCCATTGGACAAAGTGACGCTTTCGATGGGGGACGTTACGATCCGCCGCAGGGGGGGATACTTCAACTCGCGGTAGTTGGTAACCGCGGCGGCAGTTGCCGCTTGCGGGGGACGGCGGCAGGTATTTTTGCGGGAGTGTTTTGTGCGCCGGCGACGGCCGCCGCGATGGCCAGAAGCGCCGCGGCGCGGATCATTGCGGACCTCCCGGGAGGGACGCCGGCGTGGCCGTTCGCGGCGCCGGGGCCATGTAGGCTACGGTTCGGCCGGACGGAACGAAGTACTGCAAGGCGACTTGCTGCAAGTCCTGGGCCGTCAGCCGGTTATATTCGCCAGCGGCAGAGAACATTCTCCGCCAGTCGCCGTAAATTACGTAGTAGGCAGGGAGCAAAGCGGCAAGTTGCTGATTGCTGCCTAGAAGGCGGGCTATGCGGCTGCGGATGACGTTCTTTGCGCGGGTCAGGGTTTCTTCATCCACAGGCTTGGATTTGAACCGGGTCAGCAGATCGTCGAGGGCTTTCTGGTTCTCTTCAAGGGTATGATCGGCCGCGGGCATCACCGACAACAGGAACAGATTGGAATAGAGCGCCGACGGGAAGCTGGCGATGGCTTCCGTTCCCTGCGCGATCCCCTTCTCTTCCACGAGTTCCTTGTACATCCAGCTCGTCTTGCCATCCCCGAGGATCATTCTTTCAACGAGGTCGAGCGCCACATCGTCGCGCTGGTTCTCGCGCGGCCGTTTGTACCCCACCATGAGGAGCGGCGTGCCGTTCGAGGCCCACACAGTCACTGATTTGGGCCCGTACTGCGCGGCTCCTCGGTGTGGATGGGTGACGGAAGCGGCTTCGCCGGCATGGGGCCGAAATAACGTTCGGCGTCCCCGCGCGCAGGGATTGCCTGTGGCGAATCGCGGAGTATCCCTTCATTTACAACAACCCGCTCAAGTGGACGGTCATCTACGACGCGAACAAGAAGACCTTCCGGGATCCGGGCAATCCCAACCTCATCTTCCCGGGCCAAAAGCTCAAGATTCCCGCCATCAAAGGCGAGTCCAGGGAAGGCACCTACGATCCGAACACGCAATATGAGGCTTTCCCGAAGAAATAGATAAGGAATTCCCCCTAAAATGCCGCCGAAAGGCGGCTTTTTATTGTAGTATGGGTAGGTCCGGGGTATGGCACCACCGGAAGAAAGGTCGTGTTGGCTATGAGCGATACCACATACCGAGTGTACCCCTACCGTTGGGCGGTCCTCGGGTCTTTCATGCTCGTCAATCTCATGATACAGGCCCTGTGGATCGACTTCTCGCCGGTTTTGGCGGGAGCCGCGTCGTACTACGGCGTTTCGAAGTCCGCCATCATACTCCTGGGCGAGCTTTTCATGATCATTTACCTGCCGATGTCGATACCGGTGTCGTGGGCGATCGATCGCTTCGGCTTCCGCAAGGCGACGGGCCTGGGCGCGATCCTGATGGCACTTTTTGCGCTGCTGCGGGCCCTCGCCGGCCCGAGCTTCGTCCTGGCGCTGATCGGCACGATCGGTCTATCGATCGCCCAGCCTTTCCTCATGAACGCCTGGACCAAAGTGGCCGCTCACTGGTTCGCCGAGGGCGAGCGGGCGACGGCGGTGGGCCTGGTCACCCTGTCCACGCTCCTCGGCATTGCCGTGGGCTTTCAGGCGAGCGCCTCTCTCGTCAAGACGATGTCGATCGGCTCCATGCAGTATGTCTATGCGGGCGCCGCTCTCCTGGCGACTTTGGCGTATATCGCCATCGCGCGCGAGTTCCCCAGGAGCCCCGCAGGTCCCGTCGGCTCGGGCGAAAAAGCCCTCATGCTGGACGGACTCAAGAACTCCCTTAAGGTGCCTTCCTTCCGGCTCTTCCTCATAGTGGCCTTCATCGGCATGGGCCTCTTCAACGGCCTCATGCTCCTCATCGAAGACATCGTCGGCCCGAGAGGCTTCGACCCGTCCAAAGTGGCCAATATCAGCGACCTTCTGCTGATCGGCGGCCTCTTCGGCGCGGTGATCATTCCTGCTCTCTCCGACAAGACGCGCAAAAGAAAGCTATGGATGCTCGTCGGTCTCATTGGAACCCTGCCTGGCCTCGCGGGCATCACCTTCGGGACCACTTTTCTCCTGCTCGCGGTCTCGTCCTTCGCCTTGGGCTTTTTCCTGACGAGCCTGATGCCGGTCGGCATGCAGTACGCGACCGAAGTCACGCTTCCCACGCCCGAAGGCACGACCAACGGCCTGATCCAACTCTGCGGCCAATTCTCGGTCGTCTTCGTCTTCATGATGCAGGCGATGAAGGGCTCATCGGGTTTCACCTGGAGCCTGATGGCCGCGGGCTTCTTCGTGGTCGTCGCGGCGGTGCTCGTGCCCTTCATGAAGGAAAAAGTGAGGGCTGTGGGCAAGTTCCCGGTCGAGGCGGCGGTCGAGGCGGAGTAGGTTCACTGGAGAGACGCCTTCGCGCGAGTCTTCTTCTCCGTCATTGCTTTTCCAGCTTTCGTCCCGCCTCTTCAGCCTTGGCGAGAAGAGCTATGAGCTCGCCGCGGATCTCCTCGATGCGCGCACGCTCGTCGGGAAAGGGGCCCGAAAGCTCGCGCTCGAGCATTTCGCGCGCGGCCGCGAGGCCAAAACCCTGGTCAAGGGCGAAATGCTTGAGCCTGAGGATCAGCCTGAGATCGGCCTCGGAGTAGAGTCGCCGGCCGAAGACGTCTTTGCGCGGCTGCAGGAGCGGCACCTCGCGCTCCCAGTGGCGAAGCGTAGAGGAAGGCAGGCCGAGCAAGCGTTCGACCACGCGCGTCGCATAGCCGCTCATCGCCTAGCCTTGGCGATCTCGCGTCCGCGCAGCTCCTGCGCCTTTGTCCTTGCCCGCGCCGGCCCTGCCGGACGCGCCCACTTTGGCGCCGGCGCTTGCACGCCGGCCGCCGGCCGATCGGCTCGCTTTCTTCAGGGCTAGGCCCTTCCGCTCATCCGAGGCTTTCTTGGCCGCGTTCTGCTTTTTGCCGGCCTTCGCCTTCTTGTCGGCCAGGATTCTCGCCGCTTCGCGCTTTTCGGCGGGCCCGTGGTGCGCAGCCGCTTCGCGCTTGACCTTCTTGCTGGAACCGGCCCGCGGCGCCGGGGCCGGACGGACGGCCGCGGCCTTCACCTTTTCGGCTCTCGTCGGCCCTGCCCTGGCGATAGGCACGCGCGAGGCCTTGATCTCGAGCTCCAGCGGGATGAGGTCCAGCCCGAGGTCGCTGCGGATCTTGTTGCGCAGGAACGAGCGGTAGGCCTCGGTCACCGCGTCGGGCCGCGTGACGAAGATGGCGAACTTCTGCGGATTCACGGAAGTCTGTAGCGCATAACGCAGCTTGAAATGCGTGCTCGGCCCGACGGGCGGCGGCGTCGCCTCGACCCAGGCCTCCACGGCCTTGTTGATTTTGCTCGTCTCGATGCGCTTGTTGAGCTGGGCGTGGAGAGTGACGATGGTCGAGACGAGCTTGTCGATCCCCTCGCCTTTCTTGGCCGACAGCGGCAGCACCGGAGCCCAGGCCATCTGCCCGAAGAAATAGCGCAGCTTGTCGCGCGCAGCCTCGAAGGTATTCTTGAGGTCGGGCATGGTGTCCCATTTGTTGAGGGCGAGAATGATGCCGCGCCCCTCGGCCACGGCAAAGGCGGCGATCTTCTTGTCCTGGTCGGTGAGGCCTTCGAGCGCGTCGATGAGGAGGACGACGACGTCGCAATCCTCCACCACGTGGATGGCCCGATGCACCGAATAGTACTCGACGTTTTCCGTTACCTTGACCTTGCGGCGTATTCCCGCGGTATCGAGGACGGTGAAGCGCCGCCCCTTGCGCTCGAAGCTCCCCTCGACGATGTCCCGGGTCGTCCCCGCGACGTCGCTGACTATCGACTTCTCCTCGCCGACGAGGCAGTTGAGGAGGGTCGATTTGCCGGTATTGGGCTTGCCCATGATCGCGAGCCTGATCGGCGCCCGCGCCTCGTCCTGCTTGACGACCCGCGAGAAATCGAGCCGCGAGACGATGGCCGACTCGAGGAGGTCGATGTTCCGCCCGTGCTCGGCCGAGACGAAGATGACCGGCTCGAAGCCCCATGCCGCGTGGGTCCAGGCGTTGGCGTCCCGGTCGGGCGAATCGGCCTTGTTGACGACCAATAGGATTTTGGGCGACCACTTGCGCAGCAGGGCCGCGAACTCCTCGTCCTCGGGAGTGATGGACATCGCGTCGACGAGGAATAGGATGAGGTCGGCGCCTTCGAGCGAGGCGAGGCTCTTCTGGACCACCAGCTCGTCGAGGCCCGCTCTCTCGAGCTTGAAGCCTCCCGTGTCTATCAGCCTGAAGACCCTGCCTGACTCGCGCAGCTCGCACACCGAGTCGACCGCGTCGCGGGTGACGCCCGGCGTCGGCTCGGTGATGGCCCGGCGCTTGTGCAAGAGGCGATTGTAGAGCGTGGACTTGCCGACATTGGGCCGTCCCGCTATGACGACGATCGGGAGGTTCTCGTAGCGGACGCGGACGGCCGGCGCCGGGCTATCGTCGGTCGGCCCGTCGCCGGTCGACGCGGGGACCGTGGCGCGAGCGCTCTTCCCCGGCGCCTCGCGTCGACGCGCGTTCTTTTCCAAACTCATTCCATAGCGTACTACGTATGGCGGGACGAAAGATAGGCTGCCACCTCGGCAGAGGAGGAAAGCGCCATCGCGGCGGTCGCGACCGACTTGGCGTCCGCGAGGCTCGTCCCTCGGATGGCCCGCTTGACCACGGGAATGGCGGCGCTCGACATCGAGAACTCGTCGAGGCCGAGGCCGAGGAGGAGGACGGCCGACGTCGGGTCTCCTGCCATCTCGCCGCACATCCCAACTGGTATGCCGGCCGCCTTTCCGCTCTCGACCGTCCGTTGCACGAGCCTGAGCACGGCGGGGTGGTAAGGCTCGTGGAGGTAGGCCACCTTCTCGTTGCCGCGATCGACTGCCATCGTGTACTGGATGAGGTCGTTGGTGCCGATCGAGAAGAAGTCCGCCTTTCGCGCGAGGATGTCGCTCGTCAGGGCCGCCGAAGGCACCTCGATCATGATGCCGATGGGCAGGTCCATCGCCGCCTTCTGGCCTTTGTCGACCACCTCGGCGCGGGCTTTGTCCACGAACGCCAGGGCCCGCTCGAGCTCGTCGGCAGTGGCGATCATCGGGAACATGATCCGCGTATCGCCGAAGACGGCGGCCCTGAGGATCGCGCGCAACTGAATCCTGAAGACGTCGTCGCGGCTCAGGCAGAAGCGGATGGCGCGCCACCCGAGGAGCGGATTCTTCTCGTCCTGGGCGCCGAGCTCGGGCAGGACCTTGTCGCCGCCGATGTCGAGGGTCCTGATGGTCACGGGCCAACCCTTCATGGCCTCGATGACCAGTTTGTAGGCCCGAAACTGCTCTTCTTCGTCGGGCACGTGGCCGCCGAGGAACAGGAACTCGGAGCGGAAGAGGCCGATGCCGTCGGCGCCGTTGGAGAGCACCGCGCCCGCCTCCTCCGGCACCTCGATGTTGGCCTTGACCAGGACCCGCGTCCCGTCTTTGGTCTCGGCGGGCAGGTCGCGGAGCGAGACGAGTTCGCGCTGCCGCTTGGCGGCGTCGCTGCGCGCGGCGGCGCTCCTGGCGATGGTTTCTGGATCGGGATCGCCCACGACGAGGCCGCGGTCGCCGTCGACGGCGGCAATCGCCGCCAAGCGCAGCTTGGAGACCGCCCCGGCGACGCCGAGGACGGCGGGAATCTCGAAGGCCCGCGCGAGGATGGCGATGTGGCTCGTCCTGCCGCCTGACTCGGTGACGACGGCTTTGACCCGCTTGCGGTTCATCGAGATCATGTCCGAGGGCAACAGGTCGCGGGCGACGAGGACGATGTCCTCCGAGAGGTCGTGGAGGCCGGGCCGCTGCCGCTCGAGCAGGTGCCCGAGGATGCGGCGCGACACGTCCTGGATATCGGTGACCCGGTCGCGCAAGGCGGGGTCCTCTGCCTGGCCGAGCTTGTCGGCGAATTCGCGCTCGATGTCCACGACGATCTTCTCGACGTTGATCATCGTCTTCTTGAGGGCGGTCTCGATCCGCTCGTGGAGATCGGGATCGTCCAGCATGAGGAGGTGGGACTCGAAGATCGCCGCCTGCTCGTCGCCGGCCTCGATCCTCGCCTTGTCCCTGAGGGAGCTCACCTCGACCTTGGACTTCGCGACGGCGGCGAGGAAGCGCCCCATTCGGCGTCGATCTCCGCGGCGGCCACCGCCCGCGCCGGGACCGCGGAGGAATCCTCGGGAGCGAAGAGGAAGGCGCGCGCGACTGCGACGCCGGGAGACGCGGGAATGCCGCTAAGCTCGATCATGCCGCCCCTCCAGCAGTAGCTTTCCGACACCTCTTAGTGCAGGACGTTGAACGGATTCACGGTCCGCCCGTTTTTGAACACGGAAAAGTGAAGATGCGGGCCGGTGCTGTAGCCGGTATTGCCGGAGAACGCGATCTTCTGGCCGACGACGACGCGCTCGCCCTGCTTGACCGATATCGTTTGCAAATGGCCGTACAGGCTCATCCAGCCGGCGTGGTGCGAGATCAGGATGTAGTTGCCGAAGCTCGAGTTGTAGCCGGTCTCGGCGACGAAGCCGTCCATGGCGGCGCGGACCGCCGTGCCCATGTCGACTGCTATGTCGATACCATTGTGGAAGACGCGGGCGCCGGTGAAGGGATCGCTGCGCCAGCCGTACCAGCTAGAGATCCAGGCGCGGGCGGGCCAGGCGAATAGATCGCCCGAAATTTCCCGCAGGGTGAACGAGGCGAGCTTGGCGTCGGGGAGGAACAGGGTGCGTCCGTCGTCGATGGAGTCGGCCATGAGGCCGTTGGCCTCGATGACGCGGTCCGCCGAGATTCCGTTCGCCGCGGCGACGGCCTTGGCGCTGTCTCCCGGCTTGGCGACGTAGAGGATGCCGGACATGCTCGGAACCTTGAGCAGCGTGCCGGGCTGGAGCGATCTCGCGTTCTTGATGCGGTTGAAGCTGACCACGGTATCGAGGCTGACATTGAAGTCGTCGGCGATCCCGGAGAGGGTATCGCCCTTTCGGACCATGTAGGCAGTAAAGAAAAGCCCTCGATCGGGACGGCCTTCCGAGGACTTGTCGCCGACCAGGTCGGCGGCGCTCTCGGTGGCGGCGCCCCCGCTGTTCGCGGCAAAGCCGCTCGCGGCGAGCCCGCCCTCGTGGCCGCCTCTAGCCGCCGCGACCGAGTGCGGCAGCGGAGAGACCGAGCCGAAAACCAGAAGGAGCGAGAAGACGGCGATCGAATAGACCGCCACGGCCTTTTTGGAGGAAAGCAGCCTGATCTCGGCCCGTGCGAGCGCCTTCATTCGATCGATCATCGCGTTGTCCACTCTAATCGAAAGGAGCTATTCACGCAATCAGGTTTCTTTCGCCTCATTTCGGCACCGCCACCGCGTCGATGACGAGAGCGTTGGCGGTCGCGGCCTCGAGCGCAGCCGATTCGTCGATCGACCCTCGAGGCAGGGGATGGGGCGGAGCGTCCCCGACGAGGACGACGAGACGGGACTGGGCCGCCCAGGGGAACTCGCTCGCGGCCGCGTAGATTCCCTCGTAGACGGCTTCCGGAACGTCGCGGCCGCCGCCGCCCTGCAGCGAATCGAGCTCGGCCGAAAACGCGGCGATGTCCTGAGTGAAATCGAAGCGCTTATAAAGGTATTCCTCGAAATAGTCCTTGAAAGCGACGAGTCCCAGGCGCAGGGAGGGTTGGTCGGCGATCTCCTTCGACAGCATCGAGGGTAGCCGGGCCTTGAGGGAATTGATCCCGTCAGTCATCGTATTCGTCGTGTCGAGACAGAACACGAGAATCCAAGCTCGCTCCCTTCCTCCCGTCGAGCAAGGCTCCGATCTGGCCCACGATATCCTGGTCAGTCGAGGCGAAGCGAAGCTGGCCGCCGCTCGCGTCGACCAGGCGCTCGAAGGCCGAAATCGTCTCCGGGAAATAGAGATCGGGCTTGTAGGAGACCTTCGCGACCGGTAGCAGCGTTTCTGGCGCCGCCTCTGCCGCCGGTTTCGCCTGAACTGCCGGTTGCGCCGGGGCCGCGGTCGGGGCCTGAGGCGCGGCAGGTACGGCCGAAGCAGCCGGCGGACTCGCGATAGGCGGCTTTTGCGTCACGCGGATCAGGTAGGGATTGTCGGCGAATGACCCCGAATAATCGGCGTAGGCCTTCGAGAAGGCGCGAATGTTGATGAAGCTGCCGTCGTGGATGAACTCTTCGCCAGAACGGGACCACGGGTAGCCCCAAGCCACGACCCAAGGGATGAAAATGTGGAAGGCCCTGCCGAAGCTCGCGTCGGGCTCGGGAGTCGAATCGACGAGGAAATTGAGCTTGCTCACGGTCGGCGCCGTCTGCCCGGCGAGGAGCCTCATCTCTCCGCCGTTCACGGGGTTTCTTTCGAGGGCGCGAAAGGCGTAGCTGTCGGTTTTGAACGCGGGGTCCCTAGTGGATTCGGTGAGGAGAATGGAGCCAAGGCCTCGCTTCGCGCGGACGTAGAGGTGATAGCCTCCATCGCTCAGCTGCTCGATCCTGAGGTCATCGGGACCGAGCTTCAATTCCGCCGCCGTCGGACCGACTACTGTCGGACCGACTACTGTCGGTGCGGCCCTGACCCCGGAGACGAGGGCGCAGGAAAAGACGGCAACGGCCGCGACTCGGAGCTGGAAAGGCACCTACTCATGATCGGCGCAAGGACGGCCCGAGCCAATCCGAATCAGCGGAAATCCCGATCCGGGCTAATGGAAATCCCGGATCCGGGCTAATGGAAATCCCGGATGCGGATCGCGTCCTTGGCGACCGCCGCGTCGAAATCGGCGAGCCTCTCCTCGCGGACCTTGGGATCGAGGGCCGCAGCCATCTCGAAGCGCTTCTTGAGCTCGAGGATACGCCTTACGGCCTCGTCGAGCCGCCTTGGATCGAGGCGGCCCTCGCGCGCGGCCGCGACGATCGCGTCGCGCACGCGCACGGCAGAGCGCATGTCGGTGAGCATGAGCAGGTCCGCGCCCGCGGCGAGGGCCTCGACCGCCGATCGCTCGGGGCTCAGGGTGGAGGACAGGGCCTTCATGTCGAGATCGTCGGTGATCGCCACGCCCGCGAAACGCAGGCGCCGACGGAGCTCGCCTCCCACGACCGCCGGGGAGAGGCTGGCCGGGAGCTCCGGATCGACGGCCCCGAACACGACATGCGAGAGCATCACGGACGAGACGCGGTTTCGGATCGCGGAGGCGAAGCGGGGCAGGTAGTCGCTCTCGTAAGTCGCCTTCGAGATGCCGAGCTCGGGGAGGACCCGGTGAGGGTCCTCCCCTGCGTTGCCGGGAAAATGCTTGGCTACCGCGGCCACGCCGGCCGCCTGGAGGCCGCGAATGTAGGCGCCGGCGACCGCGTCGACCTGCGTTCCCTTTCTCCCATAGGATCGCGAGCCGAGGAAGCGCTTGTCCTCGTCATTGAGGAGCTCGACGACGGGCGCGAGAGCCATGTTGAAGCCGAGGTCCCGCAGCTCGGCGCCGGCGGCCTGCCCGAGCAAGGCCGCGTATCGCGGGGGCTTTTGGCCCACCTCGGAGGGCGGAGGGATGCGCGTGATGCCGCCGCCGTTGAAGCGGAACACCGAGCCGCCCTCGTGGTCGACCGCGATGATCAGCGGAATCGGCGCTTCGCCTGCGCGCACTCGTCCTCGGGCAGCGGAGGCGCGCATGGACGCTTCCTGCAAGGCCGCCGTAAAGGATCCGGCCTCCTCGGGAGAGTTCGGAAGGTTGAAGCCGAAGAGCACCACTCCGCCGACCGGCAAGGTTTCGAGCAGGGCCACGGTCGCGTCGGAAGGCTTCCCCGCCCCTTCGACGCCGATGAGAAGCACCTGCGCGGCCTTTTGCTCGAGGTCGAGCGAGGCAAGTCGCGTGTTCGACGGGCTCACGCAGGCCGTGGCCGCCCCGAGGGTTGCGACGACGAGCGCGCCGAGCCTCAGGAGGCGAGGAGGGCCCTTCCTTACGCATGATGAAAGAGACATCGGGGCGAGCCTGCCATATTTTGAAATACAAGCGCAAGGCGAATGAGCGCGTAGCGGGACGGCGCGCAACGGGGTATCCTAAGGGCCATGATGCGCACGAAGTCGATTCTCGCCTTATTGACGGCGCTGACCGTCCTTCCTCTGGCGGCATCCGGACAAGCAGGGGCCGCATTCTCCCCGATCCTCCCGACGAATGACCAGATAACGGTATCATCCAGCCCCGCCGACGAGGCAGGCGTAGCTGAAATTGGAGCGGATTGCGAAACGACCGGCGGCACGCTGTATATCGACAGGAGCTTCGCAGGCACGGTGCCCTATTCGGGCCGTCTGGCGCCGGGCAGCCACTACTTCGAGCTCCAGATGTCCGGATTCGACACTCTAGGCATCTGGCTCACTCTCCAGGAAAAGACGAAATACAAGCTGGTCTTCAACCCCAACCAGACTATCCCGCTCTTCGCGAGCGACAAGCGGGTGGGGGTCAGCTCGGAGCCGACCCTCACCGCGAACCTTGCGACTTACGATATTTTCTGCAATATCGGCGGAGGGGAGCTGTACGTCGACAAGATCGACCTCGGCATCGTCCCGACGGCGAACATCCCCTTCGAGAGCACGACTACCCCCGGCAGCCATTACTTCGAGTTCGACCTGCCGGGATACCACCCGCTCACCTTTTGGCTCCTTCTCAACCAAATGACGAAATATACGATCACACTAACCCCTGAGAGGATCATGGGCTTTATCTCCATTAAAGTGGAGCCGGCCGACGCGGCAGTCACCATAGATGGGACCTCGGTCGACTGGTCCAAGTCGGGCGGAGGCAGCCTCCAAGTGCCGGCGGGCTCGCACAAGCTGCTAATTCAGCGATTCGGCTACGTCGAGCAGCGGCTCGACGTGGATGTCACCGAGAAAGCCACGTACTTTGTCCGGCTCTCCCTCGTCCAAGCTCCCTTCTCGATTGCCGGCCTGGGCTTCGATCGGCCGGTCTTCAACCCACGCAACGCCGGATTGCAGGGCAGGACCAACCTCGTGTTCAACTCCTCGAACTACGGATCGGCGCAGGCGGAGATCCGCGGACCCGACGGCGAGGTCGTCGCGACCCTGCAGTTCCCGAATATCCAGAGCTGGGCCCAGTCGGGGACGTGGAACGGGCTCGGCCCCGACGGAACCCCCCTGCCGGACGGCACCTACTCGGTCCTGCTCACGGCGAAGCCGGCTCCCGGTGCGCCTGCGCAGCCCGAGGGCAAGAAAGAGGACGGCGAGGAGGTGGGCCCCGACGGAAGCGTCACCCTTAGCACCGAGGCACGTATCGACTCGAGTCTCGTGATTCGCTCCATCGGAACGGCTTCGGCCCTGCCCGGCTTGCTGTACATGCCGGACCCGATGATCCAGCCGGCCGGCACTCTGACGACCGAAGCTTCCTGGTTCGCGCCCTGGGGGGCGCCGCAGAATTCGGCCTTCGGGCTTTCGGCCGCGCTCTCCGTCGCCGGGGTCGCGACCGTCGCCGCCTATGCTGCGGTGGAGACGGGCTCGACCGCGCAAAGCGATTTGGCCCTCTCGACGCTCTTCTCGCTCTTCGGAGACCGCACGAGTCTTCTCGGCGGCGGCGTCTTCGTCAGGGGAAGCTACTCCTCCTCGCCGGCTCCGTCGATGCCCGGCGCCGGCAGCGGGGTCGAGGCTTCGCTGCCGCTCTCGCTTCGCCTGGGCGACTTCTCGCTCGCCATCTCACCAGGGACGCTGCTGGACCTTTCCGCCGGCTCGCCCACGCTGCTCGGCCTCGCGAGAGCGGGAATCTGGCTTGAGGGGCGGTCCTTCAGGGTCGGCGCCTCGGGCGAGCTGCCGATCGCTTTTACGAGCGCCGGGCCGGCGCCGGAGTGGCCCGCCGAGGCTGCCCTGGAGGGCAGGGTAATGCTGGGCTCGACGCCATTTGTGGCGTCCTGCTATCTCGAGGCCGCGCTCGAGCCGGGGGCGGCTCCTTCGCTCGGCATCGGACTGGGCCTCGGATTGCTGTACTGAGCGCGATGCGGTCGCGCTCCGCTCTGACGTATTTCGCGCTCTGTGGATCGGCGCGTCAGCCGATGAGCCTCTCCGCCATGAATAGAGCGGCCGCCATCAGCGCGTGGGAGTACTCGCCCGAGCCCATCCGGGAGCGTACCTCGTCGGCGCTCACGAGAAAAGCGTCGATGACCTCGTGCTCGTCCAGGCTCGTCTCCCCGATGCGCTCGAGGCCCTCGGCGACGAAGACGTGGAAACGATTCTCCATGAAGGCCGGGTTGGGATAGACCGAGCCGGCGCGCCTGATCGAGGAGGCGGCGTAGCCCGTCTCCTCGGCGAGCTCGCGGGCAGCGGCAGCGGCGGGGTCCTCGCCGGGCTCGACGACGCCGCCGGGGAACTCTACGCTCACCTCGTCGGAGCCGTGGCGGTATTGCCGGACCATCAGGAAAAAGGTCTCGCCCTCGCGGCGCACCACGGGCACTACGGCCGCCCAGTCAGGCGCCTCGAGAACGACGAAACGGCCCACGCGGCCGCCGGGGCCCCGGTTCTCGCGCTCGGTGACCATGAAGACGGGACAGGCGAGGAGCTCCTTGCGTCCGACCCTCGCCCACTTGACCGAGCCCTCGCCCTCGTCCATATCCGCCTCCTGGAAGGGGTATCGTACCCGCGGCCGGCCGGGGCCGACAAGGCGCTGGACTTGCGGGGAAACGCTTCGCGCTGTAGCATCTGTCCAGCCATGACCCTTCCCAGCTTCAAGAAGATATCCACGCGCGTCGCCTTATCCTATGTACTCATCGTCCTCCTCCAAGGCGGTCTCTCCATCCTCACTCTCAACAACTATACGAACCAGGCCATCGGCGCCTCACTCGACGATCAGCGCCTCAAGACGAGGCGGCTCATCGAGAACTACTTCACGGACGCCAAGAACGAGATGGTGGTCAAGGCGGGACTCCTCGCGGGGCAGGGCAATCTCACGAACCTGCTCATCCGGGGAGATCTCGCCACCCTGGAGCACGAACTCTCCTTCTACCTGGTGCCCCTCAAGCTCGACGCCATCCTCGTGATCGACACCAAAGGCGACGAGATGGTCGACGTCGGCAATTCCTACATCTCCAATATCCTGCTCAAGCGCAATCCGATCGACCTCCTCGGCACCGGCTTCACGACGACGGCCACCGGCGGAGGCACCCTCAACGTGAACTCCGAGGGCAACAAGATCCAGCTCTGGAGCCTCCGCGAGATGACCGTCAACGGCAAGCGCCGGGGCGTTCTCTGCGCGGCGCAGAATTTGGATCACTCCTTCATCGGCAGGGTCGAGGACATATCGGGGACCCACATGCTCCTCGCGCTGCGCAAGACCATACTCGTGAACGGCCGGCTGGCCGACAACATCTTCATCGAGTACAGCCGCCGCGTCGCGGCCGATCCCGAGCTGGGCGCCTTCGGCCAGATCAAGACCTTCGTCTACAACACGACCACCCTCCCCGACTATCCGGAGCTGGAGCTCGTGTACTTCATCGACACTGCACCTTCGATCACTCTGCTCTCGCGCTACGTGAGCTCTTCGCTGCTCATCCTCGCGGCCACTCTCGTCGTCGCCTTCATCACCTCGATTCTCCTATATCGCTACAGCTTCCAAAGACCCTTCGCCGCCTTCCAGGAAGCTATACGCAGGATCTCCTCGGGCGACCTCAGCTTCGAGTTCGAGCGCGGCACCCAGAACGAGTTCGCCGACCTCGAGCGGGAGTTCGAGGTCATGACCGGCAACCTGCGAGAGTTGGAGAAGGAGCTGCAGATACGGTCCAGGATGGCGGCGGTCGGCGAGATGGTCGCGGGAGTCGCCCACCAGATCCGCAATCCCCTCGCCATCATGAAAGTCTCGGCGGAGATGATCCGCGACTCGGTTCCGGCTCTTGCCGGAACCGAGTCTGCAGTTTCGGCTACGGCCGGAATCGCGCAGAAAGAGCGGGGAGTTTCGGCTGGCGCCGTCAAGACTCGGGCGCCCGCGACCCCGGCGGCTTCCCGGGGCAAGGCGCCCGAGGCAAACATCCGGCCCCTCATCAACATGATCGTGAGCGAGATAGAGTCCCTGAGCGCAATCGTCTCCAAGTTCCTCGACTTCACCAAGCCCCTGCAGGTGCATCCCGAGGACGTGGATATCGAGGAGTTCCTCACGAGGGCTACTTCGCTCGTGCCGATTGGACAATACTCCGGCCGCAAGCTTCGCGTCGCAGTCTATCCCGGCGCCGAGCGGGCGCGCTTCGACCGCCGGCTCATGGAGCAGGCCCTGCGCAACCTCGTTTCCAACGCCCTGGCCGCCACGACTGCCGGAGGGCAGGTCCTCGTCGGCGCCGAGCGCTCGGCCGGAGAGGCCGGTCACGGCACCTTCCGCCTTTTCGTCAAGGACGACGGCCTGGGCATGAGCGAAGAAGTGCTATCCCAGCTTTTTCATCCCTTCTTCACCACAAAAAGCGAGGGGACGGGCTTGGGCCTCTCGATCGTGCACCGCATCGTCGAGGAGCACGAGGGCAGCATCGAAGTCCGCTCCGAGCCGGGCTCCGGGACGATCTTCTCCATCGTATTGAAGGAAGGGAATTAGCGGCATGGCCAAGAAGCGGGTTCTGGTCGTCGACGACGAAAAGAATATGCAAGCCGTCCTCAAGCTCCTCTTCGACGGCGTGGGCTACGACACAAGCTGCGTCTCGGACGGAGCGGAGGCTCTCGAGGTGCTCGGCTCGGACGGCGGGTTCGGCGTGGTCGTCTCGGACTTCAAGATGAACCGCCTCGACGGCATGGGCCTGCTCAAGGCGATGCGGGAGCGGGACATCCGCGTGCCTTTCGTACTCATCACCGCGTACGGCACGATCGAGAAGGCAGTGGAAGCCATGAAGCTCGGCGCGGTGGACGTCGTCACCAAGCCGTTCGCCAAGGAGGCCCTCCTGGCCATCGTCGCGCGCGCCTTGCAACGCGACGACGGCGACGGCCGATGGCGCAACCACGCTTCCGAGGCCGAAGGCCTCATCTACCGCTCGCCGGTCATGGCCGAGATCGGCCGGCTCCTCGCGCGCGTCGGCCCGGCAGCGGCCCCCGTGCTCTTGACCGGCGAAAGCGGCACCGGCAAGGAAGTCCTCGCGCGCGCGATCCACCGCGCCTACGCCGGCGGCCAATTCGACGCGAAGCCATTCGTCTCCGTCAACTGCCCAGCGGTGCCCGAAAGCCTCCTCGAAAGCGAGCTTTTCGGCTATCGCAAAGGAGCGTTCACCGGGGCCGATCAAGACTTCAAAGGCAAAGTCGAGCTGGCGGACGGCGGCAGCCTCTTCTTCGACGAGATAGGCGACCTCCCGGCCTCGATCCAGCCCAAGCTCCTGCGGCTCCTCGAAAACCGCACCTTCGAGGCCCTCGGCTCCGGCCGTACGCGCGACGTGAACATCCGCATCATCTGCGCGACCAACCGCAAGCTCGACCGGCTCGTCGCCGAAGGACGCTTCCGGGAAGACCTCTTCTATAGGATCAACACCTTCACGATCGAGATGCCTCCCCTCCGCGAGCGGCACGAGGACATCCGGCCCCTCGCGGACTTTTTCCTCCGGCGCTTCGCGTTCGAGGCGCGAAAAGGCGTCGTCGCCTTCTCCCCCGAAGCCGAAGACTATCTCGTCTCCTACGCCTGGCCCGGCAACGTACGCGAGCTCAAGAACGTCATCGAGCGCGCTGTCGTCCTCAGCTCGGGCACCCTGATACTCGCCGACGACCTCCCGCGCGAGCTTAAGCGCAGCATCGGGCGAGGCGAGACCGAGCCGGCCGATCCGCTAGCCCAGGCTTCCGCGCCCAATGCCCCGGCCAACCCGATCGAGACTGCCGAGCGCGCCCTCATCCTCGATGCACTTGAAAAATCCGACTGGAACGTCTCCGCCGCGTCCCGGATCCTCGGCGTTACGCGAAACACCCTCAGGTACCGATTGCGCAAATACGGACTCGAGACCCGGGGTGGTGGATCGGTACTTCGATAGATGCACCACTGTGGTGGTATTGCACCACGTTTCTCCGATGGCCGATTACGGCATGATGCGATCCAAGCCTCCGCACAGCCTCATGAATCAAAATTACAAAATAAAACACCGAAATCCGCGATAGTTTCTCTCAGGCCAGCTCGTATATTTTTTGGCTTCCCTGAATATTCGCTATCATCCGCGAAATCTGCTAGCCTTTTCCTACGGATGCATAATCACGACTTATTGAAGCGCCGGAAACTGGCATGGAAGCTGCATGTACGTTGTATCTTTTTCCAGGAGGTCTCGTTTGAAAAAGACACTGTTGTTTGCCGTGACGATCATGGCCGTCGCCAGCCTGATCATCTCCTGCGGTCCCCCCGCCAAGCCCAAGATCGGTCTTTCCTTCTCCGATTTCGCGACCGAGCGCTGGCCGCGCGAGCGCGATCAGATGACCACCCTGCTCAAGGCCGCCGGTTACGACGTCCTCGTCCAGGAAGCCAACCATGATGCCAAGCTCCAGAACGACCAGGTCCAGAACATGGTCACCCAGGGCGCCAAGGTCATCATCGCCGTCGCCGAGGACGGTGACTCCCTCGCCACCGCGGTCGACGCGGTCGCCAAGAAGGGCGTCAAGGTCATCGCCTACGACCGCCTGATCAAGTCCCCCAATATCGCCTGCTATGTGTCCTTCGACAACGTCGACGTAGGCCGCAACCAGGCCAAGGGCGTCCTCGCCGCCATGAAGCAGCCGCCCAAGGGCAACATAGTTCTCCTCGGCGGAAGCCCCACCGACAACAACGCCCACCTGTTCCGCGCCGGCCAGATGGAAGTCCTCCAGCCCCTCATCGATGCGGGAGACCTGAAGGTCGTCGCCGACCAGTGGGTAGAGAACTGGGACGCCGCCAACGCCAAGAAGACGATGGAGAACATCCTCACCGCCACCAAGGGCAAGTTCGACGCGGTCGTAGCTTCCAATGACGGCACCGCTCTGGGCGCTCTCGAGGCCATGAAGGTCAGGGGACTCGCCGGCAAGGTTCCCATCTCCGGCCAGGACGCCACCGAGGCGGGCTGCAATTCCATCGCCCGCGGCGAGCTCACCGTCACCATCCTCAAGGATACCCGCAAGCTCACCCCGCTCGCCTGCGATATCGCCGACAAGCTCGCGAAGAAGCAAGCGATCCCCGACCTGAAGCCCTACGCCCTCGCCGACCTCACCGGTGACAAGACCAAGACCGGCACCGTCCCCTGCGAGTTCCTCCAGGTCTTCCAGGTCACCAAGGACAACCTCAAGCAGCTCGTCGTCGACTCCGGTTTCCAGACTTACGAAGGCGTCTACAAAGACATCAAGAACGCGCCTCCCAAGTGATCCAGGTCTGACTTCCGCGATACCCGGGAAACCGGGTATCGAGCGGCGCTCTTCGCAGGGTAACCCGCGAGATGCGCCAAAGCCCGGCCCCATTCGGGGCCGGGCTTTTGCTAAGGGACCGCCTGGTCCCCAGGGGCCACAGCCCGATGGAGAGTGAAGTGGAACAGGACGTTCTCCTCGAAATTTCTAACGTTACCAAGGACTTCCCGGGCGTCACCGCGCTGAGCGACGTCTCGATCAAGATCAAGCGCGGCGATATCCACGGGATATGCGGCGAGAACGGCGCGGGCAAGTCCACCCTCATGAAAATTCTCTGCGGCGTTTACCCCAAAGGCAGCTATTCGGGCGAGATCGTCTATGACGGCAAGGTTCTCACGCTGGAGGGATCCTCGATTCACCAGGCGATCGAGGAGGGCATCGCGATCGTCTACCAAGAGCTGACCCTCATCCCCAATATGACGGTGGGCGAGAACGTCTTCCTCGGCAAGGAGCCGCGCATCGGCCCCTCCATCGACTGGAACAAGCTCTACTCCGACACCGAAGAGCTGCTCAAGCGCTACCAGCTCCCCGTCTCCTCCCGCGAGATCGTAAGGTACCTCGGCGTCGGTCAGATGCAGATGACCGAGATCGCCAAGGCCCTCTCGGAAAAGGCCAACGTGCTCATCCTGGACGAGCCCACCTCCGCGCTTTCAGCTGCGGAGGTCGAAAAGCTCATGGAGATCCTCCACACCCTGAAGAGCCTCGGCGTCACCTGCATCTATATCTCCCACAAGCTCGAGGAGTTCTTTCGCATCACGGACACCGTGACGGTGCTCCGCGACGGCAAGGTCGTGACTACCCAGCCCACGAAGGAGCTGTCGCTCGAGAAGGTCGTCAGCCTCATGGTCGGCCGCGAGATGAAAGAGCGCTTCCCCAAAGGCTACCGAAAGCCCGCCGAGGTCATTTTCAAGGTCGAGGGGCTCCGAGCGACGGACCCGGAGAACTCCAACCGCGAAGTGGTCAAGGGCGTCAACTTCGATCTGCGCAAGGGAGAGATACTCGGCATCGCGGGCCTCATGGGCTCCGGCAGAACCGAGCTTGTCACCACCATCTTCGGCGAGTACGGGACAGTGACGGCGGGGAAAATCGAGCTCGACGGCAAGGAGATCAAGATAAACGCGGCGCGAGACGCCATGGCACACGGCATCAGCCTCGTGCCCGAGGACCGCAAGCGCCTTGGGCTCGTCCTCATCCAAACCGTCCTCAAAAACATCTCGCTGCCGAATCTCGACCGCTTCTCCAGCTTCATGCGCATCAACGGCGACGCCGAGCTTGCCGAGGCCCTCAAGTTCTCCAAGAGCCTGTCCATCAAGGCGCCCAGCGTCCACGTGCCGGTCGAGTCGCTTTCGGGCGGAAATCAGCAGAAGGTCGTCATCTCCAAGTGGCTGATGTCCGAACCGAGGATACTCATTCTCGACGACCCTACTCGGGGCATCGACGTCGGGGCCAAGTACGAGATTTACAAGCTGATGAACCAGCTCGCGGAAGCGGGCTTCGCGATAATCATGATCTCTTCCGAGCTGGAGGAAGTCCTGGGTATGGCGGACCGGGTCATGGTCATGTGGGAGGGCCGCTCTAACGGCACGCTGGATATCGCGGAAGCGACCCAGGAAAAAATCATGGCCCGTGCGACGGGCATAGAAATCGCATAAAGGGCGGCCCCAATGTTCAATACTTTGCTAGCCACATTCAGGAAGAACATCCGGTCCTACATCCTCATCATAGCCTTGGTCGTGATCTGGCTCGGCTTCGGCATCGCCCAGCCGGCATACTGGTCCGCGGACAACATCCAGAACATCTTCCCGCAGATGGCCATCATCGGCATCATGGCATGCGGAATGGTCTTCGTCATAGTCACGGGGGGCATTGACCTCTCGGTAGGCTACGGGGCGGGCTTCGTCTCGGTCGTCGCCGCCGCCCTTCTCTACTATGGTGTTTTCAATGGCCCGCTCGCCGCGCTCGGCCTGTCGGGGACTTCGCTCGAGATCGTGACGGCGGTCATAGTGATCGTGCTCGGCGTCGTCCTGGGCGCGTTGATCGGCATCTTGCAAGGCTCGATCATCGCCTTCCTGATGGTGCCGCCCTTCATCACGACCCTCGGCGGTTTCAATATCTGGAAATCGGGTATTCTCATCGTCACCGGCGGAAAGTCCCTCTTCATTTCGAATAACAACACCTATCAGTTCATCGCTCAGGGCCTACTGCCGACGTGGATGGGCTACGCCATCGCCGCACTCATCACTGTCGTCATGTTCCTGGCCCTGTTCCAGGCCCGCTCGAGGAAGCAGAAGTTCGGCATCAAGCTTCAGAGCCTGACTTGGGAGCTCGTGCGGACGGCGATCTTCTCCATCCTCATCTGGGCATACGTCCTCATCGTCAATCGCGTGTTCGAACCCAGCGCCAGCGCCGACAGTAGCCTCAGGGGCGTACCCTTCCTCGTCGTCCTGTTCGCCGTAATCTCCCTCTTGATGCATTACATCTCGGTGAACACGCGCTTCGGGCGCTACGCCTATGCAATCGGCGGCAACCGCGACGCGGCCAGGCTCTCGGGCATAAACATCAAGAAGCAGACACTCGCTGTCTACATCACGATGGGCACGCTGATGGGCGTCGCGGGCGTAGCGCTGGCCGCGTACGTCGGTTCCGGAACTACCGCGGCAGGCCAGGGCTACGAGCTCTATGTCATCGCAGCCTGTATCCTGGGCGGCACCTCGCCCCTGGGCGGCGAGGGCACGGTTTTCGGGGCCATCATCGGCGCGCTCATCTTGCAGTCCTTAACGACGGGCCTGCAGATGCTCAACGTCAACTCCAACCTGCAGTACATGATCCAGGGCTTTGTCCTCATCCTGGCCGTCTGGGCGGACATCTCGATGAAGAAAAATAGGGTGTAATACTTATTGGGAGCGCGAGCGTTCTATAGCGATCGCCCGCGCTTCCTGGCAAGAAAAGCGCACAGGCCCAACGTCCCCCGAGGCGCCAGCGCCCAGGGGGGATCCCAGGTTCGAGAACAGCTCAATATTTTTTGTTTTCAGCCTGAAATCTTTCATTTTCAGTCTCAATACAAGCAATTTCGAGTCTCAAGGGGCC
>CAWHFT010000134.1:0-13015 GCA_963828175.1 uncultured Spirochaetota bacterium
GGCTAAAGCGCCCGCATCTCGAGTCAGCAATCATCGACTTTGCGGATCCTCGCCCCGATCCCCTGGAGGCGCTCGCAGATGCTCTCGTAGCCGCGTTCGATCTGGTAGACGTTGTGGATGGTGCTCGTCCCCTCGGCGCAAAGGGCGGCGATAATCATGGCCATGCCAGCGCGCACGTCCGGCGAGGTCAAGGAATCGCCGCGCAGCCGCGACGGGCCCGACACGACTGCGCGATGCGGATCGCAGAGCACGATCTTGGCCCCCATGCCGATCAGCTTGTCGACCCAGAACATCCTGGACTCGAAGATCTTCTCGTGGATGAGGACGGTGCCCTCCGCCTGCGTGGACACGACGGTCATGATCGAGGTGAGGTCGGGGGGGAAGCCAGGCCAAGGCGAATCGTCGATCTTGGGAATCTGGCCGCCGAGGTCGGCGACTACGCGCATGGACTGGCCCGAGGGCACGATGAGAGATTTCTCCCTGAGGCCCCAGCTGATGCCCAAGCGGCCGAAGGCTACCTTGAGGGGCCGAAGGTCCTCGGGCTCGACGCCCTCGATCTCGAGCTCGCCACGGGTGACCGCGGTCAGGCCGATGAAAGAGCCAATCTCCATGTAATCCGGGCCGATCGAGAAGTCGGCGCCGCCCAGCTCCGTGACGCCCTCGATCGAGAGGACGTTGGAGCCGACGCCTTGAATCCGGGCGCCCATCGCGACGAGCAGGCGGCAGAGATCCTGCACGTGGGGCTCGCTGGCCGCGTTGCGGATGGTAGTCCTGCCCTCGGCGCGCACGGCCGCCATTACGACGTTCTCCGTGCCGGTGACCGAAGCCTCGTCGAGGAAGATGTCGGCCCCGACCAGCTTGTTGGCCACGAAGCGAATGGCCCCGTCTATCTCGACGCGTGCGCCGAGCTCCTCAAGCGCCAGCACGTGCGTGTCGATGCGCCGGCGACCGATGACGTCCCCGCCGGGCGGCGGGAGCTCGACCTTGCCGAAGCGCGCGAGGAGGGGGCCTGCGAAGAGGATGGAGGCCCTGACTTTGCGGGCCTGCTCGGGCGGGACATCCGATCTCTCGAGCGAGGCGGGATCGATCCGCCAGGCATTGGGCCCCAAGCGCTCCACCCCTGCTCCGAGCTGCCTGAGAACTTCGAGCATGACGTGGACGTCCTCTATCTCGGGCACGTTGCGCAGCGTCACGGGAGCGCCTGCGAGCGCCGTGGCCGCGATGCAGGGAAGGGCGGCGTTCTTGTTGCCGCTGGCTTTGATCTTGCCCTTGACAGGGAAGCCGCCTTCGATGAGGTACTTGTGCATGGAGCCCACTTTATGACGTCCAGCGAGCTCTGGTCAACGATGCTTGACCTGCAAGCCCTTTAGGAATTATCATCTTTTAATAAGGAGGCCGACATGCACGACGATCCAGCACACCGCGCCTCCTTGTCCGCCCGCCTCAGCGTCTACTTCTCCTCCATGATGATGTGACGCGGTTTCGCGCCACTCGCGCGAAACCGCGTGCCGACTCATCAATACTCGTGGAGGAGCGAACGTCATGAAACACACAGTCATTAAGCTCGGAGGCTCGGCGCTGCGCGGAAAGCGCGATGCTCGGGCCATTCTGGATATCCTCGACGGCTACGCAGATCCAATCGTCGTCGTCGTATCCGCACTAAAAGGCGTCACGGAAAAGCTTTCATTGGCTCTCTCGTCGCCAACGCGGCGAAAAGCGCTCATCCAAGAGCTGCGCGAGGAGTACGGATGCCTCGCTACGGCCTTCGGCGCCCCGTTCTCGGCCGAGGCAGCGGCGCTAATGCAGATCGAACGGCTGCTCGGCGCGCTCGATCTGCTGTTCGCTCGGGCGGCCTATGCGGAGGGCGACGTGGCGGAAGTTGCGACGAGCGGAAATGCGGCACGCGCCCTCAGGACGCGAATACTGGCGATGGGAGAGCGGCTCGCGGCGACCTGCTTGTCCCTTGCCCTCGCGTCGTTAGGGAGGCCCGCACCCGTCATCGAGCCGGGCAAGCTCGGACTCGTCGCTCGGCCGATATCAGGGCCTGTCGGCCTACTCGAGAACGAGGCGATTGCCGATATTGCGGCCTCCGCGCCGCGTATCCGCTCCATCCTAGGGACGGAGGCCGGCGCGGGCCGGTCAGCGGTCGTGCCCGGCTTCTACGGCGTCGGCGCGGACGGCATCCCCTGTCTTTTCGGACGTGGCGGCTCGGATTACAGCGCAGCCGTGATCGCGGCATGCCTTGGCGCGTCGAGCTGCGATCTCTTCAAAGACGTCGACGGCCTCTACACGGCCGATCCAACTCTAGTACGAAGTGCGCGTCTTGTCGTGGAACTCAGTTACGAAGAAGCCGAAGCCCTCGCTCAGGGCGGCGCGAGGATCCTCCACCAAAATTGCATTTCTCCTCTGCGCGAGGCCGGAGTGCCGCTGCGCATTCTCGGCGGCGCGTCCTCTCAAGTCCAGACTCGCGTCGGCCGGGGCAGTCCGGTGGGGATACCGGGGCCGCGGGCAGTGGCCCTCAAGGACGGCCCCGCTGGGAGCGCGGAGATCACCATAGCCGGCAGGGGCTCGGCGTCCAGATCGGCGGCGCTCGTCATCAGGGCCTTCGAGGCGAGCGGATTCCAGGCCAGGGCGTTCTACCCGGGCTCGGAAGGCGCTTCGTTTCGTCTTCTCGTGGAAGCCTCGCGCGGAGACGAGGCGCTGCGTGTGGCCCATGCGGCGCTTTTCGGCTGACGAAGCGCGCTGAGTAGCGTACTATCGCGGCTATGGATAGAGTAATGCAGTCTCTCGCCGAGGGCGGACGTATCTCGATCGAGGTCGTTCCACCGGCGCGCGGCGGCGACATCGAGGAGATCAAGAGCGCGGTCGGGCTCATCATGCCGCATAAGCCGGCCTTCGTGAGCGTCACCGACCATCCTGCGGGCAAGGCATGGGCCGATTCGGGCGATGGCCCGTCGCGCGTGGCATTGCGCACCAAGCCGGGTACCCTGGGAACGGCCGTCGCGCTCCGCGAGGAATTCCGCGTGCAGACCGTCCCTCACCTGGTTTCCTCCGGGGCCGATCGACTCGCGATGGAGGACCTCCTCATCGACCTCCACTATGCGGGCTTCGGCGATATCTTCGTCGTCCGAGGCGATGAGCGCTACTCGCCTCCCGGCCTGCGGAACGATGCGTGCGAAAGCCGAGCCGAGGGCTATGCCCATGCCAGCGACCTTGTCGCCCACGTTGCATCCCTCAATGAGGGCCGCTACACGCCGCCTTCTGAAGGGAGACCGACATCCTTCTCGGTCGGCGTCGCGGGATATCCCCAGAAACACTACGAAGCCCCCAACTTAGGGGCCGATCTTCTGCGGCTCAAGGAAAAGATCGATGCCGGGGCGAGCTTCGTGGTAACACAGATGGTTTTCGAAGCTCGGCACTACGTCGCGCTCGTCCACGGCCTGGCCGATCTAGGCATCAAGGTTCCCATCGTGCCGGGTATCAAGCCGGTGCTGCGTGCGAAATCCCTCGGCTCCATTCCACGAGCTTTTTTCGTCGACCTCCCCCAGGGTCTCGTGGACGCCCTTTCCGAAGCGCGAACCCCCGCTGAGGAGCGCGCAGCCGGGATCGAGTGGGCCGTCCGATTGGCTCGCGATCTATCCGATGCGGGCGCTCCATGCCTCCATTTTTTCACGATGGGTTCTGGAGCAGCGACGAAAGCCGTGCTAGACGCCCTCTTCGGAACCAAAACTGCTTGACTTTTTCATAAATAATAAAGAATACTATTAAGGTCCTATTAGGGGTAAATGTGAGTTTCATTTCAACTCGCTCGCGATATGGCCTTAGATTTCTCATCGATCTCGCGCAGCGCGGAGCCGAGGGACCGATAGACCTGGGGTCTATCGCCGAACGCCAGGGCATTCCCGAGACCTATCTCGCGAAGCTCGTCGTCCCGCTGCGCAACGCCGGGATAATCAGATCGGCGCGCGGAGCGAAAGGCGGCTACGAATTGGCTCGATCGCCCGGCGAGATCGACGTGATGGAAGTGGTGGAGGTACTGGAGGGGCGCGCGTCCCTCCTCGAGTGTACGGACCACCCTGAGCTCTGCGCCCGCTCCGCCGATTGCCCGACCCTGCCGGTTTGGATCGGATTGGAAAAGGCCGTTCGCGATTATTTATCGGCGGTGAGCGTAAGCGACGCCGCCGCCCCTCGCTCCGCGGAATACTCGATCTGAATCCTTCGTTTTATAGGAGATTTCAATGGCATATGCCGAAAGAATCACGGACCTCATCGGGAATACTCCCTTGGTCAAGATCCGGGCCCTCGGGCCCGATTCCAAAGTAACTCTCCTCGCAAAGCTCGAATCTTTTAACCCTTTCTCGAGCGTCAAGGATCGCATCGGCCTGGCGATGATCGAGGACGCCGAGCGTTCGGGCAAGCTCAAGAAGGGCTCCGTGATCATCGAGCCGACGAGCGGCAATACCGGCGTCGCCCTCGCCGCCGTGGCGGCAGCAAAGGGCTACCGCGTCATCCTCACGATGCCCGAGACTTTCAGCGTCGAGCGGCGCAAGCTGCTGGCCGCCTACGGCGCCGAACTCGTCCTCACCGAGGGGCCCAAGGGCATGAAGGGCGCCATCGCCAAGGCCGAGGAGATCGCGGCCGCGACGCCGAATTCCTTCATCCCCATGCAGTTCGAGAATCCAGCCAACCCCGAGGTACACCGCAAGACGACTGCCGAGGAGATTCGGCGGGATACCGACGGCAAGGTCGACATTTTTATCGCGGGCGTCGGGACGGGCGGGACGATTACCGGCGTAGCGGATGCGCTCAAGAAAAAGAAGCCGGGTCTCAAGGCGATCGCGATCGAGCCTACGGACTCCCCCGTCATCTCGGAGGGCCGGGCCGGACCGCACAAGATTCAAGGAATCGGCGCTGGCTTCATCCCCAAAGTCTACGACGGAAAGCTCGTGGACGAGGTCGTCACGGTAAAGCACGAAGACGCCGGCGCGACCGCGCGCAAGCTCGCCAAGGAAGAAGGCATATTGGTCGGCATCTCCTCGGGTGCCGCGCTCTGGGCGGCCATCCAGGTCGCCAAGCGGCCCGAGAGCGCGGGCAAGACGATCGTCGTCGTGCTGCCCGACACCGGCGAGCGCTACCTCTCGACATGGCTTTTCGAGACGCCGGAGCAAACCACGATTTAAGCCGAGCACACGGTATCGCCTAGCAAGTGAAAAAGAGGAGCCCGCGCGATCGCGGGCTCCTCTTCATTTGAGAATGGGTATGCGACCCTCCTCTGAATCAGACCTTGGCGAGCGCCTGGTCCAGGTCTGCGATGATGTCCTCGATGTTCTCGAGGCCGATGGACAGACGCACGAGGTCGGGCGTGAGGCCGGCTTCTTTCTGCTGCTCCTCCGTGAGCTGCGAGTGCGAGGTGCTCGCCGGGTGTAGGGCGAGAGACTTCGCGTCACCTACGTTCGCGAGGTGGGAGAAGAGCTTGAGGCTCTCGATGAGCTTCTCTCCGGCCGCGCGGCCGCCTTTCACACCGAAGACGACCATGCCTCCGAAGCCCTTTTTGAGGAGTTCCTTGGCTACGGGGTAGGTAGGGTCGTTCTTGAGGCCGGGATAGCGAATCCACGTGGCCTTGGGATGCTTCGCGAGGTGCTCGGCCACGGCGAGGGCATTCTCGGAATGTCGGGCCATCCTCAGGTTGAGGCTCTCGATGCCCTGGATGAATATCCAGGCGTTGTCGGGCGAAAGGCAGGCGCCGATGTTGCGCAGCGGCACGGTGCGGAAGCGTAGCGCGAAGGCGATCTTGCTCAGCTCCGGCGGCAGGTCTATCGCCCAGCGCAGGCCGTGGTAGTTCTTGTCCGGCTGGTTGAAGAGGGCGAACTTGGGATCGGACCAATCGAAGGTTCCTGCGTCGGTGACCACTCCGCCTATCGCCGAGCCGTGGCCGCCCAACCATTTGGTGAGAGAGTTGACGACGATGTCCGCGCCCAGCTCGATGGACCTCTGCAGGTAGGGCGTGGTGAAGGTGGCGTCGACCACGAGGGGCAGCTTGTGCTTCTTGGCGATCTTCGCGATCGCGGGGATGTCGGCGACGTCGAGGACGGGGTTGCCGATCGTCTCGATGTAGAGGAGGCGGGTCTTGGCCGTGATCGCCTTTTCGAAGTTCTGGGGATCCCTCACATCGACGAATTTGGTCGTAATGCCGAGATCGGGAAGGATCGCGTCGAAGAGGGTATAGGTCCCGCCGTAGAGGTTGGAAGCCGAGACGATCTCGTCGCCGACCTTGGCTATCGTGACGATAGTATTGAAGATCGCGGCCGTGCCCGACGCGGCGGCTACCGAGGCCGCTCCGCCCTCGAGGGCGGTTATGCGGTCTTCGAGCACCGCGTTCGTCGGGTTCATCAGCCGCGAGTAGATATTGCCGAATTCCTTCAGCGCGAAAAGATTCGCCGCGTGCTCGGCGCTCTTGAAGACGAAGGAGCTCGTCCGGTAAACAGGCACCCCGCGCGACAGTGTAGTCGGGTCGGGCACCTGCCCCGCGTGGATCGCCGCCGTATCCAATCCCTGTTTGCTTTCATTCGCCATGATTCTCTCCGTGAGCTAAGGTCTAGGCTGCCGCGTGCGCGACGCCTCGGATCTGGGCGCTAGGCGCCGAGTCTGAAAGCCCCGCCCCTGGCGGGGCCGGCGCACTCGCATAAATGAATCCCTTTCGGATTGTCGTTTTGCATCTCCCCCTCCATCCATTTCTTGCGCGTCGAGGGCCCGGTCCTATAGCCGGCTACCCCTTGCGCTTTTACCAATAATATACCACACTGTAGCAGTACCACAGTGTGGCAATCGATGGAGGCTTGTCAAGATGCCTGCTGCGAAAAACGATGAGGCTGCGCCGATAGCCCTGGTGGCCGAAAACGCGAGAGACGGTCGGCGCGGCCGGATGAGCGGCGCGGACTTCGCCCGCCTGCGCGCTTCCCTGGGCAAGAGTCAGCGGGAGCTCGCCGGGCTCCTCGGTTTGTCCCTAAAGGCCGTGGAAAGCTACGAGCAGGGCTGGCGCAACGTTCCAAGCCATGTCGAGCGCCTGCTTTATTTTCTCCTGTTCAAATTGAACGAGGACGACATCGAGGCCGAGGATCCCTGCTGGAAGGCCAAGGATTGCCCTGAGGATCGGCGCTCCAAGTGCGTCGCATATGTGGCCAAGGAGGGCCGCTTCTGTTGGTTCTTCACTGGGCGACTCTGCGCGACGACAAAAGCCGGCGAGGTCGACGATGGCTGCTATACCTGCGAAGTCTTTTCGAGAATGCTGTCGAGCGTCGAAGGAGGGCAGAGCCGATGCCGGTAAGAGTGTCAAACGATCTGCCTGCGCGATCCGAGCTCGCCGAGGAGAACATCTTTGTCATGAGCGACGATCGAGCGGCGCACCAGGATATCCGCCCACTACGTATCGCCGTGGTCAACCTCATGCCGACGAAATTGGTCACTGAGACGCAGCTGCTCAGGCTCTTGGGGAATACGTCCCTCCAGGTGAACATCACTTTCGTGCGGATGGGCAGCCACGAGTCGAAGAACACGCCGATCGAGCACCTCGAGACCTTCTACGAGCCGCTCGAGAACGTCCTTGGCGAGCGCTTCGACGGTCTCGTGGTCACCGGGGCGCCGGTGGAGACCCTGCCCTTCGAGGAAGTCGACTATTGGCCCGAGCTCAGCGCCCTTCTGGAGTGGTCGCGAAAGAGCGTGTGGTCCACTCTCCATATCTGCTGGGGCGCCCAAGCCGGGCTTTACTACCACTACGGAATCAAGAAGTACCCGCTCGGGGAGAAGATGTTCGGGCTCTTCCATCATCGGGCCCTCGACCTTAGGGACCCGCTGTTGCGCGGCTTCGACGAAGTGTTCCTCGCTCCGCACTCGCGTCACACCGAGGTCAAGCGCGAGGATATCGAGGCCGAGCCTGCCCTCAAGCTACTCGCGACATCCGAGGAGGCTGGGGCCTACATTGCCGCTTCGAGGGACGGCCGGGAAGTCTACGTCACGGGCCATCCCGAGTACGATCGGCTGTCGCTCAAGGCAGAGTATGACCGCGACGTCGCCAAGGGACTCCCCATCAAGGTGCCCGCCAACTATTTCCCTGGCGACGACCCTCGCATCCCGCCCCTGATGACCTGGCGGTCGCACGCTCATCTCCTGTATGCGAACTGGCTGAACTATTACGTCTATCAGGCGACGCCCTACGACCTCGAGAAGCTGCCGGTGACGGATACGCCGTTTACCGAATAGGCGACGGTGGCGACTGAGAATAACGAGGTTCAGATTCTAGGTATGGAATTGATTAAGCTCTTTCCCAAAGCATATTACTATTTTGCATCGTCGTACATGAGTATCCCAGTCCATGGAATGCAGACGCAAAGGGAAAAATGAAACTGATTGAAGACAGGACGAGGATTGATATCAAGATTCTTGAGTCATTCAATGCCTGGCCCAACGTAGCAAAAGAAAAGGTAGAAAGGCTCGAAAAAATCATAAATAGAACTGAGAAACTACGACAAACCGAAGGGCGAAAGAGGAGATGGTTCTTGATGCTATCTGCTCCGAAGAGTAATCGGGATGAATCTCTTTGACTCTCGATACGTTCTCGAGCTGTGAAATACTGGCTATGCTACCAACAAAAAAAGTGATAGAGTCAGATAACTTATTGCACCTGCCAACAAAATCTATTGTGGAGGAAGTGAGCTAATGCCCGAAAAGAAGAAAGAGACTAAAGTCAAAGTATCGAAGCCCAAGGTCGCGAAAGCCAAACCGGCCTCAGTAGCAAAGCCCAAAGCAAAGGTAATTAAGACGCCAGCCGTCAGACTCGCTCCAAAATCACCGGAAGCCAAGGCTCCTGTTGTCGAGAAGAAGGCGAAGAAGACACGTTCTTATAACCGAAAACCGACAGGCACCTTCGCCGACCTGCTCAAGAAGCAAGCTGAACTTGAGGAAATCAAAAAGGGCGCGAAGGCTGACCTCAAGAAGCAATTTGATGCCCATATCAAAGAGGCCGATAGGGTCAAGGCTCAATATAAAGAACTCTTCCAAGAAAACATCGAATCCGCTCCCAAAGTCCGTGGCGCAGGAGCAAAAAAGGCTAGGGGCAGGATTCCCGGACTCAAACCTTTTTCTTTAGCCGAAGTTGAAGAGTTTGTGGAACAAAAAAAACAAGGCAAAGCAATAAAGATAGTGGGTCGTAGGCCGAAGTCGATAGCGCGAATGGAGGATGCTTATCGACACTCGGAGGATGCCAAAGAAATCCTGAAGACCTTGAATCAATAAGGAATGCCGCCTCCTTGGAATATTGGTGGGCGGAAGCGAGGTAGGGGGGCGAGATGGCCTATTTTACTTGGGACGATAGCTTCAAGGTTGGCGTCAGGGAGATCGACGAGCAGCATCACGGTCTTGTAGAATTGGTAAACGAGTTGCATGAGGCAATGAAAATCGGGAAAGGTCAAATCGTCCTCGAGACAACGTTGAATAAGCTGATAGAGTATACGCTTCTACATTTCAAGACAGAGGAGAAGTATTTCCAGAAATTTGGATATCCGGAGGCAGCGAGCCATAAACAGGAGCATGCGGATTTCGTTCAGAAAGTAAGCGAGTTTAAAGTAGGGTTCGATAAGGGCACGCTGTTGATTACCCTCGATATTCTGGATTTCCTTTCGAAATGGCTGAATGTCCACATTAAGGGAACTGACAAAAAATACGGGCCATACTTCAATCAGCATGGGCTAACGTAAATTACGCTGGAATGAAAAAGGCTCGGATCAGGGAATAGGGAATCCCCTATGTATACTTTTCTCGCGGATGTCATTCTGGTAATCCATTCCGGTATCGTTGCCTTCTGCGTTGGAGGGGAACTGGCAATACTGGCCGGAGCCGCTTTTGGCTGGAAGTGGATACGGAACTTGCCATTCCGTATCACGCACCTATGCATGGTTCTATATGTCGCGGGCGAGGCCATACTCGGGATCACCTGTCCCTTGACGGAATGGGAATACGACCTCAGGCTCTTGGCCGGTCAGCCCTATGAAAACATGTCTTTCGTGGCAAGAATCATCAGAAAGCTAATATTCTATGATTTTCCGCCATGGGTTTTTACCGCTCTCTATGTTGGTTTCGGGTTGATCATCCTGCTCACCTTTATTCTGATCAGGCCTCGGCGCAAGAAGACGCAGTAGATAATCCGGATGCCGGCCCGGGCTTTGACATATTATATTAAAAAAATGGAATATGATAGAAATGTAGAGTCGTGGGTCCTCGCTTCGGCCATTCTGGCCTCGAGCATGGCGTTCATAGACGGGACCGCGCTCAATGTCGCGATGCCAGTGATTCAAGTCGCGCTTCGAGCCAGCGGGTCTCAGCTCTTATGGGTCGTCAATTCCTACCTTCTCATGCTCGCGGCGCTGATCTTGGTAGGGGGCAGCCTCGGCGACCGCTTGGGGCGCAAGAAGGTGTTCGGGATTGGCATCGCCCTCTTCGCGGCGGCCTCCTGCGCCTGCGGCTTGTCGCCCAGCATCGGCGCCCTCATCGCCGCTCGCGCGATCCAAGGCCTCGGCGGCGCCCTGATGATTCCAGGCAGCCTTTCGCTAATCGCGGCGAGCACCGCTCCTGAAAGGCGGGGGCGCGCGATCGGCACCTGGTCGGCCGCCACGACACTTGTCACGGTGGCGGGGCCTGCCCTCGGGGGCGTTCTTTCCGACTTCGGGTTGTGGCGGGCTGTGTTCCTCATCAATATCCCGTTGGGAATCGCCGCCCTGGCGGTTCTCGTCTCGAAAGTCCCCGAGAGCCGCGACGAGTCGATCGAGGGCCCGATTGACGTCGTCGGGGCCGCCTTGGCGGTAGTCGCTCTGGCAGCGCTCACTTATGGCTTCATCGAGGCTCCGGGCCACGGCTTCGGTAATCCGCGGGTAATCGTCTCCCTCGGCGTCGGCCTGCTCTCCAGCCTTGCCTTCGTCATTGTCGAGCGCAGGCGAAAATACCCCATGCTCCCGATGCAGCTTTTCGCGTCGAGGGCTTTCTCCGGAGCCAATGCGCTGACCCTGTTGCTATATGGGGCCTTGAGCGCGGCGACCTTCTTCCTCTCGCTCAATTTCGTCCAGGCACAGGGCTATTCCAAGACTGAGGCGGGGCTATCGTTCCTGCCTTTCGCTCTTATCCTCACTTTCCTCTCTCGCCCCGTCGGCGCGCTTGCCGATCGCCGCGGACCCCCATCTCTTCCTGACTCTCGGGCCGGCCCTCGTCGGGCTCGGCTTCCTGGCCCTCTCCCTCCCGGGGGTCACTCAGGGGCCGCCAGCCTATTGGACTACGTTTTTCCCGGGCATTGCTCTCTTTGGACTGGGTATGGGGCTTACGGTGGCTCCCTTGACCTCGACGGTGATGGGTGCGCAGAGTCCGCGGTTCTCCGGGGTCGCGTCCGGCATCAACAACGCAGTGGCCCGCGGAGCGGGAGCTCTCGCCATCGCGGTTCTAGGCTCCCTCGCTCTCCTCGCTTTCGCCTCGATCCTGGGCGCCTCACAGGTCGCTAAAGGACTCGACGCGCCGGCTCGCGCCGCCCTGGTTGCCGGCTCTCGCGATCTAGGCGCCACTCTTCCCCCGGCAGGGCTTGCCCCATCCGTGCAGGCCGCGGTACGGGGCGCGATCGCTTCTTCCTTCGCCGCCGCCTTCCGGGTGGTGCTGATCGCCTGCTCTGCGCTCGCCTTCGGCGCGGCGGCGATCGCGGCCTTGACCATCAAGCTGCCGCGATCGCCTGCTCGTTAAGGCTCCCGCGCGCTCACGAGCCTGCGCTCGGCCGCCGCGAAGAGCGCATCGACGGCGAGGGCGAGGAGAGTCACGGCGATCGCGCCTTCCGCGAGATAGGAGGGATTCTGCGTGACGAGACCCGAGATTATAGGTGAGCCGAGGCCCCCTGCGCCGATCGTTGCGCCGATGGCGGCCGTGCCGATGTTGACGATGACCGAGCTGCGAAGCCCCGCGAGGATGAGGGGAGCGGCCAAGGGCAGCTCGATTTTTAATAGCATCTGCGCCCTGCCCATGCCCATGCCGCGAGCCGCTTCGAGGACGTCCGAACCGACTCCGGCGAGTCCGCTTATAGTGTTGCGCAGTACCGGCAGGATGCCGTAGAGGAACAAGGCGACGATGGTCGGCGCGAATCCGAAGCCGAGGCTCGGCACCGCGAGGGCGAGCACGGCGGCGGGCGGGAAAGTCTGTCCGGCGGCCGCCAGGCGCTCGGCGAGGTCGGCGAAGGACTCGAATCCTTTCCTCGTGGCCAGTACGCCCGCGGCTATGCCGACTATGGCGGCGAGAAGGCTCGATAGCGCGACGAGCCCGAGGTGCTCCCCGACGAGGAAGGCGAGTCCTGCTCGCGGGTAGAGCGGCGCGGAGGCCCCCGGAAAGAGAAGGCCGAGCAGGCCCTTCAGCGCAGGCTCGCTAGATGAGAGGACGACGAGGGGAGCGATGAGAAGGGCCGCAGCGGTCCACGAGCGAAGCTCTGCCCTGGTCATTCGGCGCCCTCGTCGCGATCGGATGCGCGTTCGATGTCGTCGAGCCCGATCTCGCCGGCGAGGCGGAAGGCCCCTTCCACCACGGGGATCGTCCGGGCGCTCGAGCCGAGCATCGCCGAGAGCGCGTCCTTGAGGCTCGCGTCGATATCCACGGCCATGTCCTCGATCCGCTGAGTGGCGATGATCTCGCGCGGATCCTCGGAGCAGCTCGCGAGGCTCCGGTCCAGGCAGCCGAGAAGCCTCCCCATCCCGTCGACGATCCACCAATAGCCCGGGCCTTCTCCGCAGAGCAGCTTAGCCAGGTCCTCGTCGACGCGCGCCGACCTCGCCGGCCGTATCCAGTCGCGTATGGCTCGCCTCGACAGCCGCTTGAGGGCGCGATCCGCCCCGAGGAAGCCGGCGATGAAGGAATCCGCGGGGCGGTCCAGGAGCGCCTCGGGCGCGTCGTATTGCACGAGGCTCCCGGCTCGCAGGACCGCGATGCGGTCGGCGAGGCGTATCGC
>CAWHFT010000135.1:0-10094 GCA_963828175.1 uncultured Spirochaetota bacterium
GGCTCTGCGGATGAGCGGCAAGACCGGCGAGAACCTCTTCGGCCTGCTCGAGCGCAGGCTCGACACGGTCGTTTACCGGATGCGCTTCTCCACCTCGAGGGCCCAAGCCAGGCAGCTCGTTCTCCACGGGCACATCGCCGTGAACGGCAAGCGGGTCGACGTTCCCAGCTTCATCGTAAAGCCGGGCGACCAGGTCGCGGTGCACGCTACCTCGAAGAAGCTCGGCATCTTCAAGGACGCCTTGCAGGAGTTCGGACGCTCGGGCGTGATGCCCTGGCTCGAGGTCGATCCCGATAATATGGTCGGAAAGTTCAACGCGATCCCGCATCGCCAGGACATTACCGACATGGCCGACATCCGCGAGCAGCTCGTCGTAGAGCTCTACTCGAAGTAAGGAGCGGAAATGGCGCGGAAGAACCTACTCAAGGGTTTCAAGAGACCCAAGGGAATCACCTACGAGCAGAGCGAGTCCGGCCCCGACTACGGCAAATTCCTTGCCTATCCTTTCGAGCCGGGCTACGGCACGACCGTCGGTAACACGCTGCGCCGAATCCTTCTCTCCTCCATCCAGGGCTACGCGATCACAGCGGTGCGAGTGGTCCGCTACGATGCCGAAGGCTCGCAGCACATCGTCACCAGCGAATTCGAGACTATCCCCGGCGTCGTCGAGGATACGATCGAGGTGCTCAACCAGCTCAAGCAGGTGCGGATCAAGCTCCCCGACGACGAAGAGCAGGCCACCTTCCTCTACGAGCTCGTCGGTCCAGGCGAGATCGACGGCGCCTTTTTCGCGAAAGACAAGGCGCTCGAGGTGCTCAATCCCGACATCAAGATATGCACGCTCATGGACGAGGCCAAGATAGACCTTGAGATACAGGTGGACCTCGGCCGCGGATACGTGCCTTCCGAGGTGAACGAGAAGTACGTGGAGGTGGTCGGGACCATCCCCATGGACGCCATATTCTCGCCGGTTCGCAAAGTAAGGTATTCGGTCGAGCCGACCCGCGTGGGCCAACGCTCGGACTACGACAAGCTCGTGCTCGAGGTGTTCACCGACGGAACGGTGAAGCCCGAGGACGCCCTTGCCGAGGCCGCCAAGATCGCCAAGGACCACTTCGCGATATTCGTCAACTTCGACGAGGGCGAAGCCGGGGTCGACGACGAGAACGACGAAGTCGAGGAGCGCGTGCGGCAGATCCTCAATACGCCGGTCGAGGAGCTAGAGCTTTCGGTGCGCAGCTCCAACTGCCTCAAGAACGCGAACATCAAGACGATAGGCGACCTCACTCGCAAGACCGAAGACGACATCGCCAAGACCCGGAACTTCGGCAAGAAGTCGCTCCAGGAAATCAAGGACAAGCTCAAGGAATGGAACCTGGGACTGGGCATGACGGACTATTCGGCGCTGCGCAACTACCTGAAGCTGTCCATGAAGAAGGAAGAGACCGATGAAGCATAAGATCGGATTCAACAAGCTCAATATGATGCCGGCCCATCGCAAGGCCACCATCAGAAACATGATGACCGCGCTCTTCGATCATGAGCGCATCACGACCACTCACGCCAAGGCCCTCGAGGTGAGGCGATTCGCCGAGAAGGAAATCACCCGCGCGAAGGAAGACAGCGTGCACTCCCGCCGCATGGTCGCGCGCAAGATCTGGGACGAGGGCATCCTGGCCAAGCTCTTCACGGACATCGCGCCCCGCTTCAAGGAGCGTAATGGCGGCTACACCCGCATAGTACGTCTGGGCGAACGCGCGCATGACGCGGCGGACATGGTGGTGCTCGAGCTGGTCGAGCGCAAGGACGACGGCAAGCAGGCCGAGCGCGAGAAGCGCAAGGCGGAGAAGAAGGCCAAGGAAAAGGCCCTGGATCAGGCGAAATAAGGTAAGGGAGATAATATGTCCAAAGCCCATCGAGGTAAGGGTCTCAAAGAGGTTGCGGCGCATGGTCGAGGCGTCTGCCCCGTCTGCAAGCGCGAAGGTGTCAAAATACTCTACGAGCAGGAAATAGACGGAGCAAAACTCAAGATCTGCAAGACTTGCAAGGCCACGCTCGCCAACAAGAAGAAAGCGGCTGTCGTCAAGTAATAGAAGACGACTGTTCCAAATAGAGCCCCTGCCACTTGCGGGGGCTTTATTATTTGTGCGATGAAAAGTAATGATGTGTTGAGTTTTCAGGTACGGATTTATAAATTAGTACTACTGGCGGATTGAAGCGGGATATAATCCGTAGTGATGGGCCATAGCTAGGGTTGTATAGGAACGCAAAATGAAAAGGATACGCGGGCATTCGTTTTTTGCGTTTTTGATATTTTCGTTAGTCGGGTTGTCTACATATGCCTTGCCTCCCATAAGCCTTCGCGCAGAGCCAGAGGCTTGGATACCCTACGGGAATTTTTCCAATGGACTGACCCAAAATGGCGCAAAGCTTGACGACTATTCCGTCGGCGGGGGCCTTAATCTCACCGGCGATATGTCTCTATTCGGCTTCCTCAATCCGTTTTTGGAGACCGGCTACAGTATCATTCCTCTCAATGGAGTCGCAGGCGCCACGATGAGCTTCGTCCCCTTCGGCGGTGGCGTATCGTTTTACGCTTTCCCGATTCCGAGGCTGATTGCGAGAGTCGGCGGCTCGGGCGGCCTGGCATACACGGCCTACAGCGCGGGCTCTTCCGCGGGGCTCGCCTATTACTGGAAGGCGAAGGCCGAGCTGGGCTATCGCTTCGGCCCGAGCTTCAGCATTCTCGCGAATGGCGGGTACTCGCAGCTTTTTGGCACGCAAGCCTCCATTTTCAACGGGTTTTCCGCCGGGCTCGTCCTCAACATCGGGCTCGACAAGCTGGGCGGGGGAAGTTCCGGGCTTTCGACCCAAGTAGCGAAGCAACAGACTCTGTTCCCTATCACTTATTACAAAAGCGACAAGTCGCCGATCGGCTACCTCGAGCTTAAAAACAGCGAGTCCGCCGAGATACGGGACGTGAAGGTGAGTTTCAGCGCCGGAGCCTATTCCTCCCGAGAGGCGTCGTGCGGGCAGTATCCCATCCTGCAAATGGGCCAGACCGTCGAAGTCCCGATCTACGCCGATTTCAACGACAAGGTTCTCGGCTTTTCGGAGATCACGAAGATTCAAGGGGAGGTCACGGTCTCCTACAAGATCCTCGACGCTCAGCGAGGCGCCACCACGGCGATAACGGTGATCTTCAACAACCGCAACGCGGCGACCTGGGCTGACGATCGAGTCGTCGGAGCTTTCGTTTCGCCCCAGGATCCCGTCATGCTGGAGCTGTCCAAATACATAGCTGGACTTGTCCGGGTGCACGCCAGGCCCGAGATCGACAAGTTCCTCCAGTACGGGATGGGCATTTTCGAGGGTCTTCGCGTGTACGGCGTGGTCTGGACCCCGGATCCCAACATTCCGTACACCGAGGCCCGCAAGGACACGAGCAAACTCGCCTACATCCAATATCCCTACCAGACTCTCTCGTACAAGTCGGGAGACTCCGACGCCGTGGCTCTCACCGTGGCCGAGGCTCTCGAATCGGTCGCCGTGCCAGCGGCGATCGTCGCCCTGCCGGAGGATGTCATCGTCGCCTTCCCTCTCGATATGGGAGAGGCTCAGGCCAGGACCACCTTCAGCAACCTGAACAACTTCATCTTCGATTCGGGGAAGGTTTGGATCCCCTTGCGATCTTCCATGATGCGCGACGGCTTCCTCCGCGCCTGGCAGGCCGGTGCCGAGCTTTGGTACACATACGCCGATGGGTCGGGGCCTCGTCCCAGCCTCGTCAAGATCGAGGACGCCTGGAAGGAATATCAACCTATCGCCCTCGCCGACGTGGACTACAAGCCGAACAAGCCGGCCGAGGATGCGGTGACCCTCGCCTTCGAGAATGTGCTCGGGCGCTTCGTCACTGCCGAGGTGGAACCGAAGGTCAAGCGCCTCCTCGGGGAGATGCAAGGCGACGGCACGGGGAAGCAGCTCAATGCGCTCGGCATCACGTACGCTCAGTACGGTCTTTACACCGAGGCCAAGGCCGAGTTCGAGAAGGCGGTAGCCAAGAACTACCTGCCGGCAGTCGTGAACCTCGCCAACGTGTCCTTCCTTCTCAAGGATTACGAGGATGCCGCCACGTACTTCGAGAAAGCCCTCGCCGCCCAGCCCGACAACAAGGCGGCTCTTATAGGCCTGGCGCGAGCACGCTACGAGCTCGACGCCTACGCCGAGGCCGATCAGCTCTTCGCGCGAGTCAGGGTCCTCGACCCGGCTCTGGCCGATCGCTACGCCTACCTGTCGTCCAAGGTGGACGCGGGCGCGGCGCTCCGAGCCTCGTCCGCGGCGGCCGATCGCGGCGGCGGCATGACTTGGGACGTGGAGGAGTAATGACCGGGCTCCGGCGGAGGGCGGCGGTCTACGTCGCCGCCGCACTTCTCTCCTGGATGCCGGCCGTCGCCCAGACTGCCGGCGTCTTGTATGTTAGGCCTCAGTTCGACTTCTACTTTCCTCTCGATACGTACGCCGATCCCCTCACCGGCGTCTCGAAGCCGCTCTATTCATCGATGGGCTTCGGAGTCGGCTCGGCCCTCGATTATTCCTTGACGCCCTGGCTCGCGCCTTTCGTCCGGGGTCAGTTCGTCTCGATTCCCTACTCCGGGGGGGACAGCCTCCAAGCGACCGAAGGCGACCTCGGGCTCGGATTTACGCTGAGGCCCACTGACAGGCTTTCCCTGCGCCTGGACGCGATGGGCGGCTTGGCGCAGCTCAACTCGTCCGCGGAAAGCGGCGCCGCCTACGCGGCCGGCGGGAGGCTCGACCTCGGGTACCGCCTCTCTCCCGCCTTCACGATATCGGCGAGCGGCGGGTACACCGGCTACTTCGGCACGCAGGCGCAGATACTCTCCGCTTTCGAGGCGGGGATATACGCGAGCTACGATCTGTCGGCCGTCGGCGGCCTCAAGTCGCGGCTCACGGTGGAGGACGTGAAGCTCGACGCGGTTTTTCCCTCGCTGTACGCCTACTACGACGACAACCCCTTCGGAACGATCAAGGTGGTGAATCGCGAGGATGCGGCGATCCGCGACGTGAAGGTGTCGTTCAACGCCGGACGCTACATGGACCAGCCCAAGGTCTGCGCTCAAGTCGACAGGCTGCAGAAGGGCGGGTCCGTGACTGTGCCGATCACCGCCTTGTTCACGGACTCGGTCCTGGACATCACGCAGAATATCGACGCCAAAGGCGAGATCGTCGTCGAGTACAGCTACCTGGGGTCCGACCGAGTGGTCCGGACGCCCATCGATTTCCAGATGCATCACCGCAACGCGATCACCTGGTCGGACGATCGGCGCGCGGCTGCCTTCGTGTCGCCGACGAACCCCGCCGCGATGTGGTTCTCCAAGTTCGCGTCGGGCATCGTGCGCGACAGGCTGCGCGGCGACATCAACAAGCCGCTCCAATACGCGATCGGCATGTTCGAGGCCGAGCGTCTCTACGGGCTCAATTACGTAGTCGTCCCGGCGAACGACTACTCGGTCAAGCACGGCCTCAAGGACTACATCGACTCGGTGCAGTTCCCGCACCAGACGCTTTCGAACCGCGGCGGCGACTGCTCGGACCTGGCGATACTATTCGCAACCCTCATGCAGTCCGTGGGCATCGAGGCGGCCTTCATCACGATACCCGGCCATATCTTCGCCGCTTTCGACACCGGCCTCGACGAGGCCAAGGCCCGCGAGAGTTTCTACGATCCGGGGCTCCTCATCATCCGGAACGGCGAGGCGTGGATTCCCGTCGAGATCACCATGGTGAACGACGGGTTCATCAAGGCCTGGAGAGTGGCCGCGAAAGAATGGGCGGACAACGAGCGCTCAGGAGTCGCCGCATTCTATCGCCTGCCCGACTGCTGGAAGGTGTATCCCTCCGCGGCGTTCCCCAACGTGAATCCGCGTTTCAACCTGCCCGACGAGGCCGAGACGGCGATGGCGTTCGATACCGCCCTGGACCGCTTCGTCGCTCGCGAGATGGACCCGGAGCTGCAATCTCTCGAAGCGGAGCTCGCGAGCTCTCCCCCGGCAGTGCGCGCGAACGAGGTCGGGATCCTGTACGCGAACTACGGGATGCTCAAGGAGTCGTGGAAGCAACTGTCCGATTCGGCCAAGGCGGGGTACCAGAAGGCGTGGACCAATCTCGGGAACGTGGCCTATCTGAGGAAGGACTTCAAGCTCGCCCTATCGTATTATCAGTGGGCGCGCCAGCTCGACGCATCCGACGACAACGCGCTGCTGGGAGTCGCGCGCTGCCAGTACGAGCTCGAAAACTTCGACGCTTCGGACGCCGCCTACGCCGAGCTGCGCTCGCGGAATCCGAAGCTCGCCGGCAGGTTCGGATACCTCGCGTCGATCTTCGGCGGCGAAGGGCGCGCCTGGTCCTTGGCCGACCGGTTCGCGTCGACGAGCTGGGCGACATCGCGCGTGGCGCACGCGGCGGTGGCTGCCGCTCCCGTACTTCCGGTTGCCGCGCCCGCTGTCGTGCCCGCGACACCAGTTACCGCTCCACCTGCGTCGGCAGTCGCCGCAATGCCGACCGCACCCGCTGTTCCGGCTGCCGCGCCAGCTGCCGTTCCTGTGGAGCCGGCTACCGCTCCCGCGGAGCCCGCTGCAGCTGCGCCGGCTCCGGCAGTCGCCGTCGCTCCGGCTGCCGCGCCAGCTGCCGTTCCTGTGGAGCCGGCTGCTGTTCCCGCGGCGCCCGCTGCAGCTGCGCCGGCTCCGGCTGTCGTTCCCGCGGCGCCCGTTGCTGAACCGACTGCTGCCGCTGTGGCGCCGACCGAAGTTCCCGCGGCGATTGCGGCCGCTCCGGCGGCGCCGACTGCAGCGCCGGCCGTCGCTCCGAAGCCGAGCCCCGCTCCGCCTCCACCGGCCGAACGGAGGGTCGGAGCCGAACTCGCGGCCATCGCCGGAACGGCCCCACCAACCGCTGAAGTCGCGCCTGCGGCTCCTGTCGCCACCGAGCCCGCGGCAGTGGCGTCCGTCACCGCAGTCGCAGCTGCTCCTACTCGAGTCGAGCCGGCTGCGCCTGTCGCGGCGCCGACGATCGGCGCCGACCTTCCGACGGATGTGGACCTCGCTCAAAAGGCCGCCGATGCGGCGGCTCAGAAAGCGGCTCTTGCAGCCGAGGCGGCCCCGGCCCCAACTCCGGCTCCGAGTTTGGCGACGCCTGTTGCAACCGCGCCTCCGATCGCCCCGCCGTCAATAGCCACCGAGCTGCCGACGGACAAGGATCTCGTCGCCAAGGCCGCTCAGGCGGTCTCGCAAAAGGCAGCGGCCGCTCAAGAGGCCGTCGCTCCAGCGCCGCAGCCCGAGGCGGCATCGGTACCCGCCCCTGCCGCCGTTGCGGAACCTGCCCCTGCCGCCGTTGCGGCACCTGTCGTCGAGCAAGTGGCACCATCGAATGTGGAGAAACCGAAGCCGGCGGCGGTAGCAGTCGTTCAAGCGCCTCCCGCGCCAAAGCCGGAGGCAGAGCCGCGACCTGCGCCCACATCGACAGCGCCGCCGGCTGCGCTTGTGGCGACGGAGCCGCCGGCTGCCCCTGTCGTGCCCCCTCCGCCCGCAGCCCCGACGATCACGCCACAGCCGGAGCCTCAGCCCGTGGCTCCACCCGTTCAGGAAGCTCCTGTTCAAACCGCAGAGGCATCACCGGCGCCGCTGCCTGTCTCCCCCGGCAAGGAGCTGCTCCTTGCCGGCTTCGGAACGACTACGCCGATCGTCGGAGAGTGGGTGATTGCGGATGACATCGCCAAGCAGATCGACCCCGACGCCTTCTTCGCAAAGCTCGGGGCGCCACTCGTACAGGGGAAACGGACATTCACATATTCGTTCACCGCGAAGTCCGACGCGCGGGGACGAGGGTGGGTGGGAATCGGCCTCCACGTGTTCACTCCGAAGTCGTACACGCAGAAAGGCTATGGAGCGGGCGATTCGATATGCATCTGGCTTACGCGAGATCCCGTGCATTTGACGAAAGACATTACGCGACTACAGCTCTACCGGTCTACTGACGATTGGAACATGGATCTCCTGGACGAAGTTCCCGTACCCGAATCCATCTACGATTCGAATCGATTCGAAGTGACGGTCGATCCCGTCGCCGGCACCGTCTCGGTATCGCTGAATGGGACCGAACGGCTCGTCGCGAAGGACATCCTTGATTTGCGCGAGGGAGTCTACGTCTTGTTCCGGGCCCTCGATACCGCCGAGTTCTCGGATTTCAAAACAGAGGGATCGAAATGAGAGAATTCGCGCTTCCGGGGGAAAAGATGATTCAGGCAAGTGAAGCGAAAGCCGGCCCGCGCGGCGTCAAGGCCGCGTCCTTCGCGATATCCCTCGTGGCGATATTAGTATCGTGTTCGAACATGCTGACCGGGAACGATATCAAGGCGAAAATCGGAACCGACGTAGCGGCGGCGAACGCGGCCAGCGTGACGGTGACGATACAGGCGACTCCGAGCTCGGGCGGAACATTGTCTTTGAGCGGAACCCAGACTGAAAAAATTGGAGTCGCTTTCGATCTCAGCGCGACTGCTCTCGACGCTTACGTTTTCAATGGCTGGACTTCGACAGGTTCCGGAAGTGTAACCTTTTCGGCGGCCGCATCGCCTACCACGACAGCGACGGTGACAAAAGATGCTAGCGATGCAGTTATCGTGGCAAATTTTGTTGTCCGTCCGGCAATCAAAATATCTACGCCGGCATCTCAGGCCACCGTCGTTAGGAACCAGCCGATCATCGTCACCTTTACGAAAGCTATGGACACCTCGACGTTCCTCGCTCCCGGCAATATCGTAGTGACGAGTCAAATTATTGGGTCCACAGACCCGACGACTACGACACTTTTCACTTCCGGCTCAAGTTCTGCGAATTTTACGTTCAGTTCAACATCAACTAGTTTTACCCTAACCCCAATCGGCCCCGGCTATATGCCTTCCTACAACACGATAACTGTGACAATTTCCCCTAACCTGAAAGACAGTGTTGGAAATACTTTCGCCCTGAGCGCGACTGGCTTGAGCTGGTACTTCAACACCAACGACACCTCTGATAGCAGCGTGCCAACCGTGAGTCTGACTTTTGCCGTTGGGCAGGGGAGCTCTCCGCCCGCTGCGCCTATAATTGCCGGCGGAACGAACGCTGGATTCTACGCAGTAAAATCGCCAGCACTAACGTTAGGAATCACTGCACAATCGAATTCAAGTTCGACGAATGTGCAAACGTTTACGGTTATTGAGTGGGACGGGGCAAAAGTAACCGATGACACGACTCCCGGCGGTGCGGTAACCACCGTCGGGGTCGACACGACATTAGCCTATAATTTGAAGGCGACCACAGAGGGAATAATCACTCTCGATTATTATGTAACGAATAATATCGGCAAATCGTCAGTACACCAACTCGTATATCTGATTTACGATAAGACGGCGCCGACGGTGACTGGCTTCACCCTCGCTTCCAATGCGACCTATACGAACCTCCAGACCGTGCCAATCAGTTTCACCGCCAACGATTCCGGGAGCGGCGTCTATGAATATCAGGTATCGGAGAGTTCTACCGTCGGATCAACCTGGCTAACGAATGCACCTTCCAGCTACACTTTCGCAAGCCCCGCTAATGGTTCGAAGACCGTCTATATTTACGTAGAAGACTACGCGGGCAATGTCTCGAGCTACTCGACAGCTTCGATAATATTCGACAACACGCCGCCGAGCACGGCCTTGGTCAGCGTCGTAACAAGCAATGGCAATCCGGCTTACTCGAAAATGAACGATACGATCACGATCCGGTTCACGGCGAGTGATAGCGGCTCGGGCATTGCGGCCGAGACAGCGACCATAGCCGGGCACTCTGTTGCCCCGACTTTTGTTAGCGGGTCGACGTATCAGGCGGTCTACACGCTGAACTCGAGCGACACCGTCGAAGAAGCAATCACGTACTCGTTCAACGCCTCTGATAACGTAGGTAACGCTACTTCGAACTCGACGTCGACGAGTTCGATTACCTACAACCCGATCTCGCCGACGGTGAGCATTGGGTCTCCCAGCAAGTTGT
>CAWHFT010000136.1:0-8093 GCA_963828175.1 uncultured Spirochaetota bacterium
GGCCCGCAGATGCCCTCCAGACCCTTGGACTTGGCCCAGTCCTCGACCGTCTTCACGAGCGCCGAAGCCACCTCGAAATCCTCGATGAAGTCGATCCAGCCGAAACGGGCGTACTTCCTGCCCCATTTCTCGATGACGCGATTGTTGATGATCCCGGCAATGCGCCCGATTGCTTTGCCGTCGGCAAAGGCCATCCAGTATTCGGCCTCGCAGTACTCGAAGGCGGGGTTCTTGTCCTTTCTCAGCGTCGTGAGATCGTCCATGTCGAGAGGCGGGACCCAGAAGGGATCCCCTCTGTAGATCGAATAGGGGAACCGGACGAATGCCTTGAGCTCCTTGAGACTCTCGACCCGCTTGATCTCAACTTTCATGGACAACTCCTATCGGGGCGTCGCGGCTCTTCGACCTCGCCCTCCGTTTTCCAAATCGCGATGAACTGCTCGTGGGCGGCGATCGTGGCGGCGAGGATGGCGTCGTTCAGCATGCCGCGCGAGCCGTCGTCGTTGCCTTCCTGGATGTAGAGGTGCCGAAGAACGCCCTCGGCGTCCTCGAGCGCGAAGCACGGATCGGCCGTGCGCCTCGCCTCGAGGGCGTTCAAGACCACGTTGAAATTATCCTCATAGGCGCGATCGCGCCAGTCTACGCTCGACACCCCTCCACCCTCTTTCGAGAAACGAGTATACCCGCGAGGCGCGGCCCCTGGCAACTCGGACTCGACGCGAAAAAAGGGCCCGACTCCATGAAGCCGGGCCCGGGACGTTAGCGAGAGAGGGGGTCGAACCCACGACCGAGCGGATATGAGCCGCTTGCTCTGCCAGCTGAGCTATCTCGCCATGAGCGAACAGCCAACGCCATTCGCGATTGCACAAAGTTTATAGCGAGCCGGAGCCCTCCGCGTCAAGGCCGAGAGCCGAATATCTCGTCGATGACGTCCTCGATCGAGCGAGGGGCTCCCGTGTCCGTTGCGCGGGCCTCGTCGCCGCTGTTTTGCTGCGGAAAGCCGCTCGGGCGGCCGAACATCTCGCCGACGGCGTTCAGGACCTTGCCTGCCGCTTGAGCGAGGGGATCCTCGGAGTTCGCGAACTCGCCCACGTAGGCCGACCTGGCCTTTTCGAAGTCCCGCTGCGCATCGCGCTCGCCGGCCTCGCCTCGCCGGGGATACTCGCCCCTCAGTATGGCCTCGTAGTTTCCGCTCTTCTCCCACTCCTGGATGGCCGTCATCCGCGTTATCGGGAAGGGGTGGCTCTCGCCCAGCACGTCGACGAGCTTGAACAGCGAGTCCAGAGCCCCGCCGCCGACTTCGTAATCGCGGGCTTGGCGGAAGAACTCGTTGACGTCCATCTGGCCCGTCCGCGGGCCTGCGGCCGTCTTCATGAGAGCGCGGAGCACGATGGGCGCGTCTTGGACGGCGAGGAGCGAGGCACGGTCAGCCGAGAGCTCGCTTTTGCGGTCCCACTCCCCGAGGGCCGTCGCGGCCGCGGCGATCGCCGCCCCGCCCAAGGGCATGCTGCCCGCGATCAGCGACGACGCCTTGATGAGGATTCCCATCAGCGTCTTGTAGACCGCGTGGCCGGAGAGGATGTGCCCGATCTCGTGCGCGAGGACGCAGGACAGTTCCTCTTCGTCCCAGAGATCGAGAGCCCCGCTCGACAGGAGTATGAACGGCCTGTCGACTCCCAGGGTGCGCGCGTCGGGGTTCGGGTCGAGGCGCACGAAAAGCTCGGGGAGGGGAGAGAGGTCGAGGCGGTCGGCGACTTCTTTTAAGATGCCGTGCAGGTAGGCGAACTGGGAGTCGGTGACCCTGCCCGAGTTGGCGAGCGCCCCGAGGCGCAGCGAGCGCTCGGTGGTGGACCCGACGGCCCTGCGCAGCAGATCTCCGGCCAGGGGGATGGAGGAAAAGGCCGCGAGCGCGGCTCCGTCGGCGGGATGCTCCCACGCCGACGGACTGATGCCCGGGAACGATTTCTTGTTGTCCATGGGTACATGATACCCTGGATTTTCCGATCGAAATAGTAGATAGTCTCGCAATGCAACTTATCCAATCGATCATCCTTGGTTTAGTCCAGGGGCTCACCGAATTCATCCCCGTCTCCAGCTCGGCCCACCTCGTCATCGTGCCCTGGCTCTTCGGCTGGGACGATCCCATTTTCCGCAGCCTCGGCTTCGATGTGGCCCTCCACATGGGCACTCTCGTCGCTCTCATCGCCTTCTTCCGGAAGGATTGGGTGAGGCTGATCGGCGCGTGGTTCAAGTCCATCGGCCAGCTCAAGATAGGTACGGAATCCCGACCGAAGGATGGCCTGGCTCCTCCTCGCGGCCTGCATTCCCGGAGGCATCGTGGGAGTCCTCTTCGAAAGCAAGGTCGAGCTGCTCTTCCATCCCGAGGGCTCGCCGATACTCGCCGGCTCGATGATCGCGATGGCGGCCATCATCGCGCTCCTCGGCGCCCTCCTGCTTCTGGCCGATCGCCTCGCCAGGCATGCGCGCACTATGGGCGCCATAGGCTGGAAGGACGCCCTAGCCATCGGCCTGGCTCAGGCTCTCGCGATCTTCCCCGGCGTCTCGCGGTCCGGCGCCACCATCACCGCGGGTCTCGCCGTCGGGCTCGAGCGCGAGTCCGCGGCCCGCTTCTCGTTCCTGCTCTCGGCGCCGATCATCGCCGGCGCGGGACTCAAGAGCCTCTACGATCTGGTCCGCGGTCATGACGCGGGCCTGGCCGCGGCAGGGAGCTCGCCGACCGCGGTCGTGCTCGTCGGCTTCCTCGTCGCGACCGTGAGCGGATTCTTCTGCATCAAAATCCTGCTCGGCTTCCTGCAGAAGCACACGACCAAGGCCTTCGTCTACTATCGATGGGCGCTCGCCATATTGATAGTGGCCGTTGCCTTGATCCGCGGCTAACGATAGAACGTTATGCCATCGGCCGCTGCTCGGGCGCCCGTGCTTCGGCGGCCCGCGCTGCGATGATGGCGAGCCCTTCGAGCACGAGATCGGGCACGAAACGGCCCAGGCCCAGCGAGGCGAAAAGCTCACGTCCTTTGTCGTCCCCTGAGCCCAGGACGTGCACCGCTTCCGGCGAGTCGGCCTCGCCCGAGGATGCAAGCTCCTCGCGCTGAAGCCTGACCAGACGCTCCACGAGGCCGGCAAATCCGATTCCGATCCCGGCACGAATCGCCTGCGGAGTGTTCTTGCCGATGGCCGGGCACGGCGAGTCGGCGCGGCCCTGAGACGCTCCGGCGAGGGCTACCTCGGGCAGAAGAGCGGCGGCCTCGCGCAGGGCGTCGGCCGCCACGCCGATGCCGGGCGCTATTGCGACGCCGAGGAAATCTCCGACTCGCCCGATGGCGGAAATGGCGATGGCGGCGTCGAAGTCGACGACCACGCAGGGGCAGCCCGCTAGCTCCTTGGCCGCAACGGCGGCGCAGATCAGGTCCGAGCCCACCTCAGAAGGCACGTCGGTCCGTATCTTGACGCCGGTGCGAACGCCGGGCCCCACGACCGAGCAGGTCAGGCCGAAGGCGCCCGAGACCGCCCGCGCGAGCTCTCGGCCGAGCGATGGCGCGACGCTGGACATCCAGGCGGCCTTCACGGTCAGCGGACGACCGCCAGGGAGAGCGCCCGCGCGGTCGCCCTCGGCGGCGAGGACCGCCTCGGCCGCGAGTCCGCGCAGGATAATGGCGTACTCGTCGGCGCTCCTTCCCGCCAGCACCCCGAGGCGCCTGCGCAGGAGCCAGCGGCCCTTGGCGAGCGTGCTCGCCGCGGGCACGCCCAGGGCGGGCAGCGCGCCGGAACCCCGGTCGAAGAAGCCGATCGAGATCGCACGGCTGCGCACGTCGAGGGCGAGGAGCACGGCCTACTCTTCCTTGGCGAGCTTCGCCTTGCCCGAACGGCTCTCGACGCCCTTCCAGATCGACACGACGGCGACCGTGAGCACCGCCGCGACGGCCGCCTCGAGGAAGCTGTTCGCGACGAAGACGGTGGCCGCGACGGCGAGCGGTATCGCCGCGAACGCAACCAGAGCGCCGAGGACGAATAGACTGTTGGTCAGCGAGCCTGCGACGCCGGCGACGACCGCGGCTACTGCCGTCAGCTTTCCTCTGAAGGCCTTGTAGGCGGCCCAGGCGGCGATGCCGATAAGGAGCCGCGGGAGCACCGAGATAAGCGGATTGACAAAGAATGGGTCGATATTCCCCAGAGGGGCGGTCGCCGCCTTAATCAGCGTCGTCACGCCGAATATCGCCCCGACGATGATGCCGACTACCGGGCCTTCCAGTACCGCTCCGATGATCACAGGCACGTGCATGACCGTGAGAGATGCACCCGTGAACCATCGAATCACGCCGAAGGGGGTCAGGAACAACGCTATCGACAGGGCTCCGAGGACCCCCGTCACCACGGTCTTGCGCAACATCGATTTTTCCGCCATGTGAGTCTCCTTTAGTGGCTTCGAGATATGTAGTCGAGGACGAACGTCGCGGCGAAGACGGCAATGGCCGCCAAAGCCGCGAGGATCTCCCCTTTCTGCCTCGGATAGGACGCGAGCCTGGTGCGGCCATCCTCCGTATAGCCGCGGGCCTCCATGGCCTCGATCAGGATCTCGGCCCGCTCCAGAGCCCTGACGGTCACAGGGACAAAGAGCGGCAGGTAGGCCCGCGCCTTGGCGATAGGCCCTCCCCTTCCCGAGCCGAAACTGGCCCCGCGCGAGGCCTGCGCCTTCGCTATGGTCTCGAGCTCGCCGATTATCACCGGCACGAAGCGAAGCGCGATTCCGACGGCGAGGGCGAGAGCGTGCGCGGCCCTCGCGGCCGACCGCCCTAGGTGCCGCAGTGGGGCCAGGACATCCTCGATGCCGTGCACTGACTCCCCTTCGCTCGTCACCGAAGTGAAGAGGCCGATCACTGTCATGAGGGCGAGAGTGCGCGCGAACATCATGAGGACGAGGCGGGCCTTGTCGGCCGTGAACGCGACGGGCCCGATGGAAGCGAGGACCCGCGAATTGTCTCCGGGCCACGGGAACAGGGCCTGCAGGGCCGCGGTGATCACGAGCAGCGGGACGAGCGGCTTGATCCCGCGGAGCAGAAAGTCCGGCCGGATACCAGCGGCCAGACCTATCGCGAGAGCCAAGGAGAGAGGCAGGAGGGCGCCGGCGTAGGAGCGCGCGGCGATGCCGGCCGCCATGAGAGCGAAAAGCCAGAGATACTTGGTTGCCGGAGTGAGCCTATGGATATAGGTGTCGCCCTGCCAATACTGGCCGATCGAAACGTTGCGGAAAAACTCGATGCCCTTCACGACGAGCGCTCCGCGGCTGCCGCCCGCGCGACGGGGACGGCCGCGCGTATCGCCTCGGCCAAGCCCGACAGCCCCACGGGCCTCGTGCCCAGACTCGAGCCGCGCGCCTCGAGCTCTATAGCGACCTCGCAGGCGAAAGGCCGACGGAGAGCCCAGGCGGGATCGAAGAGATCGTAGAAAACCGTCTCGGGCCTGCCGAAGGCGACGATTCTCCCATCGGCGAAGACGGCCACGAAATCGGCCAACGCGGCCTCCTGCATCGAGTGAGTCGCGAAAACGACGGTCGTTCCGCTCCGCGCGGCATCGAGGGCGAGTGCCATTATGGAAGCCTTGGCGGCGGGGTCGAGCGCGCTCGTCGGCTCGTCGAGGAGCAGGGCCTCGCCCTCGAGAGCGAGCACGCCGGCCAAGGCCAGCCGTCGCTTTTCGCCGCCGGAGAGGCTCCGCGACTGCCGATCGCGGAAGGCCTCGTAGCCAAGGCCGGCTTTCTCCATTGAATTCCTGACGCGCTGCACGAGCGATTTTCCGGAGAGTCCCTGGTTGCGCGGGCCGAAGGCTACGTCGTCGCCGGCGTAGCGCTCGAAGAGGGCCGACTCGGGCCTCTGAATCGCGAGAGGAGCCCGCATCCGCAGCGAGCGGAGGTCGACACGCGTTCCGCTTGCGGGCCCGAGGTCGACGCCGAGGGACCGAACCGAGCCCGAGCTGGATGCGACGAGGCCGTCGAGAAGCTGAAGGGCGGTGGATTTGCCAGAGCCCGTCTTGCCCACGAAGGCGAGGCTCGCTCCACGAGGAAGCGCGAAGTCGATGCCGCGCAGGGACTCGACTTCGTTCGCGGTGCCGCGGAGGTACGCGTGGCGCGCGCCATGGAGCTCGAAGGCCGGCTCGGCCGCGGCCGACGCGGAATCGGAGTGGGCTCGAGCCTCTCTGCCAGCGAGGCCGCGCAAAGCGCCCCGGGCAGCCCCCGGAAGCTCGAAGGCCTCGAGAATCCGGCCGGCAAGCGCGGCGGCCGATTCGTTCGCGACTGGCTCGAGCCCGAGCGAGAGAGAGGGCCGCGCTCTCCGGCAGGCCGAGTGCGGCCACTGCCGCGATGGAGCGCGCGCTGGCCGAGAGCAGCTCGTCGGGGCTGCCATCGAAGGCGATGGATCCTCCATCCAGCACCAGCACCCTCGACGCTCGGCACGCCTCGGACAGGTCGTGCGTGACGTGCAGCACCGTAGTGCCCTCGGCGACGAGCCGGTCGATGAGGAGGAGCGTATTCTCGCGCGCCTCCGGATCCAGCATGGCGGTCGCCTCGTCGAAGGCGACGCAGCCGACGCCCATGGCCAGCACGCCGGCGATCGCGAGACGTTGCTGCTGTCCGACGGAGAGGAAATGGGTGGCTCGCTCCTTCAGCTCGGAGAGGTCTACGGCGGCCAAAGCCGCGTCTACGCGTTCTTGTATCTCCGGTCTTGGCAGACCGAGGTTCTCGGGCCCGAAAGCCACGTCCTCCTCGACAGACGACGAGACTATTTGATCGAAAGGCGACTGGACTACGAGGCCGACTGTCTTGTGCGCGTTGCGCCGGCCGATTTCGTCCGATGTGGAGCGGCCGTCGACCAGAACCCGGCCCGAGCTCGGAGCGAGGAGGCCGTTCAGCAATCGCAGCAGGCTGCTTTTGCCAGATCCGTTCTCGCCGATGATCGCCAGGTATTCGCCCCGCTCGACGCGCAGGGAGAAATCCGCTATGGCTGGCGTACGAGAGTCGGGGTATGAGAAAGAGACTTTCTCGAGCTCGAGTAGCGGCACGTTCACCTCGCGTCTCGGCATCGCCGGAGCGCCGGTCGAAGAGACCGGACCCGCGGATTGCAGTCCAAGCGTTCAACAGAACGCTAGACATTTATCGGCGGGATGTCAAGACCGCCTTGCGCGCAGATACTGCACAGTGCAAAATGTGCGCAGTACCTGAGTGCGCAAACCAAACTGCGCAGTGTCTTAACAGGCATAAACGCCAATGTTTTTTGGAATGCAATCGTTTTTCTGTTGGCACGCTTCTTGCTTGAATGGAAATGAGAAGGAGTGATACGAAATGAAAATTCGGAAGAGCTGTACTGCCGTCGCTTTCGTCGTCCTTGGCGGGGCCCTGATCCTCGGCTCCTGCGCGAAGGGCGGAAACTCGCCAAAGAGCCAGGGCTACGATTTCGCCACGGTCGGCCGAGGCTCGATCGAGAGCGTCGTGTCGAGCAGTGGGACTCTCGCGGTGGTGAACTCGGTCAGCGTCCTGGCCCAGATGAGCGGCCGAATCGAAACCTTGAACGTGGACTACAACGATCGGGTCAAGAAGGGGCAGGTCCTCGCCACTATCAATACCGATCTCCTCAAGCTGAACCAGCTGCAAGCCCAAGCCGCTGTCGACAAGACCCTGGCGAACTATACCCTCCAGGTCTTGGCCGTGCAAAACGCGCAAACGCTCGCGGACAAGGGCCTTCTCTCGGACTACGACCTGAAGACGGCCATAGCGACGCGCGACTCGGCCAAGGCCGACCTTGCCTCGGCCACGGCCTCGCTCGCTCAAATACAGACGGAAATCGACCAGTACGCGATCATCACCTCGCCGATAGACGGCGTCGTGCTCCAGCGGGGAATCGATGTCGGGCAGAGCGTGGTCGGAGGCACAGGCGCGGCGTCCACCTCCCTTTTCACGCTCACCGACGATCTTGCGAAAATGCAGATCGATGCCCAGGTGGACGAGCTCGACATCAGCGGAATCGGGGTCGGGCAAAACGTCCACTTCAACGTCGAGGCCTATCCGGCCGAGACAGCAAGATGTGGTT
>CAWHFT010000137.1:0-19431 GCA_963828175.1 uncultured Spirochaetota bacterium
AGGAGATGCTCGGGGAGCGGCGGCTCTTCGCCGATGGGGATTCGGCATCCCGGCGAGACTCCGCGGTCGGTTTCGATGCCCACCTGCGCGTGGAGTAGATAACGGCCCCCCGCCGCGACCAGGGCCGGATTGCGGTGCCCGATCACGGCCGCGTCGATGGTGCCGAGGATCTCGAGCCCGAGCGCGTCGGCCTGGGCGTCGCGGCCGAAACGCAAGTTCTTGCCCGCAAGGAGGGCGTTGACGCACTCGGCGAGACCCACCAGGCCGAACATGGCCGTGAAGCGTTCCTTCGCGACAAGATGCTCGCGAACGAGGAAGGAAAGACTCGAAGAAGCCCGACTCTTCGAGAATGAAGCGGACCCGCTCGTCGATATAGACGATCATGGCCTCGACTGCGGCGGCGATGGGACCCGCTATGAAGGCCTCGGGATCGCGCATCCCGGCGCCGAGGCTGCCTGGCGCGACGAGAGCGGCGAGGTTGAGTCTGACGAGGGTGAGGCTGCCGCCGCCGATCGGAAGCCCATTGTAGCAGCTGGCGATCGCATAGCGACCGAGACCGAGCCTCGCGAAGTCCTCGGCGAAGCGGCGGTGGTTGGCCAGGCTCGGCTTGGCTGCGTCGAGAGCGCAGAGGAGGGCCTCCTCGGCGAAGGCGTCCTCGGTGAGCTCGGGGTCGTAGCGGAGGGTGAGGTTGGGCACGGCCCGCCCCGCCCGGCGCTGGTGCCGGAGGATGGCGCGGCCCATCGGACTCGCCTTCGGGCCGAGATTGCCGTGGCAGAAGGAGTCGGGAAGACTCCGATCGATCTCCTCCATGAAGAGGGCCACGATGCGTTCCTCCTCGGGGAAAAGCTCGCGGCCCTCCGGCACGAAACGGCCGAGGAGGGAGTCGAGGTCGCCGACCCAGACCGGGTAGCCCGTGATCGAGGGTACCTGACGATAGAGGCCGAGCAGGGCGAAGGCCGCGCCGAGGAGATCCCTCGGAGGCTCGATGCGGAGGAAGGCAGATCCCCGCTCGAGAAAGGCGTCGTAGTCGGGGACGACGTAGCGCGGCCTCCAGGGAGCGCTGCCCTCGCCCAGGTCGCAGACCACTCCCGCTTTGCGTAGAGCCTCGACCTCGTCGGGTATGGCGAGGGGATGTATCTCGGCCTCGCCATGGCGTGCGAGGGCGGCGAGTTTCTGCGAATAGGTGAAGGTCCTGTCTCGAACGGTTTCCAGCACTGTGCTCACTGCGTCGCTCCCCGAACTCTACATGCGCACGATCCGCGACCTGGTCAGGACTTCGTGCCCAGTCTCGGTAATGAGGATGTCGTCCTCGAGCCGCGCTCCGCCGAGCTCGGGGCGATAGAGTCCCGGCTCGATCGTGACGACCTGACCGGCCGACAGCAGGTCCACGCAGTCCTCGCGCGAGCGGATGGCGGGCGCCTCGTGCGCGTCGAGCCCGATCCCGTGGCCCAGGCCATGGGGCATGGCGTGCCCTTCGCGGGCGAAGATCCCGTCGACCAGAAGAGCCACCTCGCGACAGGCCACACCGGGCGCGAGCGCCGCTATCGCCTCGTCGTGCGCCCGCTGGACGAGAGCCAGCATCCGCTCCTGCTCGCCCTCGAGCCGGCCGACGGCGAAAGTCATCGTGACGTCGGTGGTATAGCCCTCGAGCTTGAGGCCGAAATCGAGGATCGAAAGGCCGACCCCGGCGAATGGACCGTCGCCGTAGGAGGGAAAGGCGTGAATCCCCCAGCTCCGCGAGGGACCCGCCGCGAGCGTCTCGAAACCCTGCCCCTCGCAACCGGCTTCCCGGCCAGAGCGCTCAACGAGGAGAGCCGCGTCGAGCTCGCTGGCGATCTTCCCCGAGCGCGTGCCCGCCTCGATCTCGTCGATGAGGGAATTCGTGATGGCGGCCGCCTTTCGGAATATCCCGATCTCGCCGGGATTCTTGACGGCGCGCAGCCCTGCGACGAGAGCCTCCGCGCCTTCGGCCCGGCAGACGAGGTCGTAGGAGGGAAGGCCTTCGACGAAATCGACGTAGCGGAGATAGGCGAGGCTCGAGGGCAGCTCGACAGTGGATCCCGCTGGTATCCCCAGTCGGTCGAGGATCTCGGCGAGCGCGCGCACGGGCGGCCGCTCGAAGTCCGAGTATGCCAGAATCTCGCCGGCATAGCTCTCGCGCGAGCCCGCGAGAAGGCGGGCGAGGTTGACGTCCCAAGCGACCAGTATCGACCGGCCATCGGCCGCGACGACGAGAAGGGCGTCTCCAGGCTGGCCGGTGAGGTAGCGGATGGATTGATCGCGCCTTCCCTCGGCATCTTCGAAAAGAGCGGCCCCTATTCCATCCGCCGTGAGGCTCTCGGCAACTCGCGCAATGCGCCACGCGCGAGCCTGAGCCGTCACCGCGGAGGGGACCGTCACTGCACGACCTTGAGCGCCGCCTGGGCCGCGAGCAGAATGCCTCCCGACCATTTTTCATTGAAGGTCACGGAGAGGAGAGCTGTCCTGTCGATCTTGTTCTTGGCGATGGCGCAGTTTTCGATCGCTGCCTTGGCCATCCGATTCCTAGTTTCGTCCGCGATCCCCGCTTTCTGATCCTCGTTCAGCTTGAGGATGATGGCGCTCAGCGCCGTGGCCGCGGGATCGGAGCCATTGGCTCCGAGGGCCGAGAGGGCGAGGAGCCTCTCCTCGTCGTCGAAGCCTTTTTCATACGAGGCGACGCAGCCGTCCACGGGGTCGGGCCCCGAGGCCTTGTTGGCGCTCAGGGTTCGCAATGCGAGCTTGCGGAGGTCGGAGAAAAGCTTAGCCTCTTCCTTGTCGCGGGGCACCTTCTGATGCGCAAGGCCGAGGGCCAGGACTGCCGTCTCGATCTTCCGCGAGTCCGTGGCTTTGGAGGATGCCTCGGCCCGAAGGGCGCGGATCTTCCGGTCGGGCGACTCCGACTCGATGATGGCCTCGATGGGGTCGGTCGGATCGGCGGCGATGCCCGGCAGGGTCTGGACGGCCTGCTGGCGGACCCGCTGCGAATACCAGGCATCGGTCGCGAAGAAGACGGGCGAGAAACCTCTCACGTCCTTGAATTTGTCCAGCGCGACTATGCAGGCGTAGGCGAGCTTCTCGCCCGAGTCGGGATCCTGGGTTGGCTGCAGGTTGAGGTCGCGGAGCTTCAGCGCGATCCGCTCGACGTAGTCGAGGGCCCGCATCTTGCCCAGGGCCATGATGGCCTCCGCCCTCGCCAGGGGGTCCTCAACCGATTGAGCGGCGTCCCAGAGGAAGGGCGCGGCGTCGACGTACTTGTAGTCGCCAAGAGCCTGCGCGAGGATTCGGACGGTCCGGCCGTAGAGATCTTGATCGAGGGGCGAATAGGATTTCTGGGTGAGCAGCAGGTCTTGCAGGGCATCCGAGAGAATTGGCGCGGTGGTCTTGTCGCCGAGCTGGACGAGGGCGAGGGCGGCCGCGTATCTCTGGGGCAAGCCCTCAGCCTGCTTGAAGAGCATCTGGTAGACCTCCGCGGTCTCGTCGGCGAAAGCGACCGCCGCGACGGCCAGCGCCAGGACGAAGATGGCGAAAATACGTTTCATGAGAAAACTCTCCTGTCTCATTCGTAGTAGGTTTCGACGCTGGAATCCTCGCGCATAACGTACTCATAGCTGGTGTAGCCCTTGAGCGCGCCGGAGGAGTCGAACTCCGAGGATTTGATCAGCTCGCCCGCGGGACCGTACTCGTATGCGACCCTCGAGGCGAGGGAAGCGTCGGCCCGGCGGTTCTCGAGGGAGACCTGCAGCCCTCCCGCATTGACGTAGTTGACGTAGGATTCGTATTTTTGCAGGGCTCCGTCCGGGCCGAAATAGGATCGCTTGACGAGGAGGCCGTCCGCGTACTCCATCTTTATCGTGCCCGAGACCTTGCCGCCCGAGTCCATTATCGCGATGCCGACGAGGCTATTCTTGTCGTAGGTATACGAACTGACCGCCCTGACGGCTCCCGAGCCGTCGAGGACGCGCCATTCGGTCTTGCGTCCCGCGGCGTCGTAAGCGTAGGCGGATGAGGATTGGACCTTCCCATTGGCGTCGAGCACGCGCTCCGAGGCGAGCCGCCCCGAGGCGTCGTAGCTCAGCTCGCGCCTGGACCTGAGCTTTGCGTCGGAATCGTAGACCGATTCCGCGGAGAGCCGGCCGTCCTTGTATTCGGAGACGGAGCGCTCGATGGGATCGGGGCGAGAGGGATCGTCAAGTCGCCTTCTCCATCACGTTTTTATTGTCTGCGTCCATCTTGTAGGAGACGAACTCGTCCACGAGACCGTCGGGTGGAGAAAGATGTCTCTTTACGAGCACGGGAACTTTCTTGACGATTGTCCTCTGCTTGGCCACTTTGGCAGGCGCTGCCGCGCTTTGAGCCGGAGCCGCGACCTTCGTGGCGCAGGAGCCGAGGAGCAGGGCGGCTCCCAGAGAGTTACGGCGGAAAACTTAATAGGTTTCGTCATGACGGCCTCCGGTACGGATGAGAGCTGCGGAAGAAAATATAGTGTATCGCGGATTTCGTGGAAATAGCTCGGCGAGGAATTATTAGTATATAGGGCTGTCCTTGCCAGCCTGGTCCAGCGCGTCCTTCAACAACCCCGAGGCCTCTGTCGTCGATCGTCGACGTCGGTGATGACGAGGGGAGGGAGCAGGCGCGAACACATCGCTGCCGGGCGGGTCAGGACAGGAGGCCTCCGCGCGCAGGAGCTGCTTGACCACGTCGGGAACGCACTCACCACGAGGCCGATCATCAGACACCGAGCGGCCACGAACTTCCTTGACGGAGGGCCTGCCTCGCACGAGCGGACGGCCCCCATGACGTTTTTTGTTCACCCTTGCGACCCACGCTCTCGAGAAATCCGGCTGCAGCCCAGCTGTGAGCCGAGGACGACTCGGGCCGCGGCCGCGGCGAGCGGATTCCCGCCGAACGTCGAGCCGTGGTCGCCTTTGCCGAGAACCTTCGCCGCCTCCCCGCGGGCGAGGACGGCCCCCATGGGCACTCCGCCCGCGAGGCCCTTCGCCAGGGTAACCACGTCGGGCTTGACCCCGACCAGACTCGAGGCGAGGAAGCTGCCGGTCCGCCCGACGCCGCACTGAACCTCGTCCGCGATGAGGAGGATGCCGCGCTCCGCGCACAGCCTCGCTGCGAGCCTCAGGTAATCGTCGCTCAGCGGGATGACCCCGCTCTCGCCCTGTATCGGCTCGAGCATGAGAGCGCAGCATCCGTCGCCGAGGGCGGCGTCGAGAGCGGCCGTATCCCTCGGGCTCGACGTACATGAAGCCCGGCGGAAAGGGGCCGAACTGCTCGTGGAACTTGTCCTGGCCCGTCGCCGCCAAGGTGGCGATGGTCCGGCCGTGGAAGGAGCCGCGGAGGGTGACGATCGTCGTCTTGGCAGGAGAGCTCGCCGCCCCGCGCTTGCGGGCTATCTTTATGGCTCCCTCGTTGGCTTCGGCGCCCGAGTTGCACAGGAACACGGCATCCATGCCGGCGCGGTCGCAGAGCTCTTCGGCCAGAGCCACGGCCTCGCGGGTCTGATAGTAGTTGGAAACGTGGATGAGTCTCGAGGCCTGCGCCGCTATCGCCTTGGCGAGGGCGGGATGGGCGTGCCCGAGGCTGTTGACGCCGATTCCGCTCGCGAAGTCCAGGTAGGTTTTCCCGTCGTCGGCCTGGAGAGTCGAGCCCGATCCGCTCACGAAGACTAGGCCAGTCCTCTTGTAGGTGTCCATCAGCTTGTCGCTCATGCGGATTCCCCTTTCATGAGATCATCGTCCCTATGCCGGCGTCGCTGAAGAGCTCGACGAGAAGCGAGTGCGGCGAGCGTCCGTCGATGATGTGGGCTCCCTTGACGCCGCCGTCTACCGCCCTCGCGCAGCACTCGACCTTGGGAATCATACCCTTCGACACGATGCCCCCCTTTACGTAGTCGCCTATCTCCGAGCGGTCCATGTTCATGATGAGCGTGCCCTCGTCCCGTACGTCGCGCAGAATGCCCGGGACGTCGGTGAGCAGGATCAGCTTCTCCGCGCCCAAGGAGATGGCGATGTCCGCCGCGGCAGTGTCGGCATTCACGTTGTACGATTTTGGATCGTTGCCGATCCCGCCGGCGATCGTGGCAACGACCGGGACGTATCCGCCCGCCAGGGCGGCCTCGAGGGAGCTCGCGTCCACCTTTCGTATCTCGCCGACGAGCCCCAGGTCCTTTCCGCCCGCTCGCCGCTCGGCGGAGAGCAGGCCGCCGTCCAGGCCGCTTAAGCCCAGGGCCTTGCCGCCCGCTCGCTGGATGAGGCCGACGAGATCTTTGTTGACCTTGCCGGCGAGTACCATCTGCACGACCTCCATCGTCTCCTCGTCGGTATGGCGCAGGCCGTCGATGAAGACCGGCTCCTTGCCCAGGCGGCGCAGCATCGCGTCGATCTCGGGCCCGCCGCCGTGTACGAGGACGGCGCGGATGCCGACGCAGGCCATGAGGACCAGGTCCTCGGCCACGGCGGCCCGCAGCGACTCGTTGACCATGGCCGCGCCGCCGTACTTCACGACGATGGTCTTGCCCTGGAGACGCTGAATGTACGGCAGGGCCTGCACGAGCAGGGCCGCCTTGTCGCTCTCGGTTATTCCCACATCTCTCTCCTCGAGCGGGCTCAGGTGCGATAATCGCCGTTGATGCGGACGTACTCGTAGCTCAGGTCGCAGCCCCAGGCCGTGGCCTGGCCGTCGCCGGGGCCGCCCATGTCGACGAGGATCGTCACTTCCTGGGCGCCGAGGACGAGCTTGGCCTTCTCCTCGCTGAAGGGCAGGCCGGCGCCCTTCGCGCAGACCTCGATATAGCCGCGCGGGCTCTCGAAGGCGAGGCCGACCTTGTCCGGGTCGAAGGTCGAGGGAGTGTAGCCGAGGGCGCAGAGCACGCGGCCCCAGTTCGCGTCGGAGCCGAACAGGGCGGTCTTGACGAGACTCGAGGTGATGACGGATTTCGCGAGGGACTCGGCCTCGGCCTCGTCGGCTGCGCCCGAGACGGCGCACTCGATGAGCTTGGTGGCGCCCTCTCCGTCGCGCGCGATCATCTTGGCCATCTCGACGCAGATAAAATCGAGGGCCTCGGAGAAGCCGCGGTAATCCGCGCCGCGCTCGGCTATCGGCGCGTTCCCCGCCATGCCGTTCGCGAGGATGACCACCATGTCGTTCGTGCTGGTGTCGCCGTCGACGCTTACGCGGTTGAAGCTGCGCCTCACGGTCTGGGAGAGCGCCTCCTGGAGCAGCGCCGGGGAGATCGAGCAATCCGTGGTGATGAAACCCAGCATGGTGGCCATGTTGGGGTGGATCATCCCAGAGCCCTTGGCCATCGCGCCTATCGTCACCGTCTTGCCGCCGACATCGACGCTGAGCGCGAGCTCTTTCTTCATCGTATCGGTAGTGAGGATGGCCTCGCGGGCGTCGATCGACCCCGATTTGGACAGGCCGGCGACGAGAGTCTCCATGCCCGCCTCGATCGGAGAGACGTCGAGCTGGACGCCGATCACGCCGGTCGAGGCGACGAGGACGTCCTCGGCCTTGACCGGCAGCCGTTCGGCGACGAGCTCGGCCATCCGCCTGGCAGCGGCGATGCCGACCTCGCCGTTGCAGGTGTTCGCATTGCCGGAGTTGACGATGACCGCCTGAGCGTGGCCGTCGGCGAGATGCTCCTTGGTGACGACGAGAGGCTGTCCGATAACCTTGTTGCGGGTATAGACGGCCGCGGCGGCGCAGCGCGACTCCGACCAGATCAGGGCAAGATCCTTCTTGTCTCCGCTCTTTTTGATCCCGACCCTCATGCCCGAGGCCAGGAAACCCAATGGCGCGGTCACGCCGCCCCTGACTTGCTTCATCGTTTTCTCCTCAGCAGGCTCTTAGAATGCCGGCGGCAGCATGGCGATCCCGGCCTTCTCGTCGAGGCCGAGTGCAATGTTCATGCACTGGATGGCCTCTCCGGCCGAGCCCTTCACCATATTGTCTATCGCCGATACGACCACGGCCATGCCGCTCTCGTCGGGCACGTGCACCGAAATGTCGCAATAGTTGGAGAACCTCACGTTCCTGTTCGTCGCGACAAAGCCCGCGGGCAAGACGCGGACGAACGGCTCTCCCGCGTAGAACTCGGCATAGGCTTCGCGCAAAGCCGCCTCGCCCATCGGCCGCGCCAGGCGGTAGTAGATCGTCGCGACGATGCCCCTTCCCATTGGGGCGAGGTGCGGCGTGAACAAGGAGCCGACCGGCGAGCCCGCCATCGCGGCGAGCACGGCGGCTATCTCCGGCCCATGGCGGTGGGTACCGATCTTGTAGGGCGTTATGGAGTCGGCGCATTCCGGATAGTGCGTCGTCTTGGTGGGCTCCTTGCCCGCCCCGGTTACTCCCGACTTCGCGTCGATGACGATGCCGTCGCGAACGGCCAGGCCGGTCTTGAGCGCCGGGAAGAGGCCCAAGGTCGAGGCAGTGGGGTAGCAGCCGGGGTTGCCGATGATCTTGGCCCCGCTCTCGAGGGCGCCGAGGGCCGCGAGCTTTACGCGGTTGAGCTCGGGCAAGCCGTAGATCGAGGCCGCGTGGAGCTCGGGCCGCGTGAAGGGCTTGCCGTACCACTTGGAGTAGGTGGCCTCGTCGGCTCCGAAGCGGAAATCCGCCGACATGTCGATGAAGAGAGCACCTTTGGCCGCGCAGGCCGCCGCGATGTCCTCGGCATGCCCCGCGGGAAGGGCGGCGAAGACGACCTGGGCCCGCTCGATCGCCTCGGCCTTGTCCACGAGAAGACCCGCTCTCGCGCCCAATAGATTCGGATAGATCGAGGACATGGTCTCGCCACCAGCGCTGGCGGAGCTCAGGACGAGCTCCGAGACGTGCGGATGGCCCAAAAGCAGCCTCGCGAGCTCCGCGCCCGCGTACCCGGTAGCGCCGATAACCGCGCACTTGATCATCTTTCGTTCTCCGGTCGTGCGCCCGCGCCGGACTTCTACCGACGGGGACGCGGGATTGCGCGGACGCCTTTAGCGCCACGGCGCATTCTGCCTAGGATGTAATGGTGGAAAGTTTAACGACGAAGAAAGATGGGAAGAAGGAGGCGGGGGAGACGTGAGGCTTCGCTGAGGATTGACTCGTTCTCGATCGGTCGCTGCGGAGGCTTATCGTAGGCCCGGCCTTGGTACTTCATATACCGCTCCTCGGATGCATATTTATGCGGATAATGACAAATATCGGCGAGAAGGTCAAGGGATTGGTGCATTTCTATGCGCGACGCTGCGGAAACGTCAAGGCGAGAAGCCTGACAATGTCCCTCGCCATCCCGAAAGACGGCCCGTCGAGTCCGAGATCGAGGAGGATGTCCTTGCGCTCCCGCGCGAGCCAGCCTCTCAGACGGCGGGCGATCTCCTCCTCGCCCTCGCCCGATCGGCCTATGCGGACGAGCGCCGCCATCTCCTCGGCCGTGAGCATCTTCCAGTCGCTCCCCGCGACGAGATGGTAGGTCGACCCGTCTTCTGAGCGCTCGATGCGCAGGGCCGGCACCGGCGTCGGGCGCGGACCGCCCAAGTCGGAACGGTCGGCCATCTCGTTGAGCTTCTGTACTTCCATATTATAGCGGTGGACCTTCGCCTGCTCGAGGAGGAAGGCGATGCCTTCATCGTCGAGAACAGGCAACAAGGCGAGCAGTTGGTCCATCTCGCTTGTCGTCTTCTTGGGGCGGTTCTTCTTTCCCGGCATGCCAATGCACCTCTGAACCAATATACCGCCATGGGACATCGCTTTCCCGCTCGAGGATTTCTTCAGTATTCTCGACCGGGGAGGCACGCATGAAACGAAGCCTTGCTGTTCTATTGGCGGCCGTCATGGGATCCTTTGCCTACGCTCAGGCCGATACGATCATCGACGACTGGGCGACGGTTCGGGCTCCGCCCCCTCCAGTCCTGCAATCGGTCACGGTCGATCCGGCGACCACCGCTCTCCTGCTCCTCGATTTCGAGGATCGGACGGTAGGGCCCCGGCCGCGCGCGGCGGCCACCCTGCCTCGCGTCAAGAAGCTCCTGGAGTTCGCGCGGGCCGCCAATATGCTCGTGGCCTACAGCAACACCGGGGCCGGCAGCCCGCAGTCGATCCTTGCCGACGTGAAGCCCCTGCCGACCGAGCACGTCGTGAAGGGCAGCGTCGACAAGTTCTACGGCACCGACCTCGAGGCCTACCTGAAGGGCAAGGGCATCAAGCAGGTCATCATTACCGGCATCGCGACCGAAGGCGCGGTGCTCGGCACCAGCATCGGGGCGACGCTCCGAGGCTTCCGGGTGATCGTGCCGGTCGACTGCACGGCGTCTTCGGAGCCCTACGCCGAGCAGTACGTCGCCTGGCACTTGATGAACGCTCCGGCGGTCCGCGGCAACGTCACCTTGACGCGAACCGACCTGATCAGCCGCTAAATCCTGTCGTAACGGACGTCGACCAGGCATAGGCCGTAGGGGCCGAGAGCCCCTGGAGCGGCCGCGCGATCGCGGCCCTCGAGTATCGCAGCGACCTTGGGGGGAGCGATCGCGCCCTTCCCCGCCTCGAGGACGAGAGACGCCATGATCCTGACCTGGTTGTAGATGAAGCCCGGCCCCTCGAATATAATGTCCACGAGGCGGGCCCGAAGCCTCGACCCTCGCCAAGTCGAGGCGGCGCGTCGTGTCCGCGCCTTTGGCATTGGTAACCGAGCGGAAATCGCGCTCCCCGACGAGGGCCGCCGCCGCCTCGGACATCGCGCTCAGATCGAGCTCTTCGGGCACCCGGAGGCTGTAACGGCGCAGGAAGGGATCGGGCTCCCTCGATCGCAACAGACGATAGCGATAGACCTTCCCCCTGGCGTGGAGACGAGCGTGAAAGCGAGCGTCGGCCTCGACGCAGGACAGGCAGGCGAGGTCGGGTGGGAGGCGCGCGTTTAGAGCGTCCTTCAGGGCTTCGCAGTCGAGGACGCTGAAGGCGTGAAAACTGGCCGCCTGTCCCTCGGCGTGGACCCCCGCGTCCGTGCGACCGGCCCCGACAGTCTCTATCCCCTCCACGCCCAGAACTTTCGAGAGGCACGCCTCAAGTTCGCCCTGGACACTGCGTCCCTTCTCGGGCGAGGATTCGCGGAGACGCTGCCAGCCCCTGAAATCGGTGCCGTCGTAGGCGAGCTTGACGAGAAAATTGCGGCGAGGCATGCCCGATGATGGCAGGCGTGCGCGCGCGAGGTCAAGGACGCGCCCTATGTCGCTTGGAGTGGGTCAAAGCCGCCGGCCGCTTCGTTTTTACCAGTAGTAACTTGGGCCCCGTGCCGATAGGTACTATACCAATACTTGGCACGGCTCGTCCCAGCGAGGCGTTCGCCGCGAGACAGGGAGTTGAGCCCGCCGTGAAAGACATAACTGGAAAACCCGAGTCCGTAGAGCGCGACGAGCATCTAGCCAGGTTGAGCAACGAGAATTCCCGATTGGCGAACCGCGTCGCCCAGCTCGAGAGAATGATTTCCATCCAGCCCCAGACGGGCCTACCGACGCATTTCCGCCTCGAGCTCGAGCTCGAGGAGACCATCGAGGATTTCAGGCGGAGAGGGTGCAAGGAAGGCTTCTGCCTTCTCATCGTCCAGCTCGGCGACAATTACGCGACGGTCCGCAAGACCGTGAAGTCGAGCATCAGCGAATGGATACTCTACGAGACCGGCTGCCGGATCCAGAGCCTCCTCGAGCCGGGAGACAAGCTCTTCCACACGCACGAGAACGAGTTCGTCCTCATCCTCCCCGGGCGCAAAGGCAAGGCCCTCGAGGATTTCCTGCGCGGCCTGCTCGCCCAGCTCGACGAGCCGCATATATTCTCGGGCTTCAACATCACGATCAAGGCGGCCACCGGCGCGTCCTATTGGCCGGAGCACGGTGAGGAGCGCTCGGAGATACTGCATCGGGCCGACGTCGCCGCCGGGGCCGCGGTAGAGGAGCGCAAGAACTTCATCCTGTTCACGCCCGAGCTTTTGCAGCGAGCGGTCGACAGAGTCGAGCTGCAGAACTCGATCGTACGGGCCCTCGAGACCGCCGGCCTCGACCGGCTGGGGGACCAATTCACCCTCTATTTCCAGCCCAAGCTCATCCTTTCCTCGGTCGGCCAGACCTTCGTCGGGGTCGAGAAGATCGAAGCCGAGGCCCTGATCCGCTGGCGCCATCCCCAGAAGGGCTTCCTCGGGCCCGAAACCTTCATTCCCCTCGCCGAGGAGACGGGCCTCATCCTCCCCCTCGGCAAGTGGCTCATCTACCAGGTCGCGAGGCGCCTCGCCGCCTGGGACGCCGAGGGCTGGGGAGCCTTGGGCATCTCGCTGAACCTTTCCGTGAATCTCTCGGCCCGGCAGTTCAGCTCGCAGGACGCGGCGGATATCATAGCCTCCGCGCTCTGCGCCAACGGCCTCGCCGGCGAGCGCCTGACCGTGGAGCTCACCGAGACCGCCCTCTTCGAGGATCCAGAGATGACGAAAAAGACCCTCGAGCGCTTCTCCGCCCTCGGCGTGAAGATCTCGGTGGACGATTTCGGCACCGGCTATTCGTCCTTGAGCCATCTGCACCGGTTCCCCCTCGACGAGATCAAGATCGACCGGCTCTTCATCGAGAACCTCGACACGAACCACCAGGACAAGATCATAGTGAGCTCACTCGTCTCTATCGCGAAGGGCCTGGGCCTCGACCTCGTCGCGGAGGGAGTCGAGAAGCCCGCGGCCCTCAGGATCCTATGGGACATGGGCTGCAAGGGCTTCCAGGGCTTCCTAATCTCCAAGCCGCTTCCCGCCGATGAGTTCATCGCCTTCTGCGAGAAGGTCCGGTCGGGCGGCATGAGGCTGCGGCTAAAGGGATAATCGACCTATATTAGAATAAATCGAAGGAACCCAGGAAGAACTGCACCATCAGCGGATCGAACTGGCTGCCCGAGCCGGCCGCGATGAAGCGGAGCGACTCCTCCTCGCGCATCGCCCTACGGTAGGGCCTATCGTGCGTCAGGGCGTCGTAGACGTCGACGACGGCGAATACCCGCGCCGGCAGCGGGATATTCTCTCCGGCGAGGCCGCGTGGATAGCCGCTTCCGTCCCATCGCTCGTGGTGGCAATACGGGACATCGATGGCCTCCCGCAGAAAGGGCACGCCCAGAAAGAGCTCGCGCGCGATCGCGGGATGGCGGCGCATCACTTCGCTCTCCTTCTCGTCCAGAGGTCCCGGCTTGAGCAGTATCGCGTCGGGTATGCCGATCTTCCCGATGTCGTGAAGGAGAGCGCCGCGCCGCATGAGGGCCACCGCATCCTCGTCCATCCCGAAGACGCGGGCCAGCGCGGTGGACATCCTCGCTACGCGCAGGGAGTGGCCCTCGGTCTCGTGGTCGCGCAGATCGAGGGTCTTGGACAGAATCTCGATGGAAGTTTCGTAGGAAGCGAGCAGCTCGTCGTCCGCCCGCCGGAGTTCCTCGAAGAGCGAGGCATTTCGCAGCGCCGCCGCAGCCTGCCCCGCGAAGGCCTCGGCCTCTCGAATCTCCTCCTCGTCGAAGGCCCTCCCGCCTTCCCTCACGATCACCGCTCCGCCGAGAACGCCGTCGGGGCCCCGCAGCGGCAGATAGAGCAGCCGGCCCCAGGCGCGCTCCTCGACATAGGACCTTCCGGCCGCCTTCCGCGCGAGGGCCTCCGCCTCGGCAGCGAGAGGAGTCCTCGCGCCGACGCGCCACTCGCGCGCCGCCCTCGGCTCGAGTCGCGCCGTCGGGCCTGCACGATCACCAAAAATGACCGAGCGGTCCCCCGGACGCGTCCCGGAGAGGAATACCTGGGCGGCGTCGTAGGCGACGATCCAATTGAGGTAGTCAAGAAGCTCCTCGAGGAGGGCGCTCGAGTCGGGGCTGCGACTGAGCGCGAGGCTCGCAGCGCGGAAGGAAGCCGCCGTCTGACGCGCGCGCCGCTCGGAGGTCGAGAGCTCGCGGGCGCGGGCCTCGAGCGCGCGCAGCGCCGCGGCGAGCCGGTCGCCGTCGAGGGCGAGTCCGGCCCGGGGACCCGCGGGCATGCCCATGGCGTCCGCGGGGACACCCAAGGTGTCCGCCAGCGAAGCCACCGCGGCGGCCAGTGGCGAGGCCTCGCCCAGGCCGCTCCCCGCAGCGGCAAGGTCGCCGTCGCGGGGGCTCAGTCCTCCATCCATACCGATTCGCCTTCGAGTATCTTGCGCAGAAGCTCGGAGAAGCGCCTGCCGTCGATCGGCTTGCCGATAAAGCCGTCGAAGCCCGCCTCGCGGCAACGGAGGACCTCGCGCCTTGTGACGTTGGCCGTGAGAGCGACGACGCGCATCGCCGCCCGCCCGGGGTCGGCCCGGAGTTCGGAGAGGACGGCGTAACCGTCCTTCTTGGGGAGCTGAAGGTCGAGGAAGACGAGATCGAAATCTCGCCCCGAGAGGGCGAGAAAGCCGGCCGCATCCCCTTCGATGGCCGCGACCGACTCGGGCGCGACGCCGGCCATGAGAAGGAGGCGTGAAATGACGATCCGATTGTCGGGGTCGTCCTCGACGACGAGAATGCGGGCCGAGGATGGACGAGAAGATTCACGCGGGGAGCTCCCCTCGCGCGTCGGCGCCGACGGACGAGACGTCGGCGCGGGCAAGGGTGAAGCGGAACACCGAGCCCTCGCCCTTTCGCGATTCGGCCCAGAGCCGGCCTCCCTGGAGCTCGACGAGATGCCGGGACAGCGGGAGACCGAGGCCCGAGCCGCCGACCTGCCGGTCCAAGTCGTCGTCGAGCTGGACGAATTCGGCGAAGGCCTTGGGAAGGTCGGCCTTCTCCATGCCGATCCCGGTATCCTCGACCTCGATGACGAGCTCGCGCAGGGTGGCCGAGGCGCGGATGGCGATATAGCCTCTCGAGGTGAACTTGACCGCGTTGGCGAGCAGATTGAAGAGTACCTGCCTCAGCTTCGTCCGATCGGCGAGCACTGAAGGCAAGCCATCGGGCAGCTCGTCGCGCAGCTGCACGCCCGGCGCGATCTCGAGGCCCGAGGCCGCCGAGAGGACGGTGCGGGCGATGGCGCGGAAGTCCGACTCCTCGAGCCGCACTTCCATCCGCCCGGCCTCGATCTTGGACACGTCGAGCACGTCGTTGATGAGGCCGAGGAGGTGTCGGCCCGCGACCTCGATGCGCGCGGCTTCGTCGCGGACGCCTGACGGGGCCGTATCCTCCCGGCCTTCCTGGATGAGGTAGGCAAGGTTGATGATCGAGTTCAGGGGGGTTCGCAGCTCGTGCGTCATGTTGGCGAGGAAGCGCGACTTGAGCCGATTGGCCTCTTCGGCCTCGGCGCGGGCGGCGCTGGCGGCCTCGTAGAGAGTCTCGGCCCGCTCGGCTTCTTCCTTGGCCCGGCGGTGCAGGTGCGCGTTCTCGATGGCGACGGCCGCCTGCCGCGCCAGGGCCGAGAGGAAGGCCAGATCGTCCGCAAGGAACGGCGCCTCGCCTCCCCCGCGCATGACCGCCATAACGCCTGTCACCCTGCCCGAAACCGCGAGGGGGGCGGCGATCAGCTTGTCGCCGGCCTCGCCGACCGTGCCCGGCACGTTGACCGACTCCGAGTCGCCTTGCACGTCGTTGACGATGAGCCCTTCGCCAGTGGAGACGACCCGTCCCACGATGCCCGAGCTCGCGGGGATGCAGAACCCATTGAGCTCGGCCGCCCGGCGGCCGACGGCCACCACCGCGCGCATGGAGCCGTCGGCCTCGAGGAGGAAGACGGCCGCGCTGTCGCGCGAAAGGAGGGCGTTGGCCCTCATGGCGATCCTGCGCAGCACCACGTCGGGCTCGAGGCTTTCGGAGATTTCCCGGCCGGCGTCGGCCAGGGCCGAGGCCTCGTCGGCCTTGCGGCGAGCCTCCTCGTAGAGGCGGGCGTTCCGGATCCCGGCCCCTACGGTAGAGGCGACCGTGGAGAGCAGGCGGATGTCGTCGGAGGAGAAGGCGTTCTCGCTGGTGCATGATTGCACGCACAGGACGCCGAGGGTGCGCCGCCCCGAGAAGATGGGGACGCCGAGCCAGCTCAAGGCCTCTCGTCCCGGCAATGAGCGGCCGCCCATGGCCTGCGCAGTGGCGGCGAGGCTCTCGCCTATGTACAGGCTCTCGCGGCTTCGCAGGACTTGGGAAGTGAGCCCCTCGCCGAAACGGAAGGGCGGATAACTCTCGCGCCTGCCGTCGTGCGAGTAGTAGGGCAGGCTGATGAGCCTGGCCTCCTCGTCCCAAAGAGCGACATAGACCACGCCGAGCCGGAATATCTCCGCGAGGTTCTGCCCAGCAACCTCGCAGAGCCGATCGACCTCGAGGCGCGAGGCGACCGCCGCGCCGATCTTGTTCACGGCGTCGAGCTCGTCGATCTTGCGCCTGGCGGTCGTGAAGAGGCGCGCATTGCGGACTGCCGCCGCCGCGAGGTCGGCGAAGGCGTCGGCGACCTCGAGGTCCTCCTCGGAATACGCGCCGTCCGTCCAGGAGTCGATCGCAAGCATACCGATGACCTCTCCCGAGGCACGCAAGGGAATGCCCATCCAGGAGCGGATAGGATGGGCCCCGGGCAGAGGGCTCCAGCGCGGGTCGAGGCTGACGTCGTCGATGACCATCGGAGTCCCGCTCTCCACCACGAACCGGTTGAGCGGATAGCGCTCGAGGTCCATGCATAAGCCGATAATGCTCGCCTCGGCGAAGCCGATGGCCGCGCGTACTTCGAGGCGTTTATCGCTCAAAAGGAGTAGAGAACAGGAATCCATCGGGATGACGACGCCTATCGAGTCCAAGATGCGTATCAGCACCTCGTCGAGGTCGTGAGTCGAGGCGAGTGTCTTGGACAGGCCGAGGATGACCTTGGCCACTCCTTCGGATTCCCGTCGATATAAGGGGGTCATTCGCGGAGGATTGTATAGGAGTAACGTAGGCTCTGCAACTTCGATTTGCCGCTTCTCGCGAAAAGCGGAGTCCAAGGCCCTTATTTACGCTATAAACCGCTTGGGCTTACGCCTTCTCGATGCGAGCCCCTTCGCTCTCGTCGGGAATCACGTGCCAGCTCGCTCGCCGAGGCGCGACCGACTTCGCGAAAGCGCTCAGGCCGGAAGGGCCCGAGCCGAGAAGATCGTCGGGGTCGTAGGTGAGGGCGAGGAGGCTCGTCTCTCCCTCGGCCAGAGCGCGGCCCCAGGCGCCGTGGAGGCGTACGAGGTCCAAGAGCGCGGGCAGCAGGGAGGTAAGGCCGGCCGCTGCGTAGGAACCCTCCAGGAAGGCCAGCTGCTCTTCCTGGATCGTCCGCGCCTCGCCGCGGCGCGCGAGCCATGCGGAATAATCGCGCAGGAACGCCGACGGCCGAGCCCGAAGAGGCGCGAGCGCGGCCTTGAACCATCCCACCGCCCTCCCCGCGCTGTAGAATCGATCGCAGGCCGCCGCGAGGGAAGCCGCGCTCTTCATCCCTTCCGGCGAGAGCTCGCGCGTCGATCTGACGAGGTAGGGTGGATGCGCGTCGGCCTCGATGCCGAGAGCGGACGCGCGATCCGCGAGCTCGGTGCCCGGCAGCACGGCCAGGGGAAAGACGTCGAGGTGATTGGGCCCGAGGCCGAGTGCGAAGTCCAGGGACTCCTCGAAGTCCTTCGGACCGTCTCCGGGCAAGCCGTAGATCAGGTCGAGGCCGAAGCTCACCCCCGCCTGGGACAGCATCGCCATCTTTCGCGCGAACTCCCGGCGCTCGAAGCCCGGCCTGCCTACCACCTCGAGCGTCTCGCGCCTCGCGCTTTGCAGGCCCACTTGAAGACTGCAATCCAGGTCGGAGAAGCGCCTCACGAGGCCGCGGTCCAACAGCTCGGCGCGTATCTCGAATTTCCATCGCAGGCTTCGCGCTTTCGAGCGGAACAGGTCGAGCAGGGCGGCCGCCCGCCGCGGGTCGGAATCGAAGGTCGGATCGAGGACGAAGGCATAACGGACGCCCGAGCGAACGAACAGGGCGAGCTCGGCCTCGATCCTCTCCAGGGGGAAAGGGCGCGAGCCGCTCTGGCCCTTGGACTCGTAGCAGTAGGCGCAGCTGAAGGGGCAGCCACGGGACAGCTCCCACACGACATCGCCACCGAGCGAGGCCGGGTCCAGGACGCCGAGTAGCCACGGGGACGGTAGGGAAGCCGGCTCCTCCGGCGGGCCGCATCGTGCCCCGGGCCCGGCTACCGGCAGCACGACCCCCGGTATGTCGGCTATCGCTCCCGCGGACTCGTCGCCGAGGACCGCGCGCAGCGCCTCGACCACGGCCAGCTCCCCCTCTCCGGCGACCGCGAAATCGAGGGAGCCCTCGGCGATGAGGCCGACGGGATCGGCGGTGGCCTCGGGCCCCCCCGCGAACAGGAGCATGCCGCCCTTTGCGCCGCGCAGCCGGGACGCCGCCGCCGCCAGGACGGACCTGTTCCAGGAGTAGACCGAGAAGCCCACGATTCCGGCGCCCGAAGACGCGATGCGCGACGCCAGATCGTCGGGGCTCTCGCCGACGGCGGCCTGGATGAGAAAGGGCTCTACCGAGGCCAAGCCTCGGTTCGAGGCCAAGCCAGCAGCGGCCTTGATCGCAGCTGCGACGCATGCCGCCCCCAAGGGCAGGGCTTCCGGGGATTCCCAGGCGGCCAGCGAGACGAGGGCGAGCTTCAACGCTTGCGCCTCCGTCAAAGGGAAAGGGACCTAGGACCCGGCCTGCGCGAGGCGAGCAGCCGCCGCTGAGCTTCGGTCTGTGGCGAATCCAAGATCGGCTTATCGGTCGCTGCGCGGAGGGCCGCGATGAGGGCCACCGCCTCGGCCGGCGGCGAGAGCCCCTTTTCGACGAGGTAGGAGCCGATCACCAAGCCGGTCCTCCCCAGTCCCCCGAGGCAGTGGACGTAAACGCTCCTTCCCTCGGCGAGCAGGGAATCGAGTTCGTTCAGAGCCCGCTGCACCCTGTCGGGATCGGCGGACATGTCCCGCATGCCCGCCTTCCGCCGCGATGTCGGAAGGCCGCGAGCCGTGGTCCGGCCATCCAGCAGAGATGCATAGAACTCCGCGCCGATCGCCTCGCTCTCTTCGGTCAGGTCGAGGAACGCGTCGATGCCGGACCTCAGGATTCCGTCGATGGCGCCCGAGTCGCCGTTTGCCTCGCCTCGGCCGGGATAGCCGCCGGCGAGGATCTTGCCAGGCAGCACCCAGTAGGACCTCGGCAGCGGCGCCGGCGCCCCGACCAGTGAGGCCAGTCGCCGGGCGAGAGCCTCTATGTCGGCGAGACGGGCGAGTGCCGAAGCCCACTCCGCTGGCACGGCCTTCCTTCCGTAGGCGAGTCCCGCCAGCCCCCCGGCGACCGCTCCTGTCGTGTCGGCGTCCTCGCCGAGATTAACCGCCGCGAGCACGCAGGAGGGCAGGTCCTTCGTCGTGGCGAGGCACCAGAGCGCGGCCTCG
>CAWHFT010000138.1:0-9904 GCA_963828175.1 uncultured Spirochaetota bacterium
AGGCTGTGTATCGCTCTGTTGAAGTGCTTGCAAACGAGGTTGGCCCGGACGATTAGTCCGGGAACACCAGCCTCGTGCTGCTGCCGCCGATTCTCAGTTCCCGCAGCTTCATCGTGCCATCGGCAGCCCGATGGTACCCGCATGTGGTCGGGTTGAATTTCTGGTTGGTGCTCTCCACCTTCACCGGTGTTTCCGCCGTTTGTTTGCCCGACTTGAAAACGGCCTTATCGCCGATTACCTCGATTTTGTAGTCACCGGCCTTCAGCGTGGTTCCACCGACCATCGTTGGTTCCACCAGCGTCACGCGGAAGGTAGCCGCGCTGGCCACCCCTAACGCAACGGTTATCAAAGTGAGAATCGTTCTGATCATAGTGGCCAACCAAAGAGTATCACGCTTCAACCCACTGTACTGTGGTGCTATTTCAGAAAATCCTGCAGCAGCGCCACCGCTGTGCCTCGAACCTCGCTGTCGTCTCCGAATCCCTCGATCCAGAGCACCTCCTGCTCTCGACGAAACCAGGTCATTTGGCGTTTCGCGTATTGGCGCGTCGCCAATTGCCCAGCCGCCAGGGCCTCTTGCGGCGTCATCCGACCCTCAATCACCGCCAAAGCCTCTTTGTAACCCAAAGATTCAAAAGGCTTCGCGGTTCGAGGTACACCCATGGCCAGGATCTTCCGCACTTCGTCCAGCAGACCCCCGTCGAACATGCGCGCCAGGCGTTCATCGAGACGATGGCGCAACAACCTGGGCGAGAGTTGGGCTCAAGTCCTGGATATCAGGCCTCGCCTGGCGCAGATAGAGACCAATCCCCAGTTCGCCCAGATCGTGCCGTCCTCGGAGATGGTCATCCTCGTAAGCTTCGAGACGAAGCTCGGGGAAACTGCCGGGATGCTGAACCTCTGCATTCCCTACCTGACGATCGAGCCGATCATTTCCAAGCTATCGGCCCAGTACTGGTACTCGACACGACGACCCGCCTCTAAAGAAAGCCTCACCTCCATCCTCGGCCGCATCGAGGAGTTCGACATCGAGGCGGAAATCTTGGTCGAGGGGGAGAGCCTGAGCCTCCGAGAGCTCGGCTCGCTGAAAAAAGGCAGCCTCGTGCGCCTGCCCGGCTACGAGCGGGGCGAGGCTCTCTTCCGGATGGGCGAATGCGAGCTCTTCCGCATGAGAACCCGGCAAAAGAAGCGGGGCAATGCTCAGGAATACGAGATCATCGAGAAGCTTTTCGAAGAGACGCCTTCCCTTGAAAGCGCGGAGGCTCCGGCCGCGGGCAAGGAGCTCGAATCGACCCTGCGCAACGTCCTCGCCGATTTCCAAGGGGGTTTACGCGATCAGCTCGCGGAACTCGCGAAGGACGTTTCCGAATTCGGCCGCAGGCAGGATCTCCTTGCGGACCAGCTCGCCCTCGCCCCGCCCGTGGCCGAGGAACCGCAGGAGACCGGGCATCCCGAACGCAGGCGCCACTTCCAGTTCCTGGACCGGGCCGATCCCGTCCATGTCCTCAACTTCCTCGCGGGAGAGCATCCCCAAACGATCGCTCTCGTGCTCTCCCATCTGGAGCCTCACATCGCTTCGGTCATGTTTGGCGGTCTGTCCGCGGAGCTCCAGCCGAAAGTCGCCCGCAGGATAGCCACTATGGAAAGGACTATGCCCGAGGTGGTCGAGCACGTGGAGCGCGTCCTGGAACGGAAGCTCGAGGCCATGAGCTCGGAGGAGTACACGGAGGCCGGCGGCGTAGCGAGAGTCGCGGACATCCTCAACCTGGCGGAAAGCTCCACCGAGAAGCGCGTCATCGAGTCCCTGGCACGGAGCGACTCGAGACTCGCGGACGAGATCAAGAAACGGATGTTCCTCTTCGAGGACCTTGTCCACCTCGAGGCGAATGCGGTGCTGAAGCTTGCCGAGAGTCTGGATGCCGAGACCCTCGTACGCGCGTTGAAGGCGACGACCGATGAGCTGAAGTCCTTTGTCTGGGCCTGCCTGCCCGAGCATACGTCGGCCGCACTTAAATCCCGTCTCGAGAAACTCGGCATGATTCGCCTCGCCGAGGTCGAGGCTGCCCAGCAGAAAGTCGTGGCCAGAATACGCGAGATGGAGGAGAGCGGGGAGATCGTGATAGAGCGGCCCTGATCGCCCAAGCGACGGCGACGATCCGAATTGTTCCTGTCGTCGCTACAAAGTTTTCCTGTCGTCGCACAAAAGCTTTCCTGTCATCGCTACAAAGTCTTGCAATCACGTTTGAAAACGTTTTGCAATCGTCGCCAGAAAGTTTCGCAATCGGCATAAGGAAGTTTCTCAATCGTCGCACGACTTATAGTAGGTGCCGGTCTTGACGGTAAGCGAGGCTCTGTCGGAAAATAAGCAGATCCTCGGCGTGCCCTCGTGCGAGGGTTGGGCAAGAAGGCTTTCATGGGCATTTACTCGGCTCTCGCCTTCCTGACCCTAGGCGCCACCATTTTCATCTACGCGGGGCTGGGCGTCCGAGGTCCGCTGCTCTGGGTTCCCATGACCGCATTGCCACCCCCAGCCCCGTCAGAGTTCAAGATCGCGAGCGTCCTCGTCGCCCTTGCGCTTTTTGGAGTGTCGATAGGGGTACACTTCCTGCTGTAATGCCTAGCTAAATGTGTATGGCCCTCCCCAATCCCGCGCGCCCTCCTTCCATAAGCAGCTCGGAGAGAGTGGGATGCGCGTGGATCATGTCGGCAACGTCTTCGAGCAAAAGCTCGGATCGCGCCGCGAGGAGTAGCTCATGCATCAGTTCGGTCGCCCCCGCACCCGCTATCGTGGCGCCGAGGATGGCATGCGTGTGCGGGTCGAAGATGATTTTGGCCTGACCTTCTGGGCTTCCGACGGCGACGGCCTTCCCGACGCCGACATAGGGAAAGCGCGCGACGCCCACTGTCCTGCCCTCGGCCTTGGCCTTGGCCTCGGCGAGGCCGAAGCTTCCGACCTCGGGCTCGCAGTAGACCGCGCTGGGCACGAGAAGAGGATCGACCTTTTTCTCCGTAGGAGCCGGCGCCCCTTTGATCAGCTGGGCGATCCGCTCGGCGGCTATCTCGCCCTCCTTGGAGGCGACGTGGGCGAGGAGCGGCGTAGCGACGATGTCGCCTATCGCGTAGACGCCCGAGACCGAGCTCTCCTGATAATCCCCCACCGCCACGAAGCCCTTCTCCAGCCTGACTCCCACCTCCTCGAGGCCGAGGCCCGAGGTGTTGGGGCTGCGTCCGATCGACACGAGGAGGCGGTCGGCCTCGAGGCTCGATTCGCGTCCGGGGCCGCCGGGGCCGTCCTTCGACTTGAGCTTGAGCTCGAGGGCCTCGCCCTTCCGGACGAACCGCTGCGCGGCGAGAGAGGTCAGCAGCTTGGTCCCGCGCTTCGCGAAGGCGGCGGCGACGATGGCCGCAGACTCCTCGTCCTCGATCGGCAGGATCCGATCGAGAAGCTCGACGACGGTCACCTCGACGCCGAAAGCGGCGGCGACGAAAGCGGTCTCCATGCCTATCGCGCCGGCGCCGAGTATGGCGAGGCGCCGGGGCAGGTCGCGCGACATGAGGAATCCCGTGGAGGAGAGGATGGTCTTCTCGTCGAAGGGGAAGGCGGGCAGTTCCCGGGCGCTCGAGCCCGTGGCGACCACGATGGCCTTGGCGGCCAGGACCCGGGGTTCCCCGGAGGCGGCGGCCCCACTAGCTCCCCCGGGCGCCGACACGATGACCGTTTTCGGCCCGTCGAGCCTCGCGGTGCCCTCGACGTACTCCACCTTGTTCTTTTTCAGGAGGAAGCGGACGCCCTTCGAGAGGCGATCCGCGGCGTCGCGGGATTTCTTCCAGAGCTTGCCGTAGTCGAAAGCCGAGAGGTCGACCTTCGCGCCCGCGGACTCGAGGACGGCGCGGCCCTCAGTGTAGAGCGAGGCCTGGTGGATCAGGGCCTTGGAAGGAATGCAGCCGATATTGAGGCAGACTCCCCCGGGCGCCTCCTTCTCGACTATAGCGACGGAGAGCCCGAGCTGGGCGGCGCGGATGGCGCACACGTAGCCGCCGGGCCCGGCGCCGATGATGACGAGGTCATATTCGCGTTCTGCCATGTTGTCTCCTCAGACCAACTCGCGACTCGGTCAGTCTCGAGTTGGCCTTTGCAGTTTCTCGCGCTTCTGCTAAGCGCTGCGAAATCTGCGAAATTTCAAGGTAGCAAATGAAAATGCGCCGCATTTTGATTTGCATCAATTACAGCAGTGCCTTTCCGGGCTCCTCGAACAAGGAGACGAGAGTCGCCATGAAGCGGGCCCCGGACGCCCCGTCGATGACGCGGTGGTCGCAGCCGAGAGTAAGGGCCATGGCGCGCCTGACGCCGATCGTCCCGTCTTCGCGGACGAAAGGCTCCTTGAGAGCCGCTCCGAGAGCCAGGATCGCCGACCCGGGCGGGTTGATGATCGCCGTGAACTCCTCGATACCGAAGCTCCCGAGGTTCGTGATCGTGAAGCCGGCCCCCTCGTACTCGCTCGGCGCGAGGCCCCGCTCTTTCGCCTTGGCGATGAGAGCCGAGAACTCCTCGTCGATGGCCGCGACCCCCTTGCGGGCACAGTCCCTGACGACGGGCGTGATGAGCCCGTCGGGCAGCGCGACCGCCAAACCGATGTCTATCGATCCGCGCTCCAGGATGGTCTGGCCCTCCCATGTCGAGTTCACGTAGGGATGGCGGACGATGGCCTCGGCAGAGAGCTTGACAAGGAACGCGTTGAGCGAAAGAGGCTTCTCGCGGCCGGCGTTGGCCGTCTCGCGCAGAGCCATCAGGGCCGCGGCGTCCACGCGCCGTTTCAGATAGTAATGCGGAGCGGTGAAGAAGGACTCCGAGAGCCGCTTCGCGATGACCGCCCGCTTACCGGTAACGGGGAGGCGCCGATCGGCCGCGCCGCTCCCGACCGGTGGGCTCGCGGGCGCGGCCGTTCCCCCGGCCGCCGCGACGGCGCCTCGCGGAGCTGTCACGGCCGGGGCCGTGGCGAAGGCGCGAACGTCCTTCTCCACGACGCGTCCGCCGGGTCCGGAGCCCCTGACGCTCCGAAGGTCGACGCCCAGCTCGCGCGCGACCGCGCGGGCGAGCGGCGACGATCGAGGATAGGAAGAGGGAGCCGATGGTCCGCTGTCGCCGCCACCGGCGACGGCGCCCACGACGGGAATCGGTGGTAGGGTCGCGCGCGGTATCTCAGCGGCCGCGGCCGCGGCCGGGACGGCCTCGGGCAGGCGCGGGGCCGTGGGCGCGACCTGCGCGGCGGCAGGCTCGGGGACGGGCCGCTGCGTGGCGGGCACGGCGGCGAGCGGCCCGGGATCCTCGCCGGCGCGGCCGATTATCGCGATCGGGTCGCCGACGTTGGCCTTGCTTCCCACGGGCACCAATATCTTGAGGAGCACCGAGTCTTTAGGCGCTTCGTAGTCCATGCTCGCCTTATCCGTCTCGACTTCACAGAGCACCGCCCCAGCCGAGAAGGCCGAGCCCTCCGCAAGCTTCCACGCGGCTATCGTGCCTTCGCTCATGGTCGGGGAGAGGGCCATCATGAGGAGCTGTTCGGCCATGCTAAACCTCCCTATAGAGCGCGCGCAGGACGGCCGCCTCTATCTTGGTCGCCGACGGCTGCGCCGCGAGCTCGAGGGCGTGGTTGTACGGCATCGGCACGTCCTCGCCCGAAACGAGGGCCACGGGCGAGTCGAGGAGGTCGAAGCACTCGCGCGAGACGAGATAAGCCACGTGCGAGCCGACGCTCGCGACGGGCCAGGCCTCGTCGACGACGACGCAGCGCCCGGTCTTACGGACGGATTCGTACAGCGCGCCCTCGTCCAGGGGCCGGAGGCTTCTGAGGTCGAGGACTTCGGCCTCGATGCCTTTGGCCGCGAGGGAATCGGCCGCATCGAGCGCGGCACGCATCGGCCGCGAGAAGGCGACGATCGAGACGTCCTTGCCCGGCCTCGCCACCGAGGCTTTGCCGATGGGGACGAGGAACTCGCTCTCGGCCACCTCGCCCTTCCAACCGTAGATCAGCTCGCTCTCGAGGAAGACGACCGGGTTGTCGTCGCGAATGGCGCTTTTGAGCAAGCCGTAGGCGTCGGCCGGCGTCGAGGGAGCCAGGACCTTGAGGCCGGGCACGTGAGTCCAGAAGCTCGCGAAGGATTGGGAATGCTGGCTCGCGAGGTATTCGGCGGGGCCGTTGGGGCCGCGGAACACGATAGGCACCGAAAGCTGGCCGCCCGACATGTAGCGCAGCTTCGCCGCTTCGTTGACGACCTGATCCACGGCGAGCAGGGCGAAGTTGTGCGTCATCCACTCGACGACGGGCCTGAGGCCCGCGATCGCCGCGCCAACGCCCGCTCCCGTGAAACCCAGCTCCGCAATGGGCGTATCGCGGACCCGCTCGGGCCCGTACTTGGCCAGGAGCCCTTTGGTCACCTTGTAGGCGCCGTCGTATTCCCCGACTTCCTCGCCCATGAGGAATACGCGCGGATCCCTCGCCATCTCCTCGTCCAGGGCTCTGCCCAGGGCCTCTCGATAGGTAATGACGGCCATGGACTCTCCCTAGCCCGCCGCTCGCGAGGCGCCGTAGACGTCGGTGTAGAGCTCGCCGGGAGAGGGCTCGGCGCTCGATTCGGCGAAGGCCACCGCGGCCTCGACCTTGGCTTCGCAGCGCGCGACGATGGCCGCCCACTGCTCCTCCGACAAGGTCCCCTCGTCGGCCATCCTGCCCTTGAGGGCGGCGATCGGGTCACGCTTGCGGTACTCCTCGATGTCGTCGCGGCTGCGGTACTTGCCCGGGTCGCTCATGGAGTGCCCCTTGTAGCGGTAGGTCCTCGCCTCGACCAGGCCGGGCTCGCGGCCGACCCTCGCCCGAGAAACGGCTTCGCGCATCGCCTCCCTCACGGCCTCGACGTCCATGCCGTCGCAGGAGGAGCCCTTCATCTCGTAGGCGGCCGCGGTGAGCGAGAAGTCCTTCTCGGAGGATACGCGCTTCCAGTTGGTGCCCATGCCCCATTGGTTGTTTTCGATCACGTAGACGATCGGCAAGGACCAGATCTTGGCCAGGTTGAGGCTCTCGTGCAGCGCCCCTTGATGGAACGCGCCGTCGCCGAAGAAGCACAGCGTGACGCCGCCGTCGCCCCGGTAGGCCTGCGCGAGCGCGACGCCCGTGGCCACGGGTATTTGCGCGCCGACTATGCCGTTGCCGCCGAGCATCCGCTTTGCCGGATCGAAGAGATGCATCGAGCCGCCCTTGCCCCTCGAGACGCCGGTCGCCTTGCCGAACAACTCGGCCATGATGGCGCCCGGGTCGACGCCGAGCGCCAGGGCGTGCCCATGGTCCCGGTACCCGGTGAGGACGTAGTCCTTCTCGAGGTCGAGGACGGAGACAGCCCCGACCGCGACCGCCTCCTGCCCGGTATACAAATGGCAGAACCCGCCAATCTTGCGCAGGCCGTACATCATGCCCGCCTTCTCCTCGAAGCTGCGGATCAGCTGCATGCTTTCGAGCAACGCGAGGTGCGAGTCACTCAAGGGCCGCCTCCTCGCTCTCGGCTCGAGCGGAGTATCGCTCGGCGCGCATCGGGAACAGGATGGAAGCCGACTCCACCTCGGTCTCGATCACCCGAAGGGCCGAAGGGTCCTTGTTGAGGCGCCAGAACGTCGCCAGGTGCGGACCGATCGCCTTGAGCACCTCGGCCGAGAAGGATGGATCGTCGACCAGCCGCGCCTTGCCGGAAAGCGTCGCCACCTCCGAGAAGTCGGGGGCCTGGAAAAGCCACTGCACTCGCGGATCGGCCTCGATTTCCGCCGCCTTCGGAAATCCGCGCGAGGTCACGGCGTAGACCATGCCCTTGAGCCTGGGCAAGGCCGCCGGCGTCATCCAGCGCGTATGCGGGTAGCCTCCCTCGCCGATGGTGGAGAGAAGGCCCGGACTGCCCCCGCCTATCAAAGCGAGGGCCTTCTCGAGGATCTGCGCGTACTCCATGTTGCTCTCCTATGCGACCGAGGCTCCGCCGGCTTCGAGGGCCGTCATCGCGGCTTCGGGCAGAGCGTAGCCGAACCGATGGCCCTCGAAGCCGGATATGCTTTCCGCGCCCGCTCCCGTGGCCGACGCGACGATGCCTGACTTGACCTCGAGCCGGGCGCGCCCTCCGCTCCAATCCAGGGCGAGCGAGAATGCGGGGGTCGAGCCCCAGGTCCATTCCCAGCTTGCCAATCGAAGCGCTGACTCCTCGGCGTAGCGCGAGTCCGCGAGACTCTCGGCGGCCTCGAACCCGGCTTCCGAGAACTCCCGCGCGATGGCGCAGGCGACCTCGTCGATTCCTAGACCCGGGACCATGCTCGCCAGGTTGACGCTTCCCGACCTCGAGGACGGAAGGAAGGGCTTGCGAGCTCTCCGCCGTGATCCCTCCCGAGAGGGAGGAAGAGAGGCGAGCGAGGTCAGCGTCGACCAAGAGCGTGCCGTGGTGCAGGACTCGAGACGCGGAGAGCCTCCGCGCACTGCCGGAGAGCTTGGAGCCTTTCCAAGGGCCATCTCCCGAGACGAAAAGCCCGCCCCTCGGGCCCGGCGCCGCCTCGACGCCGAGCTTCCGCAGGGCGAGGGCCACGCGGCCGAGCTCCTCGTCCTTGTCGTGGGACGGGCGGGGAACGATGAGGCTCCAATTGAGGTTGCCACGATCGTGATAGACGGCACCCCCGCCGGAGACGCGCCGCAACACGGGTAGCTCGGAGCGGGCGGCCACCTCGACCCAGGGATTCTGATTGCGGCCGACTATGACGCAGGGATCGTTGACGTAAATGAGAACCGCGCCCTCTCGGCCGCGACTACCGTTGCCGCAACTACTGTCGCGAGCGCGACTACCGTCGCGAAAGCCGCGCTCGAGGAGACTCTCCTCCAGCGCGAGATTGAGAAAAGGATCGTGCCCGAAGGCGCGCAACGCGAGGTCGTACATCCGTGGCTTAATATACTCAAATCCTGATGCAGAGATCCACTTCGAAGCCGCCCGAATCCCTGCCGGGCAACACGAAGGTGAGGGCGACGACGGGGGCGATCGACGGCCAGCCGATTTTGTGATTGGGCCCTCGGACGACGACGGGCGGCGCTATCTCCATATCGAGGCCGGGCATCGCGGAGATGGCGGAACCCGCAATGATGTTGGTCATCTCGCCGACGAGACCGCCTTCGAGCTGGGTGCGCTCGTCGTCCCCGCCGGCGGCGACTCCGAGCCCGCCAGAAGTCCTGCGACGAGAGATTGCGTGAGTCTGATCGCGATGACGCCGTGCGCCTGCCCCGCGAGGCCGACGAGCCCCGTGAGGTCCCAACCGTGGTCTTCGGAGAGCCCGAGCTCGCGCGAATCCGATTCGACGGCCTCGAGCCCGAACATATCCTTGAACGTGCTCTTGGCCGCGTGGACGAAGGCCGCGGTTATCATTGCATCCATTTTTTCGCCCCGTGTCTACCATAGCCGCTCGCAAGGGCCTGGTTGCAAGACGCGTGCGGCCGGGCTACAGTGGCGCGATGAGCGGAACGGAGATCAAGCAACCGGCAGATGACCTTGCCATAGGCGCCATCGGCGTCGTCTTCGGCGACATTGGAACCTCGCCGCTCTATGCGCTGCGCGAGTGCTTCTCGCCTGTCCATGGCGTCGCGGTCGAGCGCGAGAATATACTCGGAGTCGTCTCGCTCCTCATCTGGACGCTGAGCCTGATCGTCTGCGTGAAATACCTGATCATAGTCCTCAGAGCCGACAACAAGGGCGAGGGAGGGATCCTGGCCCTAGTGAGCCTCGTCTCGCGATACGTACCGCAGGGCAGCAAGCGGCGCGCGGGCTTCTGGCGGCGCTCGGAATACTCGGCGCCGCCCTCCTGTACAGCGACGGCATGATCACTCCGGCCATTTCC
>CAWHFT010000139.1:0-13224 GCA_963828175.1 uncultured Spirochaetota bacterium
GTTTTTTGCTGACGGCACGAGTAACTACGGCGGCTCCTGGAACGGAGTTACCGGTTCAGTAACGGGACTGTTCTATGGAGATTCCAGCCAGTTAGTGGCGCAGATCGTTGGTTGCGCAACCCTGGTGGGCTTCGTCTTCAGCTTCAGTTTCGTCCTCAACTGGATTCTCGACATCATCCTCGGACAGCGCGTTTCCATCACAACCGAAGTTGCCGGACTCGACTTGCCTGAAATGGGTCAGCTCGGATATCCGGAATTCATGTTCCGTCCGGAGCCGGACTTCATGCAAGCCGCCGAAAAGATGGCGGTGGCATAGGTTCCATCGCAGCTTGTCCCCGGCCGATCCTTCACATAGCCGGCCCGGGGGCAGGTTCGGCGTTCAAGTTTGGGTTTACCTGCAGCATTCTCCTGAAGCAGCAAGGATCTCTGCCACGCCTTGCTGCCCACTTTTTCTCAAGTCTTCGGAGTTCTCGCATGAAGAAAACTACTCAAATCGACATGGGGCCGACCGGGACGATGTTCCTGGCTCCGGCATCTACGGCTCCGCTTTCGCTGCCCTCTGCGATCGGCCCAGAAGCTGGCCGTTTGTTGCAGCGCATGTTTAGAGATCCTCGCGTGCTGGAACCGGAAGAGCGTGCCAGCATCGTCGCGCAGCTTCGCAATGCAGTCGAACTGGAACCGCATGTTGCCGAGGTTCGCGTCCTTTATGGCATGGCACTGTGCGTTGACCTTCAGGTGAACGAAGCGCTCGAGCAGTTGCGCGAGTCGACTCAACAGGCGCCGGAATGCTTCATTGCCCGGCGACCGGTCTCGTGCATGCCGCACTCGGAAAGGCCCCCTATGCCCAGGATCTCCCCTTTGTGGAGGAGAAAGGACACATCCTGTATTTCGCCAGGCACCGACACATTGTCGACAGTGAGCACGACCTCATCCGAGACAGCCTGGCCGTAATCGGTCCGGTAGTAGCGGTTGGTCAGTTCGCGTCCCACCATCAGGCGCTTGAGCTCGCCGGCGCTCGTCTCGCCGCTCTTGACCGTGTCGACGAGCCCGCCATCGCGCAGGATGGAGATGCGATCGGTATGCTCGATTACCTCGTCAAGGTCATGCGAGATGAAAATGACCGTGTTGCCGCCGCCTTTGATGCGGTCCATTACCGCGAACAGCTCTTCTCGCCCAGACTGGCTCAAGGCCGTCGTCGTCTCGTCGACGACCACGATCTTGGGATTGAAATACGTCGCCTTGACGATTTCGATGAGCTTCCTGTCCTCGAAGCTGTAGGTGTCGATCATCCTAGTGGCGATAATGCGATTGAAGCCATAGCTGTCCAGGAGCCTTTGCGCCTCGCGGTTCATCTCGCCCGTGTTCTTTACGATGCCGACCATGAACTTGTCTTCTTCGCCCAAGAAGATGTTTTCGGCGACGGTAAGCCCCGGCAGGGTTCCTATTTCCTGTACGATTATCGACACGCCGCGGCGATTGGCCTCTACCTGGGACCTTGCCTTGAGCTCTGTTCCCTCGAACACGAAGCGCCCGCTTGAGATGGGGTAGATGCCGCAGAGGGTCGAGCCGAAAGTCGATTTCCCCGAACCGTTCTCGCCGATCAGTCCGTGAATTTCGCCCTTTCTGAATTCGAGCGAAACATCGTCGACGGCGGTCGTTATGCCGAACCGCTTGCAAAGGTTCTCCGATCTCAATATGACGTCACTCATCTTTCCGCTCCGTCATTTAACCACGCTGCCCTTCCGGCCTCTATTCGTGAGCGTGACTATTATGAGCAACACGGCCCCCGTCACGAAGTCGTTTATCGTCGTAGGCACGTTCAGGGCCACAAGGCCGTTGAAAATCATGACGATGATGAACTCGCCGATAACGATGGCGGGTACCGGGTAGCCGTACTTCTTGAACGCGACGCCGAAGAAGGTGCCCATAAGCGGCTTGAAGTTGCGGTCCATGGATGCCATTCCCGTTACGGCCAGCATTCCCCTTCCGTAGCTCACGGAGAGCAGCGCCATGATGCCCACGAAGAAATGAAGGAGAACGAATCCGATGAACTTGTAGCGCTCGACGTTGACGCCCATATTCTTGGCGACGAGCTCATCGCTGCCGATCGCGTTGCAGTATGTCCCGATCTTGGTGGAGCGCAGTAGGAAATACATGAGCAGGAACGCGAGGAGGGCGCAGATATAATTCCATGGAGCGCGGCCGAAGGCGAGGATATTGCTGTTGCTGAGCTTGCCGGGAAATCCCGCCTTGTCGAGGGTGACGGCATAGTTGGCGACGCTCTCCAGGATGAGCATGAGGCCGACGGTGACTATCATGGACGGAATGCGCAGTCTCGAATACAGAAGGCCGTTAAAGGCGCCGATGAGCGTTCCGCAGAGGAGGCAGCCCAATATGAGTCCCCAATAGCCGAACTGCCGCGAGAGCAGGACGCCCACGAGCGCAGAGAGGACTATATTGGCGCCGACGCTGAAATCGAAGAGCCCCATCACTACGATGAAGTACAGGCCGCATCCGCCGACGGCATACTGGATGCTGGTCTGGAGGTAATCGACCATCTGTCTCGAGGAACCGAAGTTGGATGGAGACAAGACCTTGAAACAGGCCCAGAAGAAGAGGGTCATAACGACGAGCGCCGATATCCCGAAATATCTGCTAGTCCTGAATTCCGCGAATGCATTGCTCACGTCGTTATTCCGATCCCTGCCTAGAAATAATTCGGCGGCGGCATTTGGCCGCCGCCGAACCCTCGTACCATAGTAAGGGCCTTCCGAGGGCGTGTAAAGCCTTTGTCCGTCCCTATTTGTGGCGCTGCATTACGTCCTGGATGGACAGCGCCGCGGAGGCTTTCGCGAGAGCGGGCTCGCTGAGCTTGGCCATCGCGCGAAGCTCATTCGCGTTGTATGGCAGGTCGTTCACGAAATACTTCGCGTAGGCATCGTAGTCCGCGGGGGAGGCGACATACAGATAGGGGAAGATTACCTCATAGAACGAACCCGCAGGCTTGTGATAGTTGCCCTTTATGGCGTTGTAGACGAGCATGAAGGCGAAGAGCGGGTCGGCGTAGTGCCCGCCCGACTCGCCGGCCATTGCGCCTGACGCGAGCTGCTGGTCGAGGTCTGCGAGGAAGTCGGTCGACATGACCTTGATCTTGCCCTTCAGGCCCATCGAGTCGATCGCGGCCAGGGCGCCGATAAGCGTATCACCGCCGCCGCCGGCGACGATAAGGGCATCGATGTCCTTGTTAGCGTTGATGATCGCCTCTGCCGTGGAGCGTCCCGTATCGGTAGTCGTTCCGCCGTACTGGGGGTCGAGAAGGACGGCCTTATCCGAGGAGTGGGCCTTGTTCCAGGTATCGATTCCCTGCTTGTATCCTTTCCAGCGGAGCAGGAAGGTCGCGTCGCCGGAGTTCCAGCCTTCCAGGGCGATCTTGCGGCAGCCTTTGTCGGTGAGGAGCTTCACGAGGTTGTTGCCGTTGTCGATCTCGCTCTCGTGCACGGCGCCGACATAGTAGGGCGACGAGCATGCAAGCTTGTACTCGTTCGGGTTGGTGGTCTTGTCGATGATGCGGAAGAACTGAGCCAGGTACATCTTGTCTTTCGTGCAGGTCGTGATGACGGCGTTCATCTCAGCAGACGCCGAATTGCAGATGATCATGCCGTCGCAACCCGCCGCGGCGAGCGTTTCGGCCGACGCGGTCACCTTTTCGGAGACGTGGCCCTGGTCGACATACATGACGTTGACGCCAAGCGCTTGGGCCGCCGCGTCGATGATTCTCTTGCACTGGCTGCCGAGCGTATCCGTCGAGCTCCAGATGGACACGCCGATGAGCGGCTTTTTGTTGTCACCGCGAAGACGACGGCGCTGGCCAGACCGAGGATCAGCAAGACACTGAGAAACCGTTTCATCATTCTACCCCCATGGATTCGTGATTGACGAGAAGAACCGGCATGTTTCATGCCGATCCTCCCGCGATCGGGAATTACTCGTCGCTTACCAAGTGCAAACTGCATGCCAATCGCAGAGCCCGGGTTGCCACTCAATAAATTAGGGCATTGCCTTAATGGCTACGCCGCGATCCGCGGTGCGCGATCTGCGCGGATTGCTCAAGTTGAGTAGGTATGTGCAATTGTGGGAAAGTGAAGCCTCCTTGATATACAAGACGGTATTTCTGATTTATCATTCGCCCGATGCGTCTTAGGACCAAGCTGCTGATTCTCTCGTTCGTCCTTATTTCCGTGCCCGCCCTTATCGTGGTCCTCGTAACGGGCGCGGAGCTCGTGAAGCGCGAGCAGGACCTCAAGCTATTGACCCTTCGGAGCGTGAAGCTCGATCTCGAACGGGAGCTCGGCAATTTCGAGTCGGATTTCAGTAAAGACGCGGTCATGGTCGCCAACCTCGACGACGTCAAGGAATATCTCGGCAGTTCCTCCAGCGGCATCACCTCAGAAAAGCTCGGCTTGAAGCTGGAGAATCTCGTTCTCCGCTCGCAGGTCGATTCGCTCGCGCTGTACCGCTACGAGAGGAGCGATTGCTATCGCGCGCTCATAATCGGCGACAACAGGGCCATCCCGTCGACGGTCGGCGTTTCGCAGGGGCAGGGCGAAGGCGATCGTGTGAAGTATCAGACGGAGGCCTCGGAGATACGGGTCACCACGGTATTCCCCGTATCGCTCTACGGTCGCGTCGTCGGCATCGTGTACCTGCGGAGGGTCTTCGACTCGGGGTGGTTCGAAGCCTTCGCGTACGCGCACAGCGTCGACCTGGGGATCCACGACCGCGGGAACTTCATCTTCTCGAACTCCGGCGTCTTCGGCGACATTCCCGCGTCGTATTTCGTCAAGAGGGACCTCGAGGCCTTTCGATTCGCTTCGGGAAAGGGGAAGTACCTCGGCATATCGACTCCCTTATTCCCTTCGCTCGGCGGGACCGCGACCGCGATATTCGCGATCAAGAACGAGGAGCTCCTGATAGAGGACAAGAGGACGACCCTGGTCCTCATAGGAGTAATCCTATTCTGCATAATGTTTCCAGCCATCGTTCTCAATTTCGTCGGGCTGAGGATCATCGGGTCCCTGTCCTCGGTCGCGGCGGCCGCCGGCAGCTTGGCCAGAGGAGACCTCGCCTACCGGATCGCCTCGAAGCGCGACGACGAGATCGGCGACCTCTACGAGTCCTTCAATAGGATGGCTCTCCAGCTCGAGGTGAAAGAGGCGTCGGTCAACGAGAGGAACCGGAAGCTGGCGCTGCTCAACGCCTATATCGGGGCGGTCTTTCAGGATCTTCTGGTGAGCTGCATAGCCGTCGAATCGGACGGCAAGGTGGCTCTGGCGAACGAGAGCGCCGGCGTCGAGCTCAGTATCCCCGCGGACTCGGTAGGCTCGAGCCTCTTCGACATCCCCTTCTTCATGCGCCACAGGGCCGTCGTGGAGGAGCTTCTCTCGACACTTCCGGAATCTCCAGCGTGGGCCGGAGCAAGGCCCGAGCCCGTCGACGTCAAGGACGGCGTTACGGGCAAGTCGTATACCTTGGATGTCTTCCCGGCCCCGTTGGACGCCGCGTACGGCGGGGCTATCATCGTCGTCGTCGATATCTCGGAGCAGCGCGCCCTCGAGGATGCGCTCGTCCGCAACGAGAAGCTCGCGGCCGCGGGACAAGTTGCGTCGGCCTTGGCTCACGATATCTACAATCCCATGAGCGTCCTCCTCTCCCATATCCAGCTGCTATCGACCAGGCGGCTTCCGGAGGACGAGGTCTCGCGATTCCTCTCGAGGATGGAGCAGGAGGCCCGCCGCATTATACGCCTGTTCGAGCGCCTCCTGGGCACCGTCAAGGCCGACGCCTACCAGGAGGAATGGACCGAAGTGAATACCATCATCCGCGAAATGATCGACGTCTTCGAGATAAAGTTCCGCAATCGCGGGATCAAGGCTTCGCTCATCGAGGAGATCGAATCCCTAAAAGTGCTAACGTCGCCCGAAGGCCTCAAGCAGGTCATATTCAACCTCATCGACAACGCCGTGCAGTCGATCGAGCGGCGGGACGGGGCCATCGTCGCGAGGATCGGGATCCGCGATGGATGCGCGGCGATCGAGATCCACGACAACGGGAAAGGGATCCGATCAGAGGATCTGGAGAGCATCTTCGAGCCCCTGAGACCCCACAGCCCGGGCCCCGGCACCGGGCTCGGCCTCTACTTCAGCAAGCGGATAATGCGCAATCTGGGAGGGGATCTCCTCGCCTCGAGTTCTCCGGGATCGGGGTCATGCTTCACGGTCCTTTTCAAGTCGGGGGGATTCCTTGGAGCGGCATGAGTTCAGGGTCCTCATCGTCGACGACGAGGAAGGCATACATGAATCGCTGAAGGCCATCGTTTCCATCGATGGCTACGCGTCGGACATTGCGGTGAGCATCGCGGAGGCCCAGGCCCTGCTCCGGAGGAGCTGCTACGACTTGGCGCTGGTCGATATCCGTCTGCCCGACGGCTCGGGGGTCAGCCTGCTCGAGCCGCTCAAGCGGACCGGCACGAAGACCGTCATGATCACCGCTTTCGCCACGGTGGATACGGCGGTCGAGGCGCTCAAATCGGGCGCGGCCGATTACCTCCGCAAGCCGTTCGAGATGGACGAGGTCCGCATGATCTGCGCGGACGCTTTCCGGGAGGTCTCCGTCGGGCGGAAGGGAGAGGCGGCGCCCGAGATCCCGACGCTGGTCTACCGGAGCGAGACCATGGGCAAGCTCCTCGAGATGATAAATAAAGTGGCCGTGCACACAATACCCGTCCTCATCCTCGGCGAGTCGGGAGTCGGCAAGGAGGTCGTAGCTCGCTGCATCCACGACCGAGGCCCGCGGCGGTCGTTCCCCTTCATCGGCATCAACATGACGGCCATACCATCGGAGCTTATCGAAAGCGAGCTTTTCGGCCACGAGAAAGGGTCCTTCACGGGGGCGATCGAGAGGCGGATGGGCAAATTCGAGCTCGCGGACAGGGGCACGCTCTTCCTGGACGAGATAGGCGACTTGAGCCTGGCTCTCCAGGCGAAGCTCCTGCGGGTGCTCGAGGAGCGCTCCTTCGAGCCGGTCGGCTCGGTGAGGTCGAAGGAGCTCAAGGCTCGCGTGATCGCCGCCACGAACAAGGACATCCTCGAGAGCCTGAGGATCGGGGCCTTCAGGACCGACCTCTACTACCGCTTGAACGGGATACAGATCCATATCCCTTCGCTCGCCCAGCGGCGTGAGGACATAGGGCCGTTGGTGGAGCATTTCCTCCAGCGCTTCGCCTCCACCTTCGGAAAGCATGGAATCTCGGTGGACGCCAGGGCGATGGCGCGGCTAGAGCGCTATTCATGGCCCGGAAATGTAAGGGAGCTCAAGCACGCCGTCGAGCGCGCAGTCCTCCTTTGCGATGACGGCGCCAGTCTCGGCGCCGATGACTTCATACTCGGCGACTCCGGGAAAGCGAACGCGAGCATCCGCGATATCGAGGAGAACATCGAGAGGGATTCCCTCATCGCCGCGCTCATCGACAACAACTTCAACCGTTCCGCAGCCGCCCAGAGCCTAAAAATCTCGAGGCGCACTTTGTATAATCGCATGAAAAAGCATTCTCTCTTGGAGAAAGGGGGCTAGCATGAAAAAGCCTTTCGGCGCCCTGATTTTCGCGGTCGCGATGCCGGCTCTTTCTGGAGGGTTGCCCGATTCCTCCTACCCCGATAAGACCATCGGATTCATCCCGCCGGGCACGATAAGCCCGTTCTACGCCGAGGTCATCGCCGGCGCCCAGCCGGCCTGCGACATGAGCGGATTCAAGCTCGACGTCGAATCGCCCCAGCACGAGGACGATTTCGAGGGCATGCTCCGCGTCGTCGACGAGGTCCTGCAACGCGGGCCCCAAGGCGTCTGCCTATGCTCGACGGACGGACCGACTCTGGTCAGCGCCATCCAGAAGGCCAATCGGGCGGGAGTCCCGGCCGTCGTCTTCAATAGCATCACGCCGCTCACGGGCGCCGATGTCTTCGCATACGTAGGATACGACCAGCTCGAGGCCGGCAGGAAGGTCGCCCGCTACCTCAAGAGCATCGCCAAAGGATCCAAGCGAGTTTGCATCATCGAGGGTCTGCCGAGCCAGTTCACGCTGGAGCGCGAGGGGGGCTTCCTCGATGAGATCAAGGGCTCGTCGGGGATCGTAGTAACGTCGAAGGTGCGCGGCGATTGGGAGCGGACATTGGCCAACGAAGCCGCCGAGGAAGCCTTGGCCAAGGATCCAGGCACCAATGTCTTCTACGGGCTATCCGACGAGATGGCGCTCGGCGCGCTCGATGCCGTGAGGAAGGCGGGTGCGCGCGACGTCATCATCCTCGGTATAGACGGCAACCGCAGCGCTATCCAGAGCATTCTCGAAGGCGGGATGACCGCGACCCTCAACACCAACCGCGACCTCATAGGGAAGGAATCCATAAACGCCGTCATAAAGGCGATCAGGCGGGAAAGCACGAACAGGATCATAACGATCGAGACGTTCATCATCGATCGCAGCAACGCACATTTCTTCTAATGCAGTAGCCTTCTTGCGCGCTAGACGCGAAGCGTCTAGCGAAGGCCCAGCTCCTTGAGTTTGCGCGAGAGGTTGTTGGGCAGGAGGCCGAGAAGCTCCGACGCCCGCGCCACCGAACCGCCGCTCGCTTCGAGGGCCTCGCGGACGTAGGCTCGCTCGAACTCTTCCTTCGCCTCGGCGAGGCTGGCCCTCGGCGAAGATACGCCGGGCGAGGATACGCCCGGCGAGGTATGGGCGACGGGCGCCGCCGAAGGGCGCAGCGCGGCCGCTCCGGGATCGGCCGCGGCCGATGCGACAGCCGCGAGGTGCGGGGCATCATGGTGGTTCGCGTCGAGCTCGGCGAGATACGGCCAGTCCAGTCGCGAGCCTGAAGGCGCGAGCCACAGCGCACGCTCGAGGAAGGCGCGCAGCTCGCGCACGTTCCCCGGCCACGGCCTCGACTCGAGATACGCGAGCGCATCTTCCCCCAACTCGGGCGCTTCCCGGCCCATCTCGGCTCGGATCGGCGCGGCGAGGAACGCAGCGAGGCCGCGGATGTCGGCGGGCCGCTCGCTCAAGGCCGGAAGCCGCACCTGGGCCTGGACGAGCCGCCAGTAGAGGTCCTCTCGGAAGCGGCCCGCCGCCGCTTCGGCGCGCAGATCGCGATTCGTCGCGGCGACGATGCGCGCATCGGTCTTGCAGGGTTTTTCCGCTCCAACCGGCTGGATCTCGCCCGTCTCGACCGCTCGCAGGAGGGCGGCCTGCAGGCCGAGGCCGATCTCCCCGACCTCGTCGAGGAACAGAGTGCCGCCGGCGGCGGCCTCGAAGTAGCCGGGTCGATCGGCGCTCGCGCCCGTGTAGGATCCCTTGCGCGACCCGAAGAACGCGCTCTCGCCGAGCTCCAGCGGGATCGCGGCGCAGTTCACGGCGATGAAGGGTCCCTGAGAGCGAGGGGAGCACAAGTGGATCCACCGGGCGACGAGCTCCTTGCCCGAGCCAGTCGGGCCAGAGACCAGGATGGAGAGCGGAGAGGCGGCCGCCCGGCGCGCCGATTCGAAGATCGACTCCAGACCGGAGTCCGATCCGAGACAGACGTGCTCCTCGAGCCAAGCCTCGCGGTAGGCATCGAGCCTGCGCAGCGCAGCCGCCTCGCGCTCGAGATTCCGCAGCATAGCGAGGAGCCGGTCGGTGTCCAGGGGCTTTTCGATGAAGTCGTAGGCTCCCTTGCGCACCGCGGCGACCGCGTCTTTCACCGAGCTCTTTCCGGACATCATGATAATGGGCGTGCCCAGGCGCCGCTCCGAGGCGAAATCGAGGATCGAGGCTCCGTTCTCCCGGCCGATGTAGACATCGACTAGAGCGGCCTGAAAGGCCGCGGCCGATCCGGCCAACGCTTCGCGAGCTGCGGCGAGATCCGGCACGGCGACCGCCTCATGGCCCGAAAGGGTCGAGAAAAGTCGCGATGCCCTTGCGGACGTTCTCTTCGTCGTCGACGACGAGGACTCTCATGTCGCCTCCCTTGTCTCCGGGGCGCGGAGAAGCCCGACGCGGGCGCCGAGGCCCCCCTCGGCCGTGGCGAAAAGCTCGAGACTGCCGCCCTGGGCCGCCAGTATGCGCCGGACCAGGATGAGCCCCAGCCCCGTCCCGGCAGCCTTCGTGCTCACCCGTTCGAAGCCTAGGCGGGGGATCGTCTCGGGATCAATGCCGCGATTGGAGTCGAGGACGGTCAAGGTTGCCCTGCCGTCCTTGACCTCGACGCGGGCCTCGATCGAGACCGGTGTTCCAGAAACCTCGGCAGCTTCGATCGAGTTCGCGAAAAGATTCCAGATCGCCTGTTCGATCAGCCCGCTATCCCCGGCGACCCTCAAACGCTCAAACCCGTCCCCGACGATCTCCACACAGGCGCCGGAGCGCTCGGCCCTCGCCGCGCATTCCTCGACGAGGCCGAGGATCTCGAACTCGCCGGGCGCGCCGTATGCGTCGAGGCCGGCGGGAGCGAGGTCCCGGAAACGGTCGATGAGGGCCCGCAGCCGGCCGGCCTCGACTCGCACGATCTCCAGGCTCTCACGGGCGAGGTTTTCGCGGCGAGAGGCTTCGCCGTTCAGGGCGAGGCCAAGGTTCTCGGCCCCGAGGAGGACGGCGGCCAGCGGGTTCTTGAGCTGATGCGCGAGGAAAGAAGCGACCTCTCGCCATCCCTCGAGCCTCGCGGCCGCGCCGAGTCGCAACTCCTGTTCGGCGGTCAAATCCAGGAGGTCGTTGAGCGCCTTCGCGACTCCGTCAAGGTCGGAGTCGGTCGATCGGGCGAAGCGTCGCGACCGGTCGCTCTGAGCGGTCACCGCGAGCGCGGCGAGGTCGTCCAAGCCTTTGGTGATCAGGCGCGAAAGGAGAAAAAAGGCGACTGCGGCCGTGGCGAGGACGGCGCCCAGGATGGCTGCCACTTCGAGCGCCAGGCGGACCACTGCGTCCTTCCCCATGACCCGGCTTTGTGCGAGCAAGGCTCGGGCGGCTATGAGGGATTCCGTCGCGTCTTCGAGGCGGACCGCGGCGCCAGCGCCTACATCGGCTCCCGGGACGATCGCGCGCATGGCTGCCGCTCCGAGGAGGGCCTCCGCCTCGGTGGGAACGCGCCGCGCCGCATCGCGTCCCACGGCCTCGTAGATCGCCGCGACCCCGACCGCCATGACGATGACACCGATGCCGGCGAAGAGAATGGCGAACCGGGTCCTCGTGCGCACTATCTACCGCCCTTGGTCTGGGCCCCGCATTCCACCACGGTGCGCGGGCCGTAGTAGTTCCAGAGCACGGGGGCGTCGTGCCAGGCCCCGCCCGAGTCGATGATGCCAATCTCCGCGCGCACGACTATCTTGGTTCCCGCCGGAGCGTCGGCGGCGGGGCAGAGCTCGAGCGCGGTGAGCTCCGCGGCCAAGGTCCTCGCCGCTTGGGGATCGACGAGAGCGGCCTTCTTGCCGCCGTCGAAGGCGACATCGTAGAGCCCCGATCGGAGGTCGTAGCGCATCGAGCGCGTCTCGGAATAGGAAAGCTCCCCCTTTGCCGGAGTCGCGACCAGGACCAAAAAGCGGAGAGCGACCGTCGTGCCCGTTTCGACGAGGTCGAGCGCGCCGGGGGCGAAGGCATGCTCGACGCGGGCGCTGACGACGAGGCGGTCCCCTGCGACCTCGCCGCCGACCGGCCCGATCCGCGCAAAGAGATTGGGATCGGGCTGGCCCGACGCGAGGCCGAGAGCGACGCCTATGGAGAGGAAGAGCCTGCGGAGCGCATCGCCCATCGCGTGGTCCTGCCTTACTTGGCGCTGCCGTAGAGCGCGTCGCGGGTCGCGAGATAGCGGTCGTACAGCCGCTCCTCGGGGGTCTTCTGGAAGAGCGAGACGAGGCTGAAGCACATGGTCCAGGACGAGCCCTTCAGGGCGTTGAGGAGGCCGTCGCTCCAGTTGTTGCCCTGGGCAGCGTTGATGCCGCCGGTGATCGCCGCGGCGGCCAGCGGCACGACGAGGCCCGTGATGAAGGACGTTATGCGGCTCTCCTTGCCCTTGTCGGACTGGTAGCGCAGGACCGACGCGGCCATGGCTTCCTGCACTTCGGGATTTTTCTCCTCGTAGACGTCGGCGTAGAGAGCGCGGTAGTCCTTGATGGGGACCGAGGAGACGATCGAGCCTATCGCGAGGAAGGATATGCCACCGATGCCGAGGCCCATCGCGAGGTTCTGCTTGAGCTGGGGATCCATCGGGGAGCCCGACACGTTGTTCGAGATGGCGTCGCCGCCGTACCAAGTGAGGGCGGCCCCTGCGAGGGCGATGGCTCCCGTGCTGTAGAGCACGGTCTCGCCAATGACTTTCCCTCTCCGCGCGTTGGCCATGTAGCTGTCGGCCCAGGTCGTAAAGAGGCGGTAGGCAATTTGCGGCTTGGCGCCTTCGGCCGGGCTGTTGGTAGGCAAGGATTGTGCAAAGGCTGCGAGCGAGCACAGGCAGGCAACGAGGGCAAAAGACAGAATCGGCGCATTGGGGCCTCCATATTCGATTCTGTCCCTCTTAAAGCAAGCCTCGTGCCACTTGATCAGTTATTTGAGAGCAAAAAAGCGCCCATACGCAGTAATGAGTTAGCGCTGCCTAGATGCTGACAGTGCGAATCGGGCGTCGTATCGTCACGGATATTTCTATCGAAGATGATAGTAGCGCGGAGATGGTCGGATATCAAATGTGATACTTCCAAGCAACCTTACGCTCCCGCTTGGGCAGTCAGCGTCTCCCAGAACTCCGGGGCGTAGCGAGCCGGCTTCTCCGGGACGGGAGGATGGGCGGCGTCCCATTCTGCGCGGCGCTTGCACTTGAGAAACTTCTCGGCGACGCTGGGGAAGAGCTCCAAGAGGAGTTCTTCCTTTTCGTCGAGGGCCAGGGTCCGACCCTCGAACTCGGGCAGGGACGGGTTGGGCCGTTTGGCGTAGGCCGAGACGTCGTAGGGCTTCTCCTCGGCGAAGCTGCAGATTTTCCTCCTGAACTCGGGGTCCACGGGCCAGGGCGTCTTGCCGTAGGAGCCGCCGACGAGCTCGGCGAAGTTCTTGGAGACGTTGCTGTAGTAGGGCTTACCCAAGGCCTTGTCGATGACGCAATTGACCGCCTGGACGCCGACTATCTGGCTCGTCGGCGTGACGAGGGGAGGCAGTCCGCAGTCGAGACG
>CAWHFT010000140.1:0-5609 GCA_963828175.1 uncultured Spirochaetota bacterium
CCCGAGGTAGACAGGGTGAGCGTGAATGGAGCCGTCGGGGTCATCGACGATGGATTGGTCATCGGACCAGTGGCGCTCGCGCACGAAGGGCGCGTCCTGGGGCGAGAAGCGGATCGAGGCCGTGACGGGGTCGTCGAGGGTGAGGTCGAAGGCGGATGCGAGAAGGGCTTCGGCATCGAAGTCCTGGGGGTAGGCAAAGACGGTATCGAGGAGCTTCGCGCCCTTGATCCGATCCACGGCGAGGATGCGGATGATGTCGTGCTTCGGGAGGCGGACGAAGAGGTAGAGGCCGCCGCGGTGCTCGAAGAGCTTCAAAGGGTTGACCGCGTAGGACTTGGCCGCCGTGTTCGACGGCGGGCTGTAGGTGATGTGGAGGGCGCGGAGCTGTTCGAGGCCATCGAGGAGAATATCAAGGATGGCGTCGTGGCCCGCGTAGGATTTGAGGCCATTGGGCGAGCAGGTGAAGAGCGAGGAAAGCGGCATGGCGGTGCGGCCGCCCGAGACCGTGGACGTGGGAGACGGTAGGAGCGCGGCGAGCTTGGCCTTGAGCGAGGAGAGGTCGCGCTCGACCTCGGAGTCGGCGAAGATAGCGTCGCGGGCGAGAAGGAAGTAGAGGAAGAGGGACTCGCGTGGGGTGAGTGCGACCTGGGGCATGGCGAGGTTCGGGAGCTTGCGGACGAAGGATTCGAGGAGGTAGTGGCGGGTCTCGCCGCCGAAGCCTTCGCGCTCGTCGGTAATGGGAAGCCGAGATCGGATAACGTACTGAGGAGCCGGAAGACCGAGCGAGACGAGAGGCCGAGGTGGGAGGCAAGCTCCTTGTTCGATGCGCCTTGAGGACGGGCGAGGAGGTCGATGGCACGCAGAATCTTCGAGATGTTGCGGCCGTAGGTGCTGAAGCTGTACGCCATGGGGAGCCTCCACAGGATGAGCGCCGACAGCGTGGACGAGGGTAGTGACGAAAGCTGGCGGTCTTGGGCGGGATGTGGAGATGAATAGGCTCCGGGGGTGGAAGGGTGAACTCCGAAAACATTTGAAGGGCTGCGGTTGAGGCCGTCTCGGGCGTTTGAATAGTCAGCGGAATGTGCGAGTTAGGAATGCGCGCAAAGATGCGATGTCCACGGAGAGTGCGAGACAGGAAAGCGAGTGAATGGATCGGATAAAAGACCGGGCAAGAGGTAGTCGGGAGCCGTCGGGCTACTGTCTGGAGTGTTTGAACTAGGTGACGGTGGCGGTCTGAAGGCCTCGATAAATGGCGTTGAGACGTGAATAGCGAGTCGAGCAGGTACTTTCCAGGTACAGCCTATCTCGTTGCTTGGTAAATAATTAGATGGGTATTGAGCATGACTAGATCGAAGGCTGGTTGTGGTGGCTTAGAGCAGTTGAATATCGGCGATGTAGACAAGAGCGGCCCCATCGGAGGTGAGAGGGACGGGGCCGTCTCGACTGTTTGAAAACCTGGGAACGGAGGTTAAGGACCTCGGAGTCAGTCCTCCAGGGGCAAGAGAATGGTCATCACAGGCTCGCCTTCGTCGCCGGGATGACAGAGAGCCTTGAGGGGAACGGGCTCGGGAGGGCAGCCCGGAGTGAGGACGAAGAGAACCTTGAAGTGGATCTCCGAGCGATCCGGGTAGACGGCCGCGGCGAAGCGGAGGATTTGAAGGAGGTCCCATGTGCGACCCTGGAAAGATTGGCCCTCGGCGATGAGCTCGTGCGAGGGATCCAAGTAATCCTTGTAGACGGCCTCGGTGACCGCGAGCGGAATCTTGAAGCCAGCCTCGCGGGCGAGGTCGGAAAGATCGACGAGGACGCCGTCACGGAGAGCGTCCGCGCGACTGTAGACGCTGATGACTTCGAAGCCATCGAACGGGTTAGTGGGATCAGAGGACATGAGCGGACTCCTCGGGTATGAGCTTCGGAATGGGGACGGGCTTCGGTTCGATGTGCTCCGCGACCACGCAAAGGGGGAAGGTGCCAGTAGCGGCCGTGGTGCCGGTGTCCTGCGCGATCCGGCCGACGACCCTAATGACAGAGCCCTGGAAAAGGCGCTTGGAGCAGAAGGCGGCGAGGCGGCCGTAGACGACAATGGGGACCGAGCGGACGTCGGGCTCGGAGCAGATCGAGAAGATGCACTTGGGCGGGGCGTCGGCAGAAGTAGCGTGGGAGAGAACTGGGGTGTCGAGTAGGACGCCCTCGATAAGAATCGAGTTGAGGTTGCGCATGATTGACTCCTAAGCGCGGGACTTGAGGTAGAGGGAGTCGCGGCCAAGCTCGGCCTCGACGCCAGGCACGGCCTCGCCTTCGCTGAATATGAGTGAGCGGACGGTAGAGAGGCTGATCGTCTTCTTGGTGACCACGGCCGAGGGGTGATGGGATTCGAGGAATGCCATGGCCGCCGCTTCGTCCAGGATAGAGACGTGGTCCGGGGACTTCCGCAGGCTGGCCGAGGCCGTAGGAAGGTGGAGCGTCCGAGAGCGTGAACGCGTGCGCGAGAGCTCGGTCTCAACGAAGGGACGTAGAAGTAGAGACAGGTAGGCGGCCGAGGCCTCGTCGTGAGCGTTTGAATCTGAAAGCCAAGCGTCGATGCGGGCCTTGTAGGTGCTGGCGAGCTCTGCCCGCTCGGCCATGCGAGCCTGCGCCGCGAGAACCTTGGCGGCCGCCCATGAGGCGGTAGAGATGTCGGTGATCTTGAACGGCGCGGCGGCCTGGGCCTCCGTACCCTCGGCGGGTGGAGTAGACGGGATGTCGATATCGGTGAAGAGGAGGTCAGCGAGGGCAGGCGCGGAGTCGCTGGCCGGCGCGAGCGCGGCCTCGGGGCCGGGGGTAGAAGCAGCGAGAGGATCGAGCGGGAGAGGAGCGGGTGCGGCATCGTCGGCGAGCGGGTCGGGCGAAGTCTGACGGGCCGGCCTGGCGAGGGTGACGGTAGAGGACATAGAGGGCCTCCGGGATGGGATGAGGATGGCGGCCTGGGCCTGCCCACGGGGACAGACCACGATGGCCGCGTGTGTAGAAGTAGCGGCCGAGGCCACCGAGAGGAACTTGATGGGGAGGTTAGGCGATCGACAGGTGGGAGTACGACAGCACGGCCGAGGCCGGAGGCCCTGGCGGGCGCGGTCTGGCGTGCTTGAAGAGCGTAACGGGAACGGGGATTAGGTATCGAGGTTGGTGGGGAAGCGGAAGATAGATAGGTGGGTATTGGTATGAAGGTATGGGGGGTATTCTATCTAGTTATATATATGTACCGGGGTGGAGGAATCTAGTATCCTAGATACTCGGGCGAGAAGACACGTCGCAATCGATAGATTGAAATTTTGAATGGTCGCGACCATCGCCCTGTATACGGTATTGCGGTGAACTGCCTGGGTATGAACCATTGCCGTCTGGCGTGCTTGAAGACGTATCGAAGGAACGCCCGTTGTCCCTGATTCCTCGGGCGTCCGCGCGCTGATACTGGTGGTCGTCATCAAGGAATGGATACGCGCGAACTCGCCCGCTTGAACACGGCTTCGGGTTACTCGACCTTCGCGGGATCGAGGAGACCGCCTTCCACGAAGGAGAAGTACCCCGTGCGGGAGAAGACCAGGCTATCCAGCATCGGTATACCCAAGAGCTCGCCCGCCTCGCGTAGACGGTCGCTAATGGCCCGGTCCTCCACGCTCGCGGTATTGTTGCCGCTTGGGTGGTTATGAGCCACGACCAGAGCCGTCGCCGAGTCCTTGACCGCAGCGAGGTACACCTCCCTCGGGTGGACCATGCAGCGGTTCGTGGTCCCGATCGAGATGATATTGATGTGCAGGATGGCATGCTGGCCATCGAGCGAGATGGCGAAGAACTTCTCGACCTTTGAGGTCGCATAACGCCTCAAGGCGGCGTAGATGTCAACGGGGCGAGAGACCTTGTAGGGTGTGCGGGTCGAGCGGACGGAGATGAGGTCGTACTTCATCGTGGACAGCTCCTGTAGGATTGGGGGGAGATGTCCATAGAAGTAGCAGCAAGGTTGAAGACAGCGCAGAGAAAGAAGAAGCCCGGCCTTGTTGGGCTGGGCTGATGATTAGCGAATAACTGACTCTGGCCACATGTCGGCTAGCACCGTTGTTTTCGATACATTATTCCTCGCTCTGATCTCTTCAACAGTATCCTTGGGCAACCAGCCCTTATCGACTATGTCCTTAGCAATACTACTTGTATCCTCATCAAGAAAAACCGCGAGAACGAAGACCGTCTCAACGATGGAGCTTCTAGCATTGATATCTAGCTGTTCATTGGCAAGCTTTGCCATCAAGTCAGCCTGAAAACCTTGAAGGAGTGTTCGTGCATCTTGTGTTCTTCCTATGCGCATCAATAAAGTCGCAAGGTAGAATCCACCACTTTGACTCTTGTCCTCCTTCATCACTTCTACTGCCTCATCATTGAGGCCAATCTTATGGTACAACGTTGCAACATTGTAATAAATACTCGCAATCTTCGGTGTCCCCTGAATATACTTTTCCTTAATTGTCTTAATCACTCCTTCAATGTACCCTCGATCGGTACTTCGTTGAGCTGAATCCAGCAGTTGTGTATAGGCATTCATAGCCGCATCTTCCTTAGTCGTGTCTTGCGCTCTTGCACACGCTAAAGGTAATAAGGCAATCACAATAGCAGTTCTCCATAATCGAGTCATTGCACTTCTCCTGAGTAAGGACGCAATAGTCTAAACAGCTTCATACCGGTTGTCGTTCTCCAAATGATCTATCAATCCTTGGTCAGTACGCCCAGTCAGATCCTGGAGGGTTCCAGTCAGGTGTTGTTGGCGCAGGTGTAGGCGGAGTATAGGGCGTAGTCGGAGCCGGAGCCGGAGTCGGATCTGGAGTCGCCGGCGTAGTCGGAGCCGGAGTCGGATCTGGAGTCGCTGGCGTAGTTGGATCAGGAGTTGAGGGAGTAGTCGAAGCCGGAGTCGAAGGCGTAGTCGGATACGATGGCGTATGGCCAGACGAGCTTGTACCTGTTGAACTTGATGGAATTACTGGGGTTGTGGGGATTGGACTAGACGTATAAGAAATGAGATGACTTGTGTCGAACGGGACGGTCACATCCTGGCCTCGTGGTGGCGACCATGAACCATTATTCGAGAAAATCCGATAGAGTGTATCAGTAGTGACAGATAACTGCATATTCTTATAACCTAATGGCAGGCCAAATGTGACATCACCTAGATCCCCAGTTCCGGCAACGCCGACCCGGTGTGTGCCTTGTTGTGGTGAGATCAACAATCCAGACCCAAGCGTTCTGTCTCCGATACTCAGGATAGCGGTAGTTGCGGACTTTAGTGAAAAGGCCGAATAAGCACCCTGAGTAGACACTGAAGATACTGAGATAGTATTGGTGTCAGTATCAACTACAACGTAAGTAGTAATCTTTGTAAGCATCATGCTCAACGATAGAAAACTGAAAGAGCCAAGAGGATTATCTACAGTTTTATAAGAAACAGGCACAGCCGATAGCATCGTTGATGACCCTGCATAGACATACCTATCTAGGCCCGAAGGGTCGATAAAACAGAGTGGCGAGTTGCCGACGTAGGAATAGAAGTTAGTTCCGTCTTGGGCTGGGTCTTCGGAGATAAAGTGCGA
>CAWHFT010000141.1:0-24393 GCA_963828175.1 uncultured Spirochaetota bacterium
AAAAGAGCTGCCAGACGTGCCACATCCGCGGGTAGTAATGACGAGATTGCCTCCGGCCGAATCGCCTGCAAGGACAATTTCCCGCGCCGGAACACCCTGCCCAGCATCCAGCAATAGGCAGCTACACAGTCATCCAGCGCCGCGGGAAAGGGGTGTTCCGGGGCAAGCCGATAGTCGGCCATGAGGACGCGGATTCCCATCTTCTGAGCGAGAAAGGTCGCCATTTTTATGTGTGCCGGGGTTAAGCCCATCACGAATCCGCCGCCATGCAAAGATAAGAGTGCGGCGGCCGTCGATTGCGCTCGGGATGATCCATTGGCAAGGAACGCCCTCGGCCGTGGCTGGCTCCAGCTTCACGCCGTCGGGGAGGCGGATGTGGCGAAAGGCATTTCTCAAGAGCAATTTGGCGATCGAAGGTGTCAGGACAGTCTGCAAAAATCGAGTAATGGGCAAGCCGCTGCGTATTCTCTCTTCGATTGACAGTCCCATCTATTGGCCCAAGGCGGATTCGAACCGTCGACCTGCTGCTTAGGAGGCAGCCGCTCTATCCATCTGAGCTATTGGGTCTTGATACTTAAGCCGCGCGGGCGACCTGCCATTGTCAATACTGTTGCGGCAGATCGGGGTGCGGCACGACCGCGTCGCGGCCTACCATAACTGTAATCGAAAGCTCGCTATGGCTGTCAACGCGCGCTCGAGGTCGGAAAGCCTGGGTTCGATCTCCGCGTCGACGCGGGCGTCGCGCAGGCCGTATGCCGAGCCTCCGCCAGTGCCGTCAGCACCGCTGACGAAATCCCAGTGGGGGTCCGCGCCACGCGGCACGACGACGCAGGCGTGGCCGCGAAGACCGGCATCCAGGGCGCGCTCGGCCGCCACCAGGGTCATCGCCGAAGCGAGGTCGAGGGCGGGCCCGCCCTGGTTCTCGAACGCCTCTCGCGAGCTCAGCGCCGATCGTGGTCTACCGGATGGAGCAGGGCGAGCGAGCGGATGACCCCCGGCCTCTCGGCGTCGAAGCGGTCCACGAGAATCCGGCCGGCCGGATCGAGCCCGAGGACGCCCTTCGCGCCGATCGATAGGACTATTCCCTTGATCGGCAACCCGAGCCTCCATGCCCAGAGACACGCGGCGAAAGCGAAGCCGTCGCCGGCGCGGATCCCCATGAACAGATCGGCGGCGGCGCCCTTGCGCAGAATCGAGAAGGTGGAGGCAAGGACGACGATGCGGGCCGCGAAGCGCGCCGGGATTCGCGGGACCGGCGGCGGTGACGCCCGCGCCGGCGAGGATCCCGCCCGCCGCCTCGCGGATGAGGCCGTCGACGGCGGCGCGGCCGCCGCGGACGGCGAAGAGCTCGACCTGGCCGCCTTCCCGTGCGAGGCGCTGGCTTCGAATTCCGCTCGCCGCGCATGGCCTTCCGGGTACAGGAGCGCCAGGCGTAGGTCGGGGATCCCGGCGATCGCTTCCGAGAGGGACGAGCCTTCGCTGCCCGTGCCGTCGGCGAGGAGGAGCCTCGGGCCGCCGCGGCGCGCAGCGACCGCGAGAATGCCGGCGAGGAAGGCCGTTTCGGCGTCGGCGGAGCTGCCTGAGGGACCCGACGCATAGTCGTCCACGAGGATGTCCTCCCCTCGCTCGCGGCACGCGGGGGCTTCGGCGAATGCGCGAGCGCGAGGCGGTCGGCCATGACGGGGTCCACCTCTTCGGAGAAGAGCGAGGCGATGGTGGAGGCGGCCGCCTCGGAGTAGGAAGCCTCAGGAGCGTATATCGCCGGCCGGAGGTCGGCGTCGCCCGTCGGCGAGAAGACGCCAGGCGCGGCGGGATAGCCGCGCGCCGAGGCCTCGATCAGCCCGAGGAGAGCGCCGTGTTCGTCGATGAAGCGCATTGTGCGGAAAGTCTACACGGGCGATGAGGCGAGCAACAAGCGGTTCATCGATTCGTATGGGTTGGTTGCATTGACGCCCGGCTCGGGCGAGCGCTATGCTCGGCTCCATGAAGATCTGGATGAAATACCTCATGGGCGCGCTGCATCGGCGCCGCCCTCGCCCTCGCGATTCCTTTGGAGGACTCGGGTCTTCGGAACGCCCTGGGCTTCCTGTTCGACATCTCGATCCGGATCGGACGTTACGCGCTCGTGCCCTTGGTGCTCTTCTCGGTGCCGGTGGCCGTGTTCGAGCAGAACGAGGACAAGGAATTCTGGAAGAGTCTCGGACGGGCGCTACTGGTCCTCATCGCGGCGATGGCCGTGCTCAGCGTGGTCGGCGTCGGCGTTGCGGCGGCCGTGAGGCCTGCGCGCATCCCCCTCCTGGCCGACGCCGCATCGGCCGGTCGGGCCCTCGGCATCAAGGATCTATTGCTCGCCGTATTTCCCGACAGCCCATTCGCCGCCATCGCCTCGGGGCAATTCCTCCTGCCGACCTACTTCCTCGCCCTTCTCCTGGGCCTGGCGTTCAGCCACGACCGCTCGGCCACAAAGCCGGTCGTACTGCTCTTCGACTCGCTGTCACGGGTGTTCTATCAGATCAATTCCTTCTTCGTGGAATTCCTCGGAGTCCTGATCATCGCCGCTACCGCGTACAACGTCCTCGAGCTCCGCGCCGCCCCCCGAGCAGACGTCTATCGGCCGCTTTCTGGCGACCGTGGGGATAGAAGCCCTGGTCGTGGCGCTCGTCGGTGCTGCCCGGCCATCCTCTGGTTCTTCGGCGGCAAGAAGAATCCCTACCGCGTCCTCTACGCCCTCCTCGCGCCTTCCCTCGCCGCCCTGGTCTCGGGCGACCTCTACTTTTCCTTCGGCTCGCTCATGAGGCACGCCAAGGAAAGCCTGGGAATCAAACGCAGGGCCAACGCCCTCGACCTGCCCCTCGCGGTCATATTCGGCAGGGCGGGCACCGCCTTGGTCACCTCGACCGCCTTCATCGTCGTGCTTTCGTCCTACTCCAACCTCGGCGTCTCGCCGGGCAGCCTCTTGTGGATCGTCGTGTTCGCGCCCTTCGCCACTCTTCTCGTTGGGTCCTCGCCTGCCGGTGGCGCGATGGCCGCGCTCACCTCGCTCTGCGCCCTCTACGGAAAGGGCTTCGAGAACGGCTTTCTCATCGCCGCGCCGATCGCTCTCCCCCTCATAGCCATCGGCGCTTTCCTCGACGCGCTGTGGGCGGGCTGCGCCTCGATCCTGCTCGCTCGGCGCGCCGGAATGGCCCAGGAAAAGGAGTCCCGCTTCTTCATTTAATGGAGAACCGCGGGGCATGCTTGACGTCGCCTCCAGGCGACCGTAGAATGTCGTTATGGACCTCAAGAGCATATTGAGCCGCGAAACCGTGGCCCTCGGCCTCAAAGGGCGTACGAAGGAAGAGCTTATCGATGAGCTGCTCCAAGTAGCGGCGCGCTCGGGCAAGATCTCCGACATCGCCGCCGCGCGCAAAGCCGTCCTCGAGCGCGAGCGGCGCATGAGCACCGGCATGAAGCATGGGATCGCGATACCCCACGGAAAGACCGATGCGGTCAAGGACCTCGTCGCCTGCATCGGCGTGTCGGACATCGCGGTGGATTTCGACGCCCTCGACCGGGAGGCGTGCCGAATCTTCATCATGACTCTCTCCCCGGCCGACAAAACCGGACCGCACCTTCAGTTCCTCGCCGAGGTCAGCCTCCTTTTCCGCAGCGAGGAGAAACGCGCCGCCATCCTCGCAGCCAAGAGCCCCGACGATATCCTCAAGGTGCTGACCGAGTGATTCCGCTAATACGGGAGCGACGACGAGAGGGGCCGGCCCCCGCGAGGACAATTCGCGGAGGGCGGCCCCTCTCTTCGCGCTAGAACGCGGGGGCTACTACTCTATAACGGCGAGGACGTCGGCGAATTTGACGATGAGGTGATCGACGCCATCGATCTTGATCTGGGCGCCAGCGTACTTGTCATACATCACCTTGTCCCTTCCTTGACCTTCATGACTCCTTTATCGGTTCCGACGGCGATGACGACGCCATTCTGCGTCTTCTCCTGGGCGGTCTGCGGAATGATGATGCCGCTGGCCGTCTTGCTCTCGCTCTCCTGAATCTTGATGAGGATGCGATCGCCGAGGGGTTTTACCTTCATACTATTCCTCCTGAAAAATGATGATCGGTTGTATGGATCGAAAGAAATATACGGAAAAGGGGTCCGGCGGTCAAGGCAGCGCCGAGTCGACCTTGCCAGGGCTCCGCCCTGGCTCGCGACCGCGTAGCCTCGCCTTAGTATAATTGGTACATTAAACCATATCAGAGCAAGGAGAACCAATGGCAAGGAAAAGCAAAGGCTGGGACCGCAAGCGCCCGGCGGCCAAGGGGCCGACGAGGGGCAAAGGACCGCTGATGCCGCCCAACCTCAAAGGATTCCAGTTCAGGTTCTCCATCGTCTACGTCCTGGTGATGCTGGTCGCCGTCGCCCTCCTCAACTTCTTCATCATGCAAGGCGACGACACGATCATCCCCTATAGCGCGTTCAAGGAAAAGGTCCGCTCCGGCGAGATCAAGCGCGTCGAGATGGACCAAAACTACTATACGGGCTACCTGCAGGCCGACAAAAAGACGGCCGTCGGCATCCAGGCGCTCATGACCCACGCCCCCACCACGTACAAGGCCGTTCCGGTCTTCGATCCGACCTTCACCGCCCTCCTCGACGAAAAGGGCGTCGTCTACGCGTCCGTCGCGCGGGAGGGCAACGCGGTGCTGTCCTTCATCCTCAATTGGATATTGCCCCTCGCCTTCATGTTCATCATCTGGCGCCTGCTCTTTCGGCGGCTCGGCAACCCGGGCGGCAACGTCCTCGCCTTCGGCCAGAACAAGGCGATGATCGTCGCCGAAGGCGACGTAAAGACCCGCTTCGGCGACGTGGCGGGCGTGGACGAGGCCAAGGAGGAGCTCGTCGAGGTCGTGGACTTCCTCAAGAGCCCGAGGAAATACACCGAGATCGGCGGCAAGATCCCCAAGGGCGTGCTGCTCGTGGGACCGCCGGGCACTGGCAAGACGCTCCTGGCCCGTGCCGTGGCCGGCGAGGCGGAAGTGCCTTTCTTCAGGATGAGCGGCGCCGACTTCGTCGAGATGTTCGTCGGCGTCGGGGCGGCGCGGGTGCGCGACCTCTTCAAGCAGGCGAGGGAGAAGGCTCCTTGCATCGTGTTCATCGACGAGCTCGACGCGATCGGGAAGAGCCGCATCACCGGCGCGATGGGCGGCAACGACGAGAGGGAGCAGACCCTCAACCAGCTGCTCGTGGAGATGGACGGCTTCGACGCGACGAGCGGCCTCATCATCCTGGCGGCGACGAACCGGCCCGACGTCCTCGACCCGGCCCTGCTCAGGCCCGGGCGCTTCGACCGGCAGGTCCTCGTCGACCGGCCCGATCTCATCGGCCGCGAGGCCATCCTGCGGATACACGCTAAGGCGGTCAAGCTCGACGAGACCGTGGACCTCTCGAAGGTCGCGCGCGGCTCGGCAGGCTTCGTCGGGGCCGACCTCGCGAATCTCGTCAACGAGGCGGCCCTCCTCGCCGTGCGGGCAGGTCGCAAGAAAGTTCGGGCAGTCGGACTTCGACGCCGCCATCGAGAAGATCGTGGCCGGCCTCGAGAAGAAGAGCCGCGTGATGAACCCGAAGCGAGCGCCGGACCGTCGCCTTCCACGAGACCGGTCACGCCATCACCGCCGCCTGACCCAAGGCGCCGACCCGGTACGCAAAGTATCGATCGTCCCGAGAGGCATGGGCGCGCTGGGCTATACCCTCCAGCTTCCCATCGAGGACCGCTTCATCCTGACACGAGGACGAGCTCATCGGACAGATCGACGTCCTGCTCGGAGGGCGAGCCGCGGAGGAGATCGCCTTCGGACTCATCTCGACCGGGCGCCGCGAACGACCTAACGAGGGCGACGGATATCGCCCGTCGGATGATCACCGATTTCGGCATGTCCGAGCGCTTCCGGCACGTGGCTCTTACCCGACGTGGAGGAGTCATTCTGGGCCCGGCCGAGCCCTATCTGGCCAGGGAGTACAGCGAGGAGACCCAACGGTACGTCGACGAGGAGATCGCCCGCATCGTGGCCGAGCGATACGACTTCGTGCTCGACAAGCTCAGGGGTCAGAAGGCCCTGCTAAATACCATAGCGGAAAAGCTCCTCGAGAAGGAAACCCTTGACGAAACTGAATTCGCGTCGCTCATGGAAGGGAAGGACGCCCAGCCCGTCGCTCCAAGCGCGAGCTAGAGCGCAGGATCACGAGGCGGCTCCATGCACGAGGCGAACGCAGTCGAGTCCATACTGAGGATAACCAACGACCAGGCTCACTCGCTCGGCGCGGCCCGAGTGACGAAGATCAGGCTCGTCGTCGGAGAGGCTACCGGCTACATGGAAGAGTCGCTGGCTTTCTTCCTCGACCTGATGGCCAAGGGAGGCCCCTCGGAGGGCGCGGCGTTGGAAATCGAATATGTAAAAACCCGGATGCGCTGCTCCTCCTGCGGCGAGGAATACGAAAGAAAAGGGTGGGCCATCGCCTGCCCCCGCTGCGGCAGCCCGGGGAGGCTGACGGGTTCGGGCGACGAATTCTACGTGGACTCGATAGATATCGAGAAGGAGTGACCGTGGCGATCGAAGTTGCGCTCAAGCGGGCGATATACGAGGAGAACGACGTGCGTGCCGCGGCCATCCACCAGGGTCTCCGCGAACGCGGGATATTCGCGGTCAACGTGCTCGGCGGACCCGGCGCGGGCAAGACGAGCCTGATCTCGGCCCTCGCCAGGAAAATTCGCGGCTCGGGGGGCACGGTGGCCGTGATCGAGGGCGACCTCGCCTCCGACATCGACACGCGGGCCCTGCGGGAGCTCGGCATCGAGGCCTATCAGATCGAGACCGGCGGGGACTGTCACCTCAACGCGCCGATGATCGAGGCGGTGCTCGGCAAGATGCGAATCGAGGACGACTCATGGCTCTTCATCGAGAACATCGGCAACCTCGTCTGCCCCGCGGAATTCGTCATCGGCGAGGACCTGAAGGTAGTCGTCGTCGGGGTCTCCGAAGGAAGCGACAAGCCCTACAAGTATCCCTTCATCTTCGCCAAGTCGGCGGCGTGCGTGCTCACCAAGGTCGATCTGAAGATGGCGATGGATTTCGACGACGCATTCTTCGAGGCGGGGCTGGCCGCTGCCGCTCCGCATGCCTCCCTCTTGCCGCTCAACGGGAGGACGGGCGAGGGAGCGGACCTGATACTCGAGTGGCTGAGTAAAGTCCGCGCCAGCCGCTGAGGAGTACCTGGGCTCGAATCCCGTTTGGCTTATACTGGAGGCATGAAGACCGCGAAGGATTGACGCGCGAGAAGAGCCCCGCTGGCTTACTATGGCCTTCGATAGTAAGGTTGCGCATCAGCCCAACAAACGCTTCTCGCCCTCGAGGTGCCGCTCGTCCTCAATATCGCGCGTGTACTCTAGGCAGCCCAGATAGCTGCCGTCCCGATCGCGGAGGGCGAAGAACTCGATGAGGACCTTGCGTTTCGCGTCGCCCTCGCCCATCGGCAGGTCGATCCAGAAGCGGGCCTTGTCGCGGGAGCCCGACTTCATCTCGTCGATGATCTGCTCGACCTTGGGGAGGCTCTCCTTCGGATGGCAGAGCCGGAAGTTGAGCTGCAGCGAAGTCGCCGCCCGCTTGAAGATACGGCTCTCGTCCTTGTTCCAGCCGATCACCTCGTCGTTGGCGTCGATAACCGTAATCTCGGCAGGCATCGTCTCGAGAATGGCCTTGATGACCTTGTCGCCCATCAGATCGATCATGAGAGCCTCCGTCGCTTGGCAAATCCTTCGCATCAGCAAATCCTTCGCATCAGCAGATGCGCGGCAGCTTTTCCGCGTAGGGACGCGTTACGCGGCGTACGCCGCCCGAGCTCGTCAACATGCTCACGCCCTCGCGGTCGACGCCGACGATCGTCCCGATCGCCCTCGCGCCTGCGCCATATGGATGAGCGCGCAGCGCCTCGAGCGCCACTTCGGCCTTATCCTCGCGAACCACGGCGAGGACCTTGCCCTCGTTCGCCATCGTCAGCGGATCGATGCCGAGGAGCTCGCCCAGTGCCTTGACCTCGTCGCGCACGGGCAGCAGCTCCTCCTCGATCTCGAGTCGAGAGCCGCGGAGCGCGGCCAGCTCGCAGAGTACGGCGGCCAGGCCTCCCCTCGTAATGTCGCGCATGAACAGGGGGCAGGCCCCGGAATCGAGGAGTCCGCCGATCATCCCGTTAAGCGGCGCGCAATCGCTCTGAAGCGCGGAGGCGAAGCCGAGGGACTCGCGCAGGCCGAGGATCGTCATCGCATGGTCCCCGAGGAAGCCCGAAACTATGAGTACGTCGCCTCGCTCGACGCGGGAGCCCGACAGGTCTACGCCGGGCCGGAGGCTGCCGACGCCGGCCGTGGTGATGTAGATGCCGTCGCCGTGTCCCTTCTCGACGACCTTCGTGTCGCCCGTGACGATCTCGACTCCGGCCTCGCGCGCTGCCGCGGCCATCGAGGCGATGGCTCGGTCCAGCGTCTCGAGGCTCAGGCCCTCCTCGAGGATCAGCGAGGACGAGAGATAGAGCGGCGTCGCTCCGACGACGGAAAGGTCGTTAACCGTCCCGCAGACGGCGAGCTTGCCGATGTCGCCGCCCGGGAAGAAAAGCGGCCTGACGACGAAGGAATCGGTGGTGAAGGCGAGCTCGCCCTCGGGCCGCGGGAGTATGGCGGAATCGAGACCTCGATCGAGGTAGGTCGACGAAAAAGCGACGCGGATCCGGGCGATCAATTCCTCCATGAGAGTGCCGCCGGAGCCGTGGCCCATCGATATGTCGCTCATCCTTCGTCTCCGACGGCGTCCCCGAACTCGAGGCGAATCTTGCAGGTGCCCTCGTCGGAGACCATGCAGGGCCCCACGGGGTGCTCGGGCCTGCAGGCGCGGCCGAAGTGGGCGCACTGCTCGGGCTCCCTCTGGCCCGTCATCACGAGAGGACACAGACAGAGCTCGGGCAGTCCCGCGTCCTCGGTCCCGACGGCCACGCCGAATTTCGCCAGGGCGTCGTAGGTCGAGAACTCGGGCCTGAGGGAGAGCCCCGTGCCCGGCAGGACTCCCATGCCCCTCCAGACCGCGTCCGACGCCTCGAAGACCAGATTGACGAAGGCCTTGGCTTTGGGATTGCCGTCGGGACGGACCGCTCGCGAGTAGGAGTTGGACACTTGGCTCTCGCCTGTGCCGATCTGCCCGAGGAGGTCAAGGATGCCTGCCAGTATGTCGACGGGCTCGAAGCCGACGACGGCGCAGGGGATCTTCCGGTCGCGGGCCAGGGAGAGGTATGCGTCGGTGCCGATGATGACCGACACGTGGCCCGGCAGGATGAAGCCGTCGATCGAGATGCCGGGGGTGCCGCAGATGATATCGAGAGCCTCGGGTACGACGCGGTTGGACACGATGACGCTGAAATTCGGCTGCGGCCGCTCGCGCAGCGTCGCTAGGATGGCAGCGGTGGGCGCAACGGTCGTCTCGAAGCCGACGGAGAAGAACACGACCTCTCGGCCGCTCTCGGAGCGCGCTAGCTCCAGGGCGTCGGCGGCCGAGTAGACGATCCTCACGTCGGCGCCCTCGCTCCGCGCGCTCTGGAGCGAGCCGCCGGGCGCGGGGACGGTGAGCATGTCGCCGAAGGTCGCGAGAATCACGGAAGGCCTCTTGGCGATCTCGCGGGCCGCGGCTATGTCGGAGACGGGGCAGACGCATACGGGGCAACCGGGCCCGGCGATCACCTTGACCTCGGGCGGGATGAGGCCGCGGATGCCGAAGCGGTTGATGCTTCGCTCGTGCGTGCCGCAGACGTGCATGATGCGCAGGGACCCGAGCCCCTCCGACTCTTTCTTTACGCGGGCCGACAGCGCGAGTACGAGATCCTTCCTGCGGTATTCCTCGTGAGCGGGAGGCCGTGAGCTTTCAGCCATCTATACAGGCTTCGTCCATCGCGTCGATGGTCTGTTGCGCCTCGAACTCGTCGACGACGGCGATCGCGAAGCCGGCATGCACGAGTACGTAGTCCCCGAGCTCGACCTTGTCGAGGAGCTGGAAAGACACCTTGCGCCGTACGCCGCCGAGCTCCCCTACTCCCTCATCGAGACCAGATTCCGTTTTATGCTTCTCGACGACTTTCATCGGCATGGCTAGGCACATAGCTTCCTCCAAACTACTGCATTATAGCATTCGCGGCGCCGATCGCGTAGGCCGCCTGCCCGATCGATATGCAACCGTCGTTCGGCGGGACTCGGATGCCGAGGCGCGCCGCTATGCCCCGCCGAGCGAGGGTCTCGACGAGGGCGCTCGTGAATATGCGGTTCTGGAAGACGCCCCCGGAGAGAAAAGCCTCGTCCAGCCCCTTGCCGACGGCGATTCTCGTCGCTTCGTCGGCGATGTTTTCAGCCAGGCTCAGGTGGAAGCCGAGGGCGAGACGGGAGAGCGCGGCCTTTTTCATGACGCCCGGGTCGGGCGCGGCCTCGCGAAGAGCACGTAACAGCTCGGGGCCGTCCATCGGCGCGAAGCGAAAGATCGGCGCCGTCGCAGTGGTCGTCGCTTCGGCTGCGAGCGACTCGAGCCAGATGGCGGCCTCACCCTCGAAGGTGACGCGCCGATCGAACCCGAGAATAGCCGCGGCCGCGTCGAAGAGCCTGCCGCAGCTCGAACTGACCGGCGACAGCCTCGGGTTCGCGGCGATCGTCGCAACGGCGGCGAGCTCAGAGTCGGGGCGCGATCCACGGGGGGCTCCAGCCCCAGCCCGGCGAGGATGCGCCAGGGTTCGCGGATCGCCGCCTCGCCGCCCGGCAGGCTCATATTCCTGAGGTGCGCGACGCGCTCGAAGCCGCGAGAGTTCCCCAGGAGGAGCTCTCCTCCCCAGAGAGTCCCGTCGCTTCCATAGCCGGTCCCATCCAGGATAATCCCGAGGAAGGGACCGTCGCCGGGCGCTCCGCTCCAGTCGTCGCCGATCCGCCCGAGATCGGCGCCATTGCCGAGGTCGGCGCCGATTCGGCCGAGATCGGCGCCATTGCCGAGGTCGGCGCCGATTCGGCCGAGATCGGCGCCATTGCCGAGGTCGGCGCCGATTCGGCCGAGATCGACGAGCACGGAGAGCAAGTGCGCGTAGTGGTGCTGCACGCGAAGGAGCGGGATGGACAACCTCGCGGCGAGCTCGATCGCATACCGCGTTGACTCGTAGTCGGGATGGAGGTCGGCGGCGATTACCTCGGGCTCCACTCCGTAATAGTCGAGCATCCGACGGGCCGCCCTGCGGAAACTCTCGAAGGTCGGCTCGTTCTCGAGGTCACCGATATGCGGGCTCGCGACGAGGTCGAGCCCCGAGACGACGGCGACCGTCGATTTGAGCTCGCCGCCGACGGCCAGGACGGCCCTCGACGCGGGCGAGGCCAGCCTGATGGGCCGCGGCACCGAACCCCGCCCGTTCCGCACTCGCGTGACACCCCCCTGAGAGGCCTCGTTAGGCGGGGTCCTGTTCGGCGAGGAAAGGCCCTGGAAGAACACGACGCCGTCGTCGGCGCGCGACTCGATCCGCCGGTCGTGGTATATCCAGGCATCGACGATGCCGGCTAGGCCCATGCGTGCGGCCTCGTCGTCTATGATCAGAGGATCGCCGGGCATGTTCGCGCTCGTCATCACCAGAGGGGTCCGAAGCTCGCCGAGGACCAGGAGGTGGACTGGCGAGTATGGAAGGAAGACCCCCAGATCGGGATTGCCGGGCGCGAGAACCTCGTTGGGTAGACTGCGGAAACGCTCTTTAGGAACGAGGACTATGGGCGCCTCGGCGGACAGAAGGAGCTCGCGCTCTTCATCGAGGAGACACGCCGCCGCCTCGAGCGCCTCGAGGCTTGGGTACATGACGGCGAGCGGCTTGGTCGGCCGCGCCTTGCGCCCGCGGAGCTCGCCCACGGCTCGCGCGTCCTCGGCGAGGCAGGCGATGTGGTAGCCGCCGATGCCCTTGATGGCCGCGATTCCTCCGCGCCGCAAGGCGGCTAACCCTTCGTCGAAGCCGTGCAGGACGGGTCCGCAGCGGGGACAGCAGAAGCCTTCGATGTGGTAGCGCCGGTCGCGCGGGTCCTCGTACTCGGAACGGCATTCGGGGCACATCGGAAAAGCCGCCATCGTCGTGAGCGCGCGGTCGTACGGCAGGTCGACGATGTAGCTATAGCGCGGCCCGCAGTCGCCACAGCTGATGAAGGCATGGCGGTAGCGTCGGTCCTCCGGGTCCTCGAACTCTCGCCTGCATTCGGGACAGATAGCGAGGTCGGGCGGGACGCTGAAGCGGCTGCGGCCCTCGGCCAGGCTCGTCCTGACCGCGAAGCCCGCGTCGTTTTCCACGGGCACGTCCGATGCCTCGAGGGTCTCGAGCCTGGCCCGAAGCGGCAGCCGCCCCGGCAGCTCGCGGATGAAGTCGCCGAGCGCGCTTTCCGGCCCCTGGACTTCGATCTCGGCGCCACCGGGCGTGTTCGCGACCCAGCCGACCAGCTCGAAGACAGCCGCAGCGCGAGCGACCGCCGGCCGAAAGCCGACTCCCTGGACGGTACCGGAGACGAGAATTCTCTTGCGGCCGATCATTCGGAGGCGGCGAGGCCCTTGCCGACGGCGATGAGCTCTTCGGCGACTCGGCCGGCGGCCGCGACTACCTCGGGCGCGGGCTTCCCGTCGAAGGCGACGGAGCGCGGGGCAATGCCTATGACGATGGTATCGCAGGGCGCGAACTTGTTCAGGTAGTCGACGATGATCTTCAGCGGCAGGGTGTGGGTGTTCGAGGAGACTCCGCCAATGTCGGCGACCGGGAATACCGTGACCGTGCCCGGCGTCTCGCCGGTGTCCGCGCAATCGACGATGACGAGGTGCGAGGCGGCGAACCGAATGATTTGCCCCGTGAAATTCTCGGGCGCCGTTGCGCCTTCGATGGCGAGCAGCATTTCAGAGTCGGGGAAAGCATCGGCAAGGGCGCGTGCTACGAGGAGGCCGGCGATGTCGTCGGAGCGGAGCTCGGAGCCCACGCCGAGGACGGTGATCTTGGTAGCCCCCTGGAGCAACGCCCCCAGGGGCGGCCCCAGAAAATGACTCACTCCCCCGCTCTCGCGACGCTCTTGGCCGCCGCCGCGGGTCCCGGGACTTCGTCGTCCTCGCAAGCCTTCTCGGGACCGCCCTCGACGGGCTGGCCGATGTTCACGTGGAGGCTGCCAGGCTCGCCGACGGCGAGCTCGTAGTTGGTGGTCATCTCGAGCGCGTCCTTGTTGCAGGACTGCACGCACTGCCCGCAGTAGATGCACCTTCCCATGTGGAGGATGGCCTCGTACTGCTTCTCGCCGATCTTGTTGATCTGGATGGCCTCGGAGGGGCAGTCCTTCATGCAAAGCTTGCAGTTGACGCAGCGCTCGGCGTAGAAGGTCAGGCGGCCGCGAAAGCCCTTCGGCATGACCGGCTTCTCGGCCGGGTACAGCAGGGTCGCGGGCTTATGGAAAAGGCCGCCGCCGATCACCTGGGCGGCCATCTTGCCGGGAAAGCTCATGAGAGGACTCCTTTGAGCACGAGAGAAGCGACGATCTGCACGAAGGCGAGCGGCGCGAGGACTTTCCAGCAGAAGGCCATCATCTGGTCGATGCGGAGCCGCGCCATGATCGTCCGGAGCAGGGTCAGGAGTACGAGGACCAACAGGACCTTGAGGAGGTAGACGACGAAGCCCAAGAGGGCCGGGAGCCCCAGGCCGAACGGCAGGAACACGGCCGCCATCAGCGACGCCGCGACTATCGATTCGACGTCGATCGTCATCTTGAAGAGCGCGAGGAGGCGGCCCGAGTACTCGGTGAACGCTCCGCCGACGATCTCGGTCTCGGCTTCGGGGATGTCGAAAGGCACTTTCTCGAGTTTGCCGAGCACGGCGATCATGCCGACGCCGAAGCCGAGCAGGTTGTAGAGCCACCAGAGCGGATGAGCCTGATAAAAGGCCGAGATGCCCGAGATGGACCACGTGCCGGCCAAAAGGGCGGGCGACAAAATTGCGAGGAAGAGCGGCACCTCGTAGGCGAAGAATTGCGTGATCGCGCGGACCGCTCCGATCTCCGAGTACAGCGACGTCGAGGCGTGGCCCGCGAGGAAAAAACTGACCGTCGGGATCATCAGGAAGTACAGCGCCACGATGATGTCCCCGTCGAAGCTGAAGAGCGCCTTGGAGCTCCACAGCGGAATATAGAACGAGGCGGTGACGGTCGCCGCGAGCGCTACGATCGGCAGGACGAGGAACATTCGCCGGTCCGCGCCCTCCGGCAGCGTCTCTTGCTTCGCGGACAGCTTGATGAAGTCGGCGAACGGCTGGATGAATGGCGGGCCCACGCGATTCTGGAGCCTCGCGTAGAGCTTGCGGTCGACGTACTGGCCGAGCATGCTCAGGGCCGCGAGGAATAGGAAGCCGGGAAAGACGATGATGTTGAAGAGCGGCGTCAGAATGGACATCATCCGTGTACCTCGAATTTCTTGTTGAGCTCGGCGAAGTCCAGGCCCTTGGCTTTGTACCAGTCGATCCCCTTCTGCCTCAAGGTCCCCCAGTCGAGGGTCTCGGAGAAGGAAGAGCCGCGATCGAGCTTTATCATGCGATCGGTGCACGAGAAACAGGGATCGATCGCCGCGATGACGATAGGCACGTCGGCGAGGTTGTTGTCCTCGAGCATCCTGGCGACGGCCTGGAGATTGGCGAGCGTCGGGGCGCGAACGCGGACGCGCTCGGGCCTGTCCGTGCCGTTGCCGCGGACGTAGTGGACGTCTTCGCCGCGCGGCGCCTCGTAGCGCGAGACCGCCTCGCCGACGGGGATGCGCCGGGGCGCCTTGACGGCGTATGTCTCCGGCCGGCAGCTTCTTGAGGACCTGCCGGATGAGGCTGTAGGACTGCATCAGCTCGCCCACCCGGACGAGCGTGCGGCCGTAGACGTCGCAGTGATCGTCGGTGATCACCTTGAAGTCCAGCTCGGCGTACGCCATGTAGGGATCGTCCTTGCGGACGTCGCGAGCGACTCCGGAGGCTCGGCCCGTGGGACCTACGACTCCGTATTTGAGAACATCGTCCTTCGAGATGAAACCGGGGCCCGAGAGCCGCTGGATCAGCGTGGTCTCGTGAGTCGCGACCTCGATGTAATACTTTGTCCGCTCCTCGAGAATGTCGACGGCCTTGAGGATTTCCTGGATCTGAGCCTCGTCCACGTCGCGCTTGACGCCGCCTAAGGTGTTCATCGCGTAGTGGACGCGGTTGCCGGTGAGCATCGCGAGGATGTCCATGACGACCTCGCGGTCGCGCCAGGAGTACATCAGCAGAGTATCGAAGCCGATCTCGTGGCCGGCGACGCCGAGCCAGAGAAGGTGGCTGTGCACGCGCTCGAGCTCGCCGACCAGAGTGCGGAGGTATTGAGCTCGCGGCGGGACTACGAGGCCGGCGATCTCCTCGACTGCCTGTATGAAGGCGCTCGAGTGCGAGTGCGAGCAGATGCCGCAGACGCGCTCGATGAGGTAGATGTCCTGGATGTAGGTACGGTTTTCGGCGGCCTTCTCGATGCCGCGGTGGTTGTACCCGAGACGCATGGCGACGTCGGTGATGCGCTCGCCGTTGAGGGAAATGAGGAAGCTCTCCGGCTCTTTAAGCGCCGGGTGCTGTGGTCCGATGGGAATGCGGGATGTGGCCATGATCAGCTCTCCTCGCCGCCCGCGGCGGCATTCGCGGCGGGAACGGCGCTTGCGTCGGCATCAGGCCCGTCGCCAGCTGTGCCGGCGTCCAGCACGGCGGGATCGAAGTTCTTGAGGAGCGGATGCTGCCCCTCCGGCCAGAGGTCGGGCAGCGGATAGCGGTTCCCCGGCGCGAGTCCTTCGACCGTGGCCCCGAAGAGATCCTGGAGCTCGCGCTCGTAGATGTGGGCCGCGGGGAACAGGTCGGAGATGGTCGCGATGCCGGGACCGTCCTTGCGCGACAGGGTGTGCAGGCTGAGCACGGTGCCGCCTTGGTCGGCGATATGGTAGATGAAGCCGAGGTTCTCGCCCTCGTCGAGCCCCGTGATTATGCAGAGGATGGAGAAGCCCATGTTCTTGACCGCGGCCTCGAAGATCTTCCGGAAGGAGGCGTACTCGACTTCGGCCCAGACCCTGCGCTCGCGCTGGACGCGAACCTTTCCCTCGAGCTCGGGGAAAGCCGCGACGAGCTCGGATGACAGCTCTTGCTCGGTCCTTCGTTCGCTCATTTCTTCCCCTTCTGGCTCTCTTCCAGAGTCTTGAGCATCTTGGCGACGCCGTCGATGATCGCCTCGGGGCGGACGGGGCAGCCGGGGATGTAGATGGAGACGGGTATCGCCTGGTCGATGCCGCCCTTGACGTTGTAGCAGCCGCGGAAGACGCCGCCAGTACAGGCGCAGCTGCCCACCGCCGCGACGAACTTGGGCTCGGCCATCTGGTCGTAATCCGCTTGAGCCTGGTCTCGATCTGGCGAGTCACTGGTCCGGAGCAAAGCAGGAGATCGGCGTGGCGAGGCGCGCCCTTGACCTGGATGCCGAAGCGTTCGAGATCGAAACGCGGCGTGATGGCTGCCACGATCTCTATATCGCAGGCGTTGCAGGAGCCGGTGTTGAAGTGGATGGCCCAGGGCGACTTGATCCGGGCCCAGTTCACGAGCCGTTCAGAGAGCTTCACGCTATCTCCTTAGAAGGGAGCCCAGGCCGACGAGGGCCCCGCCGATATACAAGGCCGGCATGATCAGATCCGCGAGCGAGGCCTTGGGCATCGTCGCGATCATCAGGGCGACCACGTGCATTATAGAGAAAAAGAAGGCAAAGGAGAAGAACTGGGAATAGTCGGGGCTGAAGCTGTTCTCCTCCACGTCCTCGCCGCATGCGTAGGATTTTATCGAGCCGGACGCCGCGACGCCGCGGAAAGCCAGGCTCCTCATATAGAGCGACATCCCGACGACCAGCAGCAGCACGATGCCGAAGGCCAGGGGCGGAAAGAATACGATGCTCATGCCTATCTCCTTCGAGATTCCAATCAGCCCTTGAGGCTATCGAGCTTGCGCGTGGAGAGCGAGCCGTTCTTCCTGAAGAGGGACACTACTATTCCGGCGGCGACGGCGACGACGACCACCTCGACGACGATGAGGTTGATGACGAGGGCCTGGGCCAAGGCCATCCTCCCCGAGACCCAGCCGCCGATCACGATGAGGAGGGTCGCGGCCTTGGTCATCAGCTCCATCCCGATCAGGACGCGGATGAGGTTCCTCGTCGCGACGACGCAATAGACTCCCGCGAGCGCGAGGAGCACTATGAAATCCAATAGGCCTTGAACACTTCGAAGGCGGCCGTCATTCCTTCTCTCCCTTCCTCTCCTTGAAGAGGACGATCACGCCGGTCACGCCGGCGAAGATGATGGTTATCTGGCCGAGGAGGTCGGTCTGCCTTTCCTTCCAGAGCATCTGCCCCAGCGCGGCGAAGTCGACGGCCGCGGAAGCCGGGGCGGCGCCCTGGAGCGGCATCGGCGAGAGGACGAACGCCATGACCGCGCCGGCGACGAGGAGGATGGCCGGCAGGTACCAGTAGCGCTTGAGCCGGTCGCGGGTCTTTGTGAGCAGGGCGTCGTGGGTGAGCGCTTTAGTCATGCTGATCGTGCTGATGAAGACGACAGTGATGAGGCCCGCGCAGACCGAGAGCTCGAAGACGGCTGCCATGGTGGCCCCGAGCTGGAACATGAGCACGGTGAGGATGACGCTGGTCAGGGCGAGTCCGATGGCCGAACGCACGAGAGACCGCGTCATGACCGTCCAGATGCCCGATATGACCATGAGGCCGAGGACGACGAAAATGCCTATCACAATCCCCTCCTTATATTCCGGCTACCTGGACTAGGATCGTGTCCCAGAGCAGCGGGAATAGGAGCCCGACGCCGATGGAGACGAGGGCCAGTACGAGAGCCGGGAGGACGAGCCACAGCGAGGCTTCTTTGAGGGAGCCGAAGCGCTCGGTCAGCTTCCCGAAGAACACTTTGCGCTGGAGCATGAGGAAATAAGCGAGGGTCAGGATGGAGGCGAGGATGGCCGCGACCGCAAAGCCGGCCTGCCCGGCCTTCCAGAGCGCCACGACGATGAGGAGCTTGCTCCAGAACCCGGCTAATGGAGGTATGCCCGCCGCCGAGAGGAAGGCCACGACCGACGTCCAGGAGGTCACCGGCATCTTCGCCGACAGGCCGCCCATCTCGTCCATATCCCTCGTGCCCGTCTGCTTTTCGACCGCAGCCGCGTTGATGAAGAGCTGGCCCTTGAAGATCGCGTGGTTGAAAAGGTGGAAGGCCGCCGCGGCCGCGCCCAGCGGGCTGGCCGCCCCCAAGGCCAGGATGATGTAGCCAACCTGGCTGACGCTCGAGTAGGCGAGCATCCGCTTCATGTCCTTCTGCCACATGGCAGCCAGCGCGCCGACGACGATGGTCGCGATGCCGACGACGAGGAAGACCGCGTCGAGGTGGAAGGCGCCTCGGAAAACCGCGCCCGACAGCCTGATCAGCGTGTAGACGCCGGTCGTCTTCGTGACGATGCCTGCGAGGAGGACCGAGACCGGCGCGGGGGCCGCCGAGTAGGCGTCGGGCACCCAGGCATGGAAGGGCACGAGGCCGCCCTTGATGAAGAGCCCGCCGACGAAGAGCCCGACCGCCACGAGGACGACCCAGCTCGGCGCCCCGCTGGCGAGGCCGCTCGACGCGCCGGCGAGCGCGGCTGCGACCGAGGCGAAGCTCGTGTCCCCCACCGAGAGAAGGAAAAGCCCGATGGAACTGAGCATCATGACGGTGGCGACCGCCGAGAGTATGAGGTACTTGAAGGCGCCCTCGAGCCCTTCCTTCTTCCTCTCGAAGGCGATGAGCACGTAGGAGGAGACCGCGGTGATCTCGAGGAAGACATAGAGGGAGAAGAGGTCGGTCACGAGGCTCACGCCGTTCATCCCGATCATCGCGAGGATGGTCAGATTGAAAAAGCGCGGCGCCTGATCAGCGGGCGCGTCGCGAAACAGGTGACGGGCGACGCAGATCGTCCCCAGGACGGCGATGCCGATCGAGAGGAGCAGGAGGAGGCTCAGCCTGTCCGCGGAAAAGACGAAGCGCAGGCTGCCGTCCAAGAATTGGGCGGGACTGGTCCACGCTCCCGGAGCGACGAGGACGGCCGCGATCTGAGCCAGCGCGAGGAGGCCCGCGACGGGGAAGCCGACCTTCCGCACGAACGAGCCGAGGGGGAGGTTGATGAGCAGAAGGGCTACCAGGGGGATCAGCACGAATACGAGCGGCATCTATCCATCCTCCTCAGAGTGACAGGGTCATCCAAACGAGAATCCCTGCCGCCCCGGCCAATGACCAGAGGATGTAGCGGGAGTACCTGCCGTTATGCGCCTTGCGCGCGCCGACGGAAAGGAGCTTTGTAACGGCCACGACGCCGGTGTCCTGGAACCAGTCGATGCCGCGGTCTATCCACCAGGCCACGCGCGAGAAGCCCCTGACCAGAGCCATGCCGATATTGAACGGGTCGAGCAGGCCCTTTTCGGCTACGCCGTAGACCGAGCGCAGGCCGGGGGCGTGGTGGATGTGGTCGACCGCGCCGAGGCCCGAGCCGGACTTGCGGACGCCGTACAGGTGGTTGAGGAGAGCGACGGCCAGGACTATGACCGTGCCGAGGACGAGCATCCCGTTCGCGGGGAAGCCGGAAAAGCCCTGGACCGGCAGCGCGAGGCCGCGGCCCGCGACGATCGGCGCGATCAGGTTGTCGATCGGCAGCGGGTTGTAGACGCCGAAGAGGATGCACAGCGAGGCTAGCGCGAGCATGGGAACCAGCATCGCCCACGGCGCTTCCTTGACTCCCTCGTGCTCCTTGGCGCGCGGGCCTAGGAAGGCCGCGTGCCCGAGCTTGAGGAAGGAGGCGGCGGTCAGCAGCGACCCGAGGAGCGCGGCCGCGTAGAAGATCCAGCCCGACTCGAGGGCGCCGTCGTAGACGAGCTCCTTGGAAAAGAAGCCGTTGAACGGCGGCACGCCCGAGATCGAGGCCGCCGTGACGAGGAAGCAGGCGAAGGTGATCGGCATGTTGCGCGCGAGGCCGCCGAGCTTGTTCAGGTCGGTAGTGCCCGTCTGCTTCTCGACCGAGCCCGCGCTGAGGAAGAGCCCAGACTTGTACATCGCGTGGTTGATCATGTGGAAGAGGCCGCCCACTATGCCGATCGGGAGCGCGGTGCCGATGCCGAGGATCATGTAGCCGACCTGGCTGATCGCGTGGAAGGAGAGCAGCCTCTTGTAGTCCTTCTGCACGAGGGCCATGCCGACAGCGAGCAGGATCGTCACGCAGCCGATGATCATCATGGTCAAGCTGAGTCCCGATCCCGGCTGGATGGCGAAGAAGTCCAGCGAGACGCGGGCGAGCAGGTAGATGCCGAGCAGCTTTTCGAGCGCGGCCGGCACGAAGGCCATGAAGGTGAGCGGAGCGTCGACGGCCGCGTCGGGGATCCAGCTGTGGAAGGGCATGGACCCGGCCTTTGAGATCGCGCCGATCATGATGAGCACGAAGGCGAACGCGCCCAGGCCGCTCGCGCTCACGCGGATGTCGGACATCGTGGAGGTCGCCGCGAGGCCGATGAGGATGATGATGCCGGCCATCATGCAGAGGTCGGTGACTCCGGCGATGACGAAGGCCTTGACCGCCGTCTTGGACGTCTCGCGGCTGTTCGGACCGCCCAGGGCGATCATCCCGTATAGGACGAGCAGGAGGCCCTCCCAGAACACGAGCAGGAGGATGAGGTTGTTCGCGAGCACGGCGCCGTCGACGAAGCCGAGCGTGATGAGCACGTAGGAATAGTAGGACCTGAGCTTCGGCTTGCCCTTCATCGAGGCCGCGGAATAGATCGCGATGAGCAGCCCGAAGCCGGCCGAGGCCAGGACGATGAAGCTGCTGAACTGGTAGAGCCTGAGCGAGAAGGAGATGCCCCAGGTCTCGATCCACGGGTAGGTGAAATCCGCGACCTTGCCGAAGAGCAGGATCGCGACGACGAGGTTGGCGGCAGCGACGAGAATGGTGATCCATTCTTTCACCATCTTGGCGCGGTCGGAAATGAGCAGGCACACGAGGCCCGCCGCGACGGGCATCAAAATGGGCAGGGAGAGGAGCGCGGGATTCATCGGGCACCTCCAAGCATCGCGACCACGGCGGTATGCACGAAGGCCGAAGGCAGGTTCACGAGCAGGCCGCTCGCGAGCGACAGGATGCCCAAGAAGACGACCGAGCCGACCATCCCGCGGCTACCCTCCCCTTCGACCTGGATTTTCATCGGCCCGGTGAACAGGGAAGTGAAAAGCCTGAACAGGTAGATGATCGTCATGAAGGCCCCGGCGAGGAAGACGAGGCCGATCGCGGTCTGGCCCGAGGAGAAGATGCCGGCGAATACCAAGTACTTGGAGAAGAAGCCGCCGAACGGCGGCACGCCCATGACCGAGAAGGAGCAGAACAGGAACGCGAAGGTCGTCAGCGGCATCTTGGCCGCGAGGCCTCCCATCTTCGTGATGTCCTTGGTGTGCGTCTCGTGCTCGATTATGCCGGCGCAGAGGAAGAGCCCGCCCTTGGCGATGCCGTGCATGAGGATGTAGAGCAGGCCGCCGGCGATGCCGACCTCGACGCCCGACGACAGGCCGAGGAAGATGAAGCCGATCTGGCTGATCGTCGAGTAGGCGATGATCCGCTTCATGTCGGTCTCGATCATGGCGGCGCCGGCCGAGACGAGGGCGCTGGCCGCAGCGATGATCGGCACGACCGTGTGCCAGATCACCTGTACGTCCATGGTGGCCACAAACAGCCGCGCGAACACGTAGACGCCGATCTTCACCAGTACCGCCGCGTGGAGAAGGGCGGTTACCGGCGACGGGGCGACGCCGGCGTCCGGCAGCCAGGTGTGGAGAGGCAGGGTCGCGGACTTGGAGAGCACGCCGAACAGTATGAGGATGACGGCGAGGTTGGAGATCGGCTTGCCCGCGAGGGCTGCCTTGATGGCGGCGAGATCGAAGGAGCCCGTCTCCTGGTAAATGAGGAGGAAGCCGACGAGCATGACGAGGGCTCCGAAGACCGTGACGAGGAAGGCTTTGTCGGCCTTGAGCACGGTCCTGGGCTCCCGGAAGAAGCCGATGAGGCGCCAGCTCGTAAAGGACGTCATCTCCCAGAAGACGAAGAGGTAGATAAGGTTACCCGCGAAGACGAGCCCCATCATCGAGCCGAGGAACAGGACCACCATCGCGAAGTATTCGCTGCGGTGCTCGTAATGCTTGATGTAGGTGAAGGAGTAGAAGATGATCACCGAGCTGACGGCCGAAGAGACGAGCGCCATGAAGACGGCCAGCCTATCCAGCGTAAAGAGCGTGCCGCCGATCCCCAACGGGATGCTTATCGCCACGCCCTGGCCCGAAATCGCCGCCGGGACGAGGAAAGCCGCGCACACGACCGCCGTCAGCCCCATGAGCAGGGCTGCGACATTGCGCACTACTTCGGAAATTTGGGCCAATAGAGGCAATGCGAAGGCGCCGAGGAGGGGGACGAAGATCAGCAAGCCGAGTAGCAATTCGTTCGTCATGTATGAAGCCTCTCACCACGATCGATTCGCGTCGATATCTGAATGTCGGAAAGGGATGACGGGAGACAGTATTAGCATATTTGTCGAGACATGACTAGCGGTTCTGTATAAGAATATATATATACTTATTGGTAGAAACAAAAGGCTATGACCAACTATGACAATATAAGTCAAGATAGTTTTCGCCAGTTGGAGGGCAAAAGGGCAGGGCGCACCCTAGACGAGTTCTCCTCAATACTGCTTCAATTATCCATTAGTATATCTACTAGCGGTGATTTATTGTGGGTACTATCCCAGTTGGGGGCTAAGAAGAAATCAAGGTCGCCGCGAATCGGCTGCGAAAGATCAAAGTACCTCGAAAAATCCGAAAGCCTAAACTGCATCTCTACGAAAGTTTTTCCCACGACATACTTGCCGGCGGGAGATAATTTATTCATTGATCTGACCCAGATGTCAGAATGTATTGTTCCATCATCCCAGACACTAACTTCCAAATTGACTTGTTTGTTACCTTGAAATAATTCGAGCTGGCGAATGCTGCCTCTGATAAAACTAGGTTCCCCATTTGCAAAATCCATCTTAATGTTGATGTATTTTGCGTCGCGACAGATGCTCCCTCCCGCTATCTCGCTCCCTCCTATCTTAGGGGTCTGATTGAATCCCGATCCCGTGAAAACTGGATCCACACCATCCCAGTCCGTATCCTTGCCTTTGAGCGCAACTGTCTTGCTCTGCAGGATTATATATTGGTGCATTTCCTTGACTGACAGGGACCCCCTCCCATCGATGGGGACGATCACCGATCCTTTCCATTTTTTATTGCCGTTCGTGATTTCAAGATTCGAATCGCCAGCAAAGACTACATCGTGATACCCAAGGTTGCCATCAGGGCCTTCGATCAAGTTGTTTATCTCGGCGCTGTCAATGCGCACCGTAGATCCTTTTGGTATGCCCGTTACTTCGAGCGTCCCCTTGCCGTTCATCAGGTTGCCATCGAATTTTGCCCGGGTGCCTGGCTCCACGGTTACAGTAGCAGCTGCTCCTTTATATAACTTCCACTGCCACCAAACCTCAGGAATAGTAATCTTATGTGGACCCGCCGATACATTCTCGAAGATGTGGGGTAGATTCGCGGGCTTGCCTCCGTCAAGGGAGGCCGTAACCGTGGGCCCGGCATCGGCTCTCATCACCCCCAGGGCCGAGTCAAAGCTATACGTGACTTCGATTGCACCGGGGGCCGCATTGGCTCCTAGGGAGAGCTTGCTGAAGGCTGCGAACCCGTCGGCAAGGAAGGCCAGCTTACCCTCAGTCGAAGGAAAGATCTGGATCGCCTGCCCATCACCCATGGCCTGGACCATAAGGGCGGTATCCGACTTCTCGGCCTGTAGGGCAAGCGGCGAATCCACAGCTTTCGCTCCGTTCACACTCACCTGTCGGATGACGTCGCTGGCAATTCAGATCCGAGAGCTCGCCTGGGTCGCCGTTTCCCGCAATGCGTAAAATCGTTGCCCTGCCTCCATCCACGGTCCGAAAACTGATTTCAGCCCAGCCGCCGTCTGCGCACTCGTGCTGCCCTGCGCTTGCTGAAGCAAAGTCATCGCGTAGGCGTAGTCCGACATCCGCGAGCCTTTGAGAAACCGCGTCGAGACCATCAGCGCGTCCCCGAAGTATTCCTGCCCTTTGGTAAGGTCCACGTCGAACAATGCTTTCCCCGCTGCCAGCTCGAACAGCGTCTCGACAAGCTGCGCAT
>CAWHFT010000142.1:0-5338 GCA_963828175.1 uncultured Spirochaetota bacterium
TGGGCTTTCGACCGCGTCTAGGACCATGTCCACCGCTCCCGCGGCGGTCGCCTTGATTTCCGGAATCGGCAGATCCTTTTGTAGGGCGGCCACGAGGGCGGGGCCCTCGAGGGTCGCCGGCCCGAGCCTGATGGTCTCGGGGAGCGCTCGCGGCGATCTCGGGCGCACGAAGGGCAGCGTAGAGCCGATCGTCCTCGACGAATCGCTTGTAGGTCTCGCGATCGAGCGCCCAGGGCCTCGTCGAGATTAGGAGCATAGCGGAAAGGGTCAGGGCAGCCCGAAAAGATGAAGAGGACCGTGGAGAGGAATCTTCGCATCGTTTTTACCTTAAAACCGCTACGTTCGACCTGATCTTGCGCTCGCCGAAGGCGAGATATTTGAAGGGATGAATGTCGAGGGCGTTGGCATACCAACCGTCGATATAGCCGGTGTCGATGACGTTGGCCGCGAGGCTGTGGTAGATGGGCAGGACAGCGGCTTCCGAGAGGAGCCTCGTCTCCGCGAGGCCCAGCGCGGACAGGCGCTCGTCGCCGGACTTCAGGCCGCCGCAGCGAGGAGGCGGTCGAACTCGGGGTCGGAAAGCCGCGCGTCGTTGAGGTTGGAGTCGGACGACCACATCTGGAGGAAGGCGAGGGGATCGGCGAAGTCGCCGATCCAGCTCGTCGACGCGATGGTCCAACCGCCCGCCTGGGCGCCCGAGCGCTCCACGGAGAAGTAATCGGCCGAGGGAACCGACTTGAGCTCGACGTCGAGGTCGGGCAGCTTCTCCCATGCGTCCTTCATCAGCCCGGCGATGCGCTTGGCGTCGTCGCCCGTGTCGGGGATGAGGATCGTCAGCTTCGGCAGGCCGGAGCCGTTCTTGTGGCCGGACTTCTCGAGGAGGCGCAGGGCCTCGTCCTGGTCGGCCGCCGATATGCCCTTGGCATCCTGGTAGCCCGGGATGGGGAGCACGAGGGTCGGCGCGGGGGCGAGGTACTTGTCCTTCGATCGGATCTGGTCCCACGGCAGCATGAGGGCGAGAGCTCGCCTGATGTCGGGGTCGCTCCACGGCGTGGTGCCGCAATCGAAGAACCAGTAATGCGTGCTGAACATGAGCCCTACCTGAATCGAGCCCTGCGCGAGGAGAGCGTTGAGGTCCATCGGGCCCGCGAGCCAGTGGATGGCTCCGTCGTCGAAGCGCCGCGTCGCGTCGGCGTCGTCGTCGGTGAAGATCGCGCGGATCCGCGGGATCTTCACCGAGGCCGCGTCCCAATACTTCTCGTTCTTGACCATGACGAGGCCCGTGGAATCGAAGGACTTGAAGGCATAGGGCCCGTCGACGGGAAAGGGAAGGGCGGCTCGCCAATCGGCGACCGACAGCATCGAGGGATGGATGGGCGAGAAGGCATGATGGCACAGCAGCCGCGTGAAGTAGTCGGCCCTGGACTCCAGCTTGACCTGGAGGATCTTGTCGGCGATGACGGAGATCCCCACCGAGCCCGGATCGGCGTTCTTGCCGGTGCGGTAATCGTGTGCGCCGGAGATGACGTCGAAGAACTCGACGTAGTCGGCTTTCGTTTTGGGATCGAGGGCGCGGAGCCAGGCGTTCCGGAAGTCCTTGGCGAGGAGCGGGACTGCCGTCCGACCATTTCGCCTCGTCGCGGACGTAGAAGGTGTAGGTGATGCCGTCCTTGGAAAGCGCTCCACTTGGAGCAGGCTGCCTTGACCGGGTCCAGGGTGTTGGGATCGTAGGAAAAGAGGCCCTCGTACGTGGCGCTGAAAATCTGCGCCTCGGCCGAATAGATGGTGTGGTGAGGATCTAGCTGGAGGTCGAGCGTGTTGAAGGCGACGACGAACTCATCCGGCGGGGGCGACGCCGCATCGGGCGGCGCATCGCCTGCAGCCCAGGCCGCGGGGGCGACCGCCGCCGCCAAGGCGAGAGTCGCGAGGGCCGCGCGGAGGCTCGAGTTTTTCGTAAAGTTGCGTTCATGCGGTCTCCTTGGTCAGGGGGCGGGATCCTTTATGCCGAGGCGCTTCATCTGATCAAGCTCCTCGCGTTGCGCGACATATTCATGCTTCTTCTGGTTCGCCTTGATGACGGCGCCCTTGACCGTCGTCATCTCGACGCGAATGCTCCTGACACGGGGCTTCGACGGCTCGGGCGTTTCTGATTTGAAGAATTCCTCGAGGGCGGCGAGCACGCGCAAGGCTCTCTGGAGCTCCTCGATGTTGCGCTGGAGGAATTTGTAGGCCTGGTCGTCGGTCATTCCCTCCAGCCTGCGGGCAGAGGCTCCGCCTCGCTGCGAGAGGGAGCCGAGGAAACGCGTCTTTTTGGCGGTCTCGTCCGTGAAGGCCCCGAAATCGAGCTTCTCGCTCTGGCAGGACTTCGTGACCGGGTCCACGAACTGGACTTCGTAGACGATGCCCTTGTCCTCGGGAGAGAAAAGCTTCCGGATCATGCGACGGAACCGCGCGCCGAGTCCCTGGTCGAGGGAGGCGAGGAGAATCGAATTTTCCTGGAGCTTGGCGACGGAATTCTCCAATGCGAAGGAGGCCGCCGAGAGCGTGCGGACGCCGTCGATGAGGATTCCCTTGAAGGACTTCGCCTTGGCATCGTCCGCTTTTTTCTCCTCGGCGACCGTGAACCGGCGAAGCAGCTCCTCGCGGAGGGAAGGCCCGTCGGAGGAGAAATCCTCGAGTAGAATCTCCTCGACGAGCTCGGGGTAGAAGGGCTGCTCCGAGGCGAGCTCGGAGAATTTGTGCTTGATGATCTTCATCGCCTCGTCGCGCCCGCCGATCGCCATGTCGGCGTCTATCGGCAGGCCGGGCATCACGATCTGCCTGAGCTCGAGCTTGTAACGCTCCTTATGGTAGTCGGTCAGCTCCTTGAGACAGGCGAGAATGTCGCGGCTCGCCTTCTCGAGCTGGCTCACCGAGTCGGCGATGAGCCCGGAGGAGAACTGGTCGCCTCCCTTCTTTACCATGCCCGCGATTTCCGCGAGCGCCCTCGTGTTGAGTTGGGTGTTGGTCTCGGTGAACTGCGCGAAATTGAAGTACTTGACGAGCGAGAGCAGCCGCTTGATCCTCCCCATCGACAGGAAGTCGCAGCTGAATTGGTAGTAGTTGTTGAGAAAATCCAGATAGGCCTCGAACTGGGAGACACGCATGCTGATCTGATCGACTTTCTCGGACTCGGAGAACGGGCTCTCGGGCGGGGTGACTACTTCGGAGATCTTGAGGTCGTATTTGTAGGGGTCGTCATGGAGGACGCCTTTTTTATTGAGTACGGCGTTCAGCCCGACGAAGGCGGCTTGGAAGAGCTTGAAACCGTCCCTCAGCTTCAACAGCTCGACGCGGTCCAATGTTTCGCGCCTCGCGTCCAACCGCTCCTCGAGGTGGCGCGAGAAGGCCTGCGAGTCTTCCATATGGTAAGAGTATCGTTTAAATTGGATTCCGAGGCAAGCATGGGTTCGATAAGCCGCTTCCAATCCACGCGACTCGTGATAGGCCTGCTCGGCTCGCCGGTCTCGCCCATGCCGCAGTCGGTGCTTACGGAGCTCGAGAGGCTTTTCGGCCCTTCCCGGGCGCTCGGAAACGACATCGATTTCAGCTGGAGCGACTACTACGACGAGGAGCTGGGGGGACGCCCGAAGCGCAGCTTCCTCGCCTTCGCCGACCTCGTCGATCCGGCCGAGTTAGCTGCCATCAAGACTCTGACCAACTCCCTCGAGCGAGATTTCTCCCTGGACGGGCGCCGCCGCTTCAACCTAGACCCAGGCCTCCTCTCGCTCTCGAGCTTCGTTCTCGCTACGACCAAAGCCAGGCCGCAACGCATCGCCCTCTCGGCCGGGATCTATGCCGACCTCGCTTTGCTGTTCAGCGAGGGCGACTATCGGCCCCTGCCCTGGACTTACCCCGATTGGGCGAGCGAGGACTATCGTGCCCGCCTGCGCGCTCTCCGAGCCGGTTTAAAGAGCCAGCTTCATTCGCTCGGCCTTTCCGCGCGCGACTAGGAGGCATGAAGCCACTGTTCGCCTTGGCGGTTCCCCTCGCCCTGACACTCGCTGCTTGCTCGCCGGCCTTCGGCGGTCTCGGGCGCCACGATCTCGCCCTGGCGATTCCCACCGGCGCCCGCGGCCTGGGCCTGCCTCGTCGATCTTCGGATGGAGGTCCGATGGAGGGCGGCGGGAGGAGAAGCTCGATCGGCTATCGTTCCGCCGGGGTCGAAGCTTCGGATCGAACGCGGACTGGGCATCCCCTCAGGAGAACCTCGCCATTCCTCTTTCCGGCGCGCGCGAGCTCTTGCCTGCCGGCTGCATTTATCCGGAAGCTCTCGGCCAGAGCGGCGTCGAGAAGGCCGGGGGCGCGGACGAGCTCGCCCTGGATTGGCCGGGAGGCTATGCGGCGAGCGTGGCTTCGGCTTTGCTCAAAGGGGGCCTCGAGCCTTGGGCCTTCGACCTCTCACGCCTAGCTCGGGGAGCCGTCGCGCGGAGTTCCGATCCTTGGCTCGTCCCCTGCCTCGAGGCGGCGCGCCGCCTGGCCTCCCTCGAGTTCAGGATCGACGCCTACGCCGAGCCGACGCGCACGGCGATTCGCCTGCCCGACCAGCCGCCCGGCCAGCCGGCCTCGTGGGCCTCCGAGAGCCCCTTCGAGCCAGCGCCCGAATTCTCGGAAGCGGCTGGGAGCGTCGCGATGCTTTCCGAAGGCTTGTGGCGATTCCTCTCGCCCGACGGGGAACTCCTCGTGTCGGTCGACGCCGAAGACAGGCCCAGCTACGTACTCCGTTAATCTTTCATCGGAATGAGCATTCGAAAGGTCGAGCCCTCGCCCTCCCAGCTTTCCACCGACACGCTGCCTCCATGGGCCATCGCGATATGGCGCACGATCGCGAGTCCGAGGCCTGTGCCGCCGAGCTCTCGGGACCGGGCCTTGTCCACGCGGTAAAAGCGCTCGAAGACCCGCGGCAGATCGCTAGCGGGTATGCCGATGCCCTGGTCCTTGACTTCGATGACGAGCGACCCGGCTTCCATCCGAGCGCCCGCCTTGACGACGGTCGACGGCGGTGAGTACTTCACCGCGTTGTCTATGAGGTTCACGAGGGCCTGCTCGAGGAGACCGGGATCGACCATCGCGGCGAGGGCCTCCTCGCAGTCCACGAGGATCTTCGTCCCGCGAGCTTCGGCCTTGGGAAGGATGGCTTCGCGAGCGCCCATGAGGATCGGCCGGAGAGCCGCCGGGCGGGCCTGACCCAGTCCCGATCGTCCCGCTCGAGCGAGGCGAGGGAGAGAAGATCGGCGATGAGGGTCTCCATCCTCGCGGCGTTGCGCTAGCAAGGACGAGACTGGTTCAGGTACGACAT
>CAWHFT010000143.1:0-11587 GCA_963828175.1 uncultured Spirochaetota bacterium
TCTTCCCCTTGCCGCGTACTTGGTTCAGTTGCGTCTTGTTTCCAAGCTTCACGGCCGTTTTGTAGCCCTTGCCGTTGCCGATCACGAGGTCGATGGGGCCGCCCTCGGCCATCGAGGCCCGAGCCGCTGACTCGGCCTGGGAAAAATCCCTCCCCTCGCCCTCCGGGAAGACGGGTATCATGCCTATCTCGCGGAGAAAGCTCCCGACGGCTTGGGCGAGATCGGCGTCCCCGTACAGGAGGGCTCGCTTGCCGTACACGTGCTTGTGGGCGTCCACGTACGAATCGAGGAGCCGCGCGCGCTCGGCCTCCATCGCTCGCGGCATCCCGCGCCCCGACAGCCCGGCCAGGGCGTCGAGGAAGGCGTCGGTCGCCTCGAGCCCCACGGGAAGCCCGAGCGAGACGCGGGGGACACCGAAGGCCTGCTCGAGATAGGCGGCGGAAGATTGCTCCGGAGGAATCTCGAAGCCCATTTCGATGGAGGCGATGGAACTCCCCATCCGGCCGAGGTCTTCGACCGAGGTGCCCCCCTCCGGCAAGAGACGGTGCTCGCTCCAAGGCCCGCCGTCCAGGGTATCGGAATAGTCTGTAGCGAAGATCGGCTCCAGGCCGAAGGCCTCGATGTCGCTCCTCAGTGAACGGAAGTCGGCCGGCGAGATCATCGCGGGGAAGATGGCTAACGGCAAAGCTTCGCCCTCGCGTCTCGAAGATCGCCGCGGCATCGCAGGAGCCGCCTGGCTCGGCCGGTTGGTCGCCTCCGTGAGACACCGGAGCGCGGCCCGGAAGCCCTCGCGGTGGCTGCCGCGATAGCTCGGCGTCGAGACGGCTACGACCAGCGGATTGCCGGCAACGCCCGCGCCCAGGGCGCGGCGCACGGCGGCGGCATCCTCGCCGATAGTCTCGGCCAGGCAGGTGGTCGCGACGCCGACGAAGGCGGGGTGGTACTCGCTGATCACGTTGGCCAAGGCGAGGCGCAGCTTGTCGGCGCCGCCGAAGACGGCGGTATCCTCGGAGAAGCTCGAGCTCGCCACGTCCAGGGGCTCGCGGAAATGGGATATCGCGTAACGGCGGATGTAGGTGGCGCACCCTTGGGACCCGTGCAGGAGCGTCATGCCCCGCTCGATCCCGGCGAAGGCGATAGTGGCGCCCAGCGGCGCGCAGACCACGCATGCATTGCGCGTGACCTCATAGCTATCGCGAGCGCTCATTCCCCTCGCCCCCGTTTTTCTCTAGCAGCTTCCATACCGGGCTCATGGCCGTCGAATGCAGCTCCCTGGCGAAGTTCACCATGCCCTCGAAGCCGGCGAGCGGTATCTTGCGCTCATGATTGTGGTCGCAGAACCCGATCCCGAGCTTGTGCGCGATGGGCCGCTCCTTGACTCCGCCGATGAAAACTTGGGCGCGCTTCATCCTGAGGAAATGAGCGAGCTCCGCCGGATTCGAGTCGTCGACGATCACCGTGCCCGGGTCGCACAGGGAGCCGAGCTCTTCGTAGTCCGCCTTGTCTCCGGTCTGTGAGCCGACGAGCACCGTGCTCACGCCGACGAGGCGCAGCGCCTTCACTAGCGACCGAGCCTTGAACGCGCCGCCGACGTAGATCGCCGCCCGCAATCCCTCGAGGTCCCTTCGGATCGCGCGTATCGCGGGCAGGACCTTGTCGACCTCCTCCGCTACGATGGCGGACGCGCGGGATGCCAAGGCCGGCTCATGGGCGAACACCGGGGCGGAGGCGACCGCATACAAGGACGCGGCGACGTCGTCGATGCCGAAATAGGAGACCTGGACGAACGGGATGCCCCATCTGTCTCTCATGGCCTTCGCGAGGTACGTCATGGAGCCCGAGCACTGGACCACGTTGAGTTGGGCCCGATGCGCTCCGCGTATCTCGTCCACGCGGCCGTCCCCGGTCATGATCGACTGGATGCGAATGCCCATCCGCTCGTAGTAGCCTCGGATGATGCGCGCCTCTCCGGCCAGGTTGAATTCACCGAGAATATTGATTCGGAAGGGACTGTCTGCCACCGCGGGATCCCCTCGGTAGTCGGCGGCTCGAGGCTCCGAGGTGCCGACGAGGGAAGCGAGAGCGTCGCACGCGGCGCGATAGCCGTCTTTTTTCGTGCCCTTGAAGCCTTCGGAATGGACCGGTATCACGGGGATTCCGCGCTCGGCGGCGACCTTGCGGCAGACCGCCGCGACGTCGTCGCCTATCAGCCCGATGATGCAGGTCGCGTACACGAAGGCAGCCTTGGGCCGATGCTCCTCTATCAAGGAAGTGAGCGCGGCGTACAGACGCTTCTCGCCGCCGAAGATCACGTCCGTCTCTCGGAGGTCCGTGGTAAAGGAGAGGCGGTGGAGCTGCGGCCCCGTGGAGACCGACCCGCGAATGTCCCAGGTAAAGGCCGCGCAGCCCACGGGTCCATGGACGAGATGAACGGCGTCGGCGATCGGGTAAAGCACGACCCTCGATCCGCAGAACACGCATGCGCGCTGGCTGACGCTTCCCGCGAGGCTCGGCGTGCCGCACGCCATGTCCGAGGAGCTTCCTCCCGCCAGCGACACTTGGTCGCCACGTCCTTTTAAGAGCGCGAATTGGGTTTCCATGCGGCCGCCCTCACATGACCAGCTCGAAACTTTCGTTCGGAGCGTCGCGATCCTGGCGATCCATCAGGACTCCCAGAATCCGCTCCAGGATCCTCATGCCTCCCCGGTACCCCACCGAGGGGAAGTCCGCGTGGCCGACGCGATCCAAGATCGGGAAGCCGAAGCGCACGAAGGGGATATCCTCGTCGCGGGCCAGGTACTTGCAGTAGGTGTTCCCGATGAGGAGGTCGGTCGGGGCCGACTTCAGCTTCTGGTGAAGCGAGAAGAGGTCGCCGGGCGTCCCGCGCCAGTCGCCTTCCTCGGCTTCCCCGATGAGCTCGGCCAGCCGCGGCTCGAAGGCCTTCCCCGGCGTGCCGGTGACGACGTACTTGACCTTCATATCCATGTCGCCGAGGAACTCCGAGAGCGACGCAGAGCTGATCGGGGTCGCCTGCGACGGCAACGGTCTTCCCATACGTGTACTGGTGCATGTCAGCCATCATGTCGACGAGGCGTCCGCTCTCCCTCGATGACTGTCTCGCTCACGGCGACGCCGGCCGACCGGCGCAGCGCGTCTATGAAGCGGTCGGTCGCGGATAGTCCGATCGGCAGGTCGAGGATGTTGCAGGGCACCCTGCACTTCGTATCGAGGAGCTTGGCCGCGGGACCAGAGCAGGCGGGACCGAGCGCTATGGAGGCCTTGGCGTCGCCCATGCGCCTGATATCGTCGAGCTTGGTGCCGCCATCGGGATACATCTCGAAACGCCCGGTCAACGGAGAGTCGAGCACGCCGCTCGTGTCGGGCAACAGGATGTAGGGTATCTCCATCGTTTCGAGGAGGCGCTTCAGCTCCGCCATGTCGGAGGGCTCGACCCAGCCGGGGAAGACCGCGAGCTTCCCGCTCCTCTTTCCGGTAGTCTCCGCGAAGTAATCGACGAAGGCTCTCGTCATCGAAGCGAAGCCGGTGACGTGGCTGCCGATGTAGCTCGGCGTGCTCGCATGGAGCACGAAGCGGCCTTCCGGGATCTTGCCCTCCGCGCTCGCCTTGCCGATGATCTGCGGCAGGTCGTCGCCTATCGTCTCCGAGAGGCAGGTCGTATGGACCGCGATGATCTCGGGATCGTAGAGGGTGAAGATCGTATTGATGGCCTGGAGGAGGTTGCTCTGCCCGCCGAACACCGACGCGCCTTCCGTGAAGGAAGAGGTGGCGGCCATGACCGGCTCCTTGTAGTGCCTGCGTCAGCGTGCTCCGGTGGTAGGAGCAGCAGCCCTGCGAGCCGTGGCTGTGCGGCAGGCATCGATGCACGCCAAGGGCCGCGTACATGGCGCCGATGGGCTGGCACGTCTTGGCGGGGTTGATCGTCAGGGCCTCGCGCGGCGGCGATTCCGCCGCGGTGTGCTTCAGATACGCGTCCGTCGACATATCCACTCTCTTAGCAAACATAGCTGCCGGAGAGCTCCGGCTCCATGTCCCATGGGGCCTTGATCTTGCCCCATATCGAGCCGTTCACGAGCCGGTCGATCTCGCGATAGAAATTGATCGCGCCGCGGAAGCCGGCGTAGGGGCCGCCGATGTCGTAATTGTGCAGCTGCTTGAGCGGTATTCCGTGCTTCTGCACGACGTACTTTTCCTTGATGCCGGCGCACAATGAGGTCGGGCTTCACGAGCTCGATGAGCTTCTCTGTCTCGTAATGGCTGATGTCGTCGATGACGAGGCTGCCCTCCGCCATCTCGCTCATCATGCCCTCGTACTCGCCCATCGGAAGACCCTTCGCCTTCAGCCTTTCGATTTCGGCCTCGTCGCGGCGCGGCGAGTAGCGAGCCTCGTCACGCTCGACGCGGAGAACCTCGATGTTGCGACTGTCCGCGTCGACTTTGAGGTCGGCAGCACCCTGCGGCCCTCGTAATCGTCGCGATGGGCGAACTCGTAGCCGGCGGAGATCACCTTCATTCCCAGCTCCCGGAACAGGTCCTGGTAATGGTGGGCGCGGCTGCCGCCAACGTACATGAGCACGCTCTTCCCCTCGAGCCGCGGCCGCACGCGCTCGAGCTCGCGGCGCACCGCGGCCATCTCCTCCTCGATGAGAAGCTCGACCTTCGCCGCGAGCGCGGCATCGCCGAAGTACTCGGCGAGGTGCCGCAGCGACTTGGCGCTGGGCCCCGAGCCGATGAAGTTCACCTTGAACCACGGCACGCCGTACTTGGTCTCCATCATCTCGGCCATGTAGTTTATGGACCGGTGGCACATCACGAGGTTCACGTCGGCGAAGGGCGCCTGCCCCATCGAGACGAACGTGGAATTGCCCGAGAAGGTCGTGACCAGCGTCACGCCGAGCAGCTCGAGCAGCCGCTCCAGCTCGAAGCTGTCGCCTCCGATGTTGTACTCGCCGAGCATGTTCACCTTGAACTCGCCTACGGGCTCTTCCGGATTCTTGCCGACTACATGCGTGAAGACCGCGTTGTTCGCGATATGGTGCCCGGCCGACTGGGAGACGCCCTTGTAGCCCTCGCAGGACATGCCGAACACCGTGATGCCGAGCTCCTCGGTCATGTCGCGCGAGACGGCGTGCACGTCGTCGCCGATGAGGCCCACTGGGCAGGTCGAGAAGATGGCTATGGCCTTCGGATGGAAGGTCTCGAAGGCCTCTTTGACCGCCTTGCGCAGCTTCTTCTCGCCGCCGAACACGATGTCCTTGTCCTCGAGATCCGTCGACAGGCTGTACGGCATGAAGTTGTCGTCCGTTGGCGCCTCGGCCCTCGTCTGGTTCCGGCGCGTCAGCCAGCTGTAGAAGCCGCAGCCGATGGGCCCGTGGGTGATCTGCAGGATGTCGCGGGTCGGGCCGACAACGACGCCCTTGCAGCCGGCGTAGGTGCAGCCGCGCTGGGTGATGATGCCGGGGAGGGTCCTGGTGTTCGCCTGGATCTCCGGGTACTGGCCGTCCGCTCCCTTCTTGTTGACTACGATCTGCTTCTCGCGCTTCCGGGCTATCTTCGGGGGGTAGACTGAGAGCAGCTCGCCTTTGAGTCCATCCGCGTCCGCTTCGCCCATTACCGGCTTGCTCATGCCATTCCTCCTAGGCTTCATCGAGGGCGCGGTCTGCCGACTCGCCCGTCCGGACCCGATATGCTTCCGTGATCGGCAGCACGAAGATCTTCCCGTCGCCCGACTTGCCCGTCTTGTTGACGGCGATGATCGTCTCGACCGTCTTGGCCACCAGCTTGTCGGGCACTACGACGGTGAGCCATCGCTTGGGGATGAGCCGCTGCGACTGGCCGAGCTGGGCTATCGCCTCCTCGTAGCCTTTCTCCGCACCGCGGAGGACGCTGAAGTCGACCACGCCCTTTCCCCTGCCCAGGCATTCCCTTGCCGTGAAGCTCGGCACGCTCGCGTCCGCGAGCGCCTTCTTGGTCGCGTTCATCATGTTCATGCGGACGAAAGCCATGATCTCCTTCATGCCTCGACTCCTGCCGAGGCGGCTCCCGCCGGCGCTGCGACCTCGGGCTCTTCCTTCACTCCGCTCGAGACCGTGTACACCTCCTCGACCGGGCTGACGAAGATCTTGCCGTCGCCGTAGCTTCCCTTGTTGCCGGTGCGCGCCACGGCGAGAATGGTCCTTACCACGTAGTCCTTGTCCTTGGACTGGACGACCATGATCAGAAGTTCCTTGGGCAGCTCGTCGTACGTGATCTCGCCGATCTTGATGCCCCGCTGCTTGCCGCGGCCCACGACGCTCACCTTGGTCACCGCCGGAAATCCGGCCTCCATCAGCGCTTCCATCACGGCGTCGATTTCTCCGGCCGCACGATCGCCCGTACCATTACCATGACTTACCTCCAAGCAGTTTCCGAAGGAAACTGCAAAACTAAGCGCGAAGCGCTTAGTTAGCGATCCCGTATTCCATGAGGAGGCCTTCGAGCTCCTCAGTTGTCAGGGGCTTGGGAATGATCAGCTTCTTGTTCTCGTGGATCTTCTTGGCCAAGGTCCGATACTCGTCGGCCTGCACGTGGCCTGGCTCGTACTCGATGACCGTCTTGCGGTTGATCTCCGCGCGCTGGACCATGTTGTCCCTCGGCACGAAGTGGATCATCTGCGTGCCGAGCTTGGACGCGAGGGCCAGGATCATGGCTTCCTCGTTGTCGACCTTGCGGCTGTTGCAGATGAGTCCGCCCAGCCGGACCGTCCCGGCCTCGGCGAATTTCACGATGCCCTTGCAGATGTTGTTCGCCGCGTACATGGCCATCATCTCGCCGGAGACGACGATGTAGATCTCCTCGGCCTTGCCCTCGCGGATCGGCATCGCGAACCCGCCGCAGACGACGTCCCCCAGGACGTCGTAGAATACGTAGTCTAGGGCCTGCGACTCCGCGTAGGCTCCCAGCTGCTCGAGCATGTTGATCGACGTGATGATGCCGCGGCCGGCGCAGCCGACCCCCGGCTCCGGGCCGCCGGACTCGACGCACGTCGTGTTGCCGAAGCCCATCTTGGCGATGTCCTCGAGCTCAAGGTCCTCGCCTTCCATGCGGAGCGTATCCAGCACGGTATTCTGGGAGAGCCCCCCCAGGAGCAGGCGCGTCGAATCGGCCTTCGGGTCGCAGCCGACGACCATGACCTTCTTGCCCATCTCGGCCAAGCCCGCGACGGTGTTCTGCGTCGTCGTCGATTTGCCGATTCCGCCCTTTCCGTAAATTGCTACCTTCCGCATCGATAGTCTCCCTTTAGAAGGATGTTGCCTTGTATAAAGCCGATAGCGTGCCACGCGCGGCAAAAAATCGATCCTAGGTATTAAATTGTGGAGAAGCGCGATTCACGGAAAGGAGATAGGAACCGAAAAATCCCATAGCGGACGCGCTTGTTAGTTTCTGCGAGCTCGATAACGAGTCGGAGAGGTCCTTCGGATCGGTGGGAATCTTCGAGAACCTACCTGGCGGTGGGGTGGAATTGGGCGAGAGGGCCACCTTTCTCAAAGGTTGCCCCCTCGCGCTCCCCCTTCCAAAGCGCCCCTTCCCTGCCATCTCGGAATCTGCGAGCGCTTTTACCTTATTTGGCGCTCGCAGATTCCGAAAATGAAGGGCGAAGGAGTATCCAGATGAGTCAGATCGAGACCGTCTATGCCCTCTCCGCGGCGATGTCCGCGGAGATTTCCTCGTTCGAGGCGTACATCGCCGCCCAGCGTTCCTTCACGGCGTCGGTGAGGGCCAGGGACTGGACCGCCCTCCAGGCGGCCATCGGCATCCAGGACGAGCTCGCTCGGGCCATAGCCCTCAAGGAGAGCGAGCGGGCCGAGGCTTTCGAGCTCCTGCGCGCTCAGACCGGCTGCGACGCCGGCGGGATTTATCGCGTCGCCCTGCTCGTGCCGGAACCCGAGCGAAGCGAGCTCACCGACCTTTACCGCCGGCTCAAGCTCGCGGCCATGCGTGCCAAGTTCGAGAACGCCTCCGCCGGAGACTATGCCGCCGGCAATCGCGACCTCTTGCGCGCGGTGCTCGAGGAGCTCTTTCCGGAGAAAAAGCACCGCATGTATGGGAAATCTGGAAAGGCGGTCCAACCTGACTTGGACGCCCTGCTTTTGAATACCGCCTTATAGCGGTCAGGGGGAAACGAAGTGCAATCGACCTTTCTTGGGATAGAGCTCGGCAAGCGCAGTCTCAACGCGCACAACCAGGCGCTCAACACGATCGGCCACAACCTGGCCAACGCCTCGACCGAGGGCTACTCGCGGCAGCGCGTGGACCTGGCCGCCACCGACCCGTTGTACGCTCCCGATCTCACGCGCGAGGAGACACCCGGGCAGATCGGCCAGGGAGTCTCCATCGAGCGGATCGAGCGCATCAAAGACGACCTCCTCGAGGGACGCATCGACTCCGAGAGCGGCCTCGAAGGCTACTGGACCACCAGGGACAAGTATCTCCTCCAGCTCGAGCATATTCACAACGAGCCCTCCGATACGTCGGTGCGCACGCAGATGGACAAATTCTGGGACTCATGGCAGGAGCTGTCGCTGCGGCCTTCCGACACCGCGGCGCGCGAGGCGGTGCTCTCGCGCGGCGAGGCGCTCGCAGAGAGCATGCGCGACCGGTTCCGCCGGATCACGGGCTTCCGCTCCGAGGTGGACGGCGACATCCGCGGCACGGTCTCCCAGGTGAACGACCTTGCCAAGCAGATCGCCGGCGTCAACCTCGAGATCCAGAAATCCAAGGCGATAGGCGACAACCCCAACGACCTCATGGACCGGCGGGACCTGCTCGTCGAGAAGCTCGGCCACCTCATCCCGATCACCGTCGATCAGCGCGACAAGGACGAGTTCATGGTCCACGTCGACGGGCTCGTGCTCGTGCAGGGCAAGCTCGCGCGCGGCTTCGACATGAAGAAGGCCGACGACGAGGGCTTCGAGGTGCCGGTCTGGAACGACACGGGGCTGCCCGCCTCGATCCAGGGAGGAACGCTCGGCGCGCTTCTCGGCCTGCGCGACGGCGACTCCAAAAAAGAACTGCAGACGCTCGACACGATGACACTGACGTTCGCGGACCTGGTCAACGAGACGCACCGCGCGGGCTACGGCGCCAACGGCAAGACGGGCCTCGACTTCTTCAAGGAATGGCCGTTCATCAACAACGTCGCGGGCAACTACGACCGCAACGGCGACGGGAAGTACGACTCGACTTACATCTACCGCATGACGGGCTCCAACGCCCTCACGGCCCAGGAGCAGATCGGCCTCTCGGGAACGATCAGGCTGTCGTCGTCCGCCGGGATCACGGAGGTGGCCTACAACCCGACCGACACGGTCGCCGACCTCGTCACGCGAATCAACCAGGCGGGGGCCGAAGTGACGGCGAGGCTCACCCGCGAGGGCAAACTCGAGCTGCGCGCGACGCCCTCGGCGAACGCGGCCGATCCTTCCTTCGTCGTCCGCCACGTCGAGGACTCGGGGCAGTTCCTCGTCGGCTACTCGGGCCTCCTGCGCGCCCCCGGCGCGGCCGGCTCCTTCGACTGGGGCCACGCCGACGCGACCGCCGCCCTGCGGCCCGACGGCGCGCAATTCGCGGTGGCGCCCATCGCGCATCCTTCGGGCTGGCTCGAAGTCGCTCCCGAGATCAAGTCCGACCCGGGCTCGATCGCGGCGGGCTTCGGCGAGAACGGCAAGCCGGCTGCCGCCGGCGACGGTTCGGCCGCCCTCGCCATCGCCGCGCTCCGCACGCAGGCGGTCATGGTCGGCGCGTCCCGCACCTTCGACGACCACTTCGCCGAGGCGGTGGCGCGCGTCGGGCTCTCCGGCGAGCAGGCGCAGATCGGGATGGACACCCACGACCGGATCGGCAAGGAGCTCCGCGACCTCCGGCAGTCCATATCCGGAGTGAACATGGACGAGGAGCTCGCGAACATGATCAAGTTCCAGCACGGCTACGAGGCCGCGGCGAAATTCGTGACGAAGGTGGACTCGATGCTCGATACCATCATCAACCGGATGGGAGTGTAAGGTAAATGCAGCGCGTCAGCAGCGACCTGATGAACGACGACATGCAGTTCTGGGCGAGGCGCCGGGAGCGCGACATGGCCTCGGCCGAGACCAAGATGGCGCGGCAGTCGAGGATCGAGAACCTCCGCGACGATCCGCTCGCGGCGGCGCGCGCGGTGCGGCTCGACTCGATCGGCGCGCGTCTGCAGCGCTTCGAGAAGAACGCGGCCTGGGTCGACGACCAATACAAGGTTTCCGAAGACTACGTGCGCCAGACCATCGACGTCACGCAGCGCCTGCGCGAGATAGCGGTCCAGGGCGCCAACGGCACCTACACGAAGGAAGACCAGAAGTACATGGCCCAGGAAGTGGACCAGCTTCTCGGCGAGATGGTGTCCATGGCCAACTCTCGGGGCCCCGACGGAACGTATATCTTCTCGGGCGACAAGTCGAGAACCCAGCCCTTCCGCGAGATTCGGGCACCGCCCCCGGCGCGGCGGGAGAGGTCCTCGTCGGCGTGCAATACCTCGGGGCACAGGGCGGGCCGGCGGCCGAAATCTCCGAGGGCGACTACATGCCGCTCTCGCAGAGCGGAGCCGACGTGTTCTGGGCCGAAAAGCAGCAGGCCGTGTCGAGCTACGACGCGCGCGACTGGCGGGCGGTGGCGGACGCCACCATCGTCGTCGACGGCAAGGCGGTGGGCATCAAGGCAGGCGACAACGTCTACGCCGTCGCGGCTAAGATCAACGACTCTGGAGCGGCCGTGAAGGCCTCGATAGACCCGTCGAGCTTCTCGCTCTCGCTCGAGACCACGACCGCGCATCAGATGCGCCTCGAGGACCTCCCCGCAGTAGCGGCGGCGCTCGGCGGGGCGGCTCCGGCCGGCGTCCTGCAGCAGCTCGGCCTCCTCGCCCCCACGGGCATGGCGCCCGACAACTGGGCGGCGAGCGCGCGCGTGTCGGGCGGATCGCTCTTCGACGCGGCCATGCGGCTGCGCGACTCGCTCAACCGCGGCGACGCCCTCGAGACCGGCGGCACGTCTCTCGCCGGCATCGACGCGGGGCTCGACAACCTGAACCGGCGCGTCGCCGAGATCGGCGCTAGGAGCCAACGGCTGCAGGTCATCCAGGCGAGGCTCAATCGGGAGATACCGGATACCGCGAAGCTCCAGAGCGAGGAGGCCGACCTCGACATGACCAAGGCAATAACCGACTACAAGATGCTCGAGTACGCGCACAAGGCCAGTCTGGGCTTCGCTGGGCGGCTCTTCTCGCAGACGCTCCTTGACTTCCTCCGCTGAGGCCCGGTATTTTGGAGCGACAAATGAGAGTCAAGACCAAGGCCTACGGAGAGATCGACGCTGACGAGCGCCAGCTCGTGAGCTTCCCCGCCGGCCTGCTCGGCTTCGAGAAGTTCAAGGACTACATACTCCTCGACGCCCGGCAAAAGCCCTTCTTCTACCTGCAATCGATCGATGTGCCCGATCTCGCGTTCATCCTCATCGACCCGTTCCTCTTCCGTCCCGACTACTCCCTCGACGTGAACGACGA
>CAWHFT010000144.1:0-10615 GCA_963828175.1 uncultured Spirochaetota bacterium
TCGATGGGCGACATCGGCGTGTCGCAGCCCGACGACGTCCTCGTGTTCGCCATAGTCACCGTTCCCGGCGAAGGCGCGTCGGTCACCGCAAACCTCATGGGCCCGCTGATAATCAACAAGGCGAACCGCTTGGGCATTCAGACCGTCCTCGGAGACTCGCGCTGGCGCGTCAAGCACGACATCATGGCCGAGCTGGCCGCGTCCAAAGGCTAGGCCTCGATGCTCATACTCTCCCGCCGCGTCAACGAGAAGATCGTCATCGGCGACGACATCGTCGTGTCGGTGGTCGAGGTCCGCGGCGACCAGGTCAAGCTCGGCATCGATGCGCCTCGCAACGTGAAGGTGTTCCGTCAGGAAGTCTTCGACGCGATCCAGGAAGAGAACAAGAAGGCCGCCGCCGCTTCGGGCTTGCAGTTGCCCGAGATGGATATCCCGGACCGCATCAAGTAGGGATAGCCCGCCGTCAGCGCCTTTTGCGCTTGGCTGGCCCGACGGCGGCCGGCGCGGCGGAGGAGCCGGTGGAAGTGTTGGTCACGGCGACCCCCGTCTTGGCCCCTCGAGCGGCCTCGGCCGCGGCCTTCTCGATGAGGCCGTACTCGTGCTCGAAGTTGGGCGTGAACATCCCCATGCCGAGGTTGGCGCGGATGTCCGCGAAACTCCAGAACCTTCCTTCCTCGATCTCGCCGGCATCGGGGCTGAAAGGGCCTCCGTACGTGACGATATACGAGAACACGAGCTCCGACTCGCGATCGGTGTCCCAGCGATAGCGGAGAATCGGCTCGACTTTGGCCCCGGTAGCCTCCATGGCGAGCCTCGTGACACCGAGCTCCTCGCGAAGCTCCCTCGCCAGGGCGGCGTCCAGGTCCTCGCCTGCCGAGACGTGTCCGCCGACGGCGCTGTCCCACATGCCCGGCTGGATGTCCTTGTTCTTCGCGCGCTTTTGCAGGTACATGCCGCCCTTCCCGTCGACGATCTGGAGGTGGACGACGGGGTGCAGCTTCCCGGGACCCTTGTGGCACTCGCTGCGCGGAGCCACGCCGATGACCTTGCCGGTCTCGTCGATGAGAGGCAGCATCTCCTCGCCGCTGGAGGCCGCCCTCCGCGCCCGCAGCCTCGCGGAGGCGAACTGGCCCAGCGCGAAAACAGCGAAGAGAATGTACAACAGGCCCCCCGAGATGAAGCCCCACCATTCCTTCGAGAGCGCGATGGCCGCGTAGACGGTGAGGCCGATATGGGCGACGAGGATAGCGAGCATCAGGCCAAGGCTCTTCTGCATGGACGGCATGGCGTCGTCGGGGATGACGACGCCGCGGAGCTGCCTGAAGACATATCCCTTCAGGTATCTCGCCGGGAGCGCGAGCATGCCGCCCATCGCCGCCGCGAGCACGAACTCGATGATGGCGGGCTTGAGCTTGAAGAAGATCGCGTCGTGCAAAAGGAGAGACAGGCCTCCCGCGGCGGCGAGCAGCACGGTGTCGGCCGCGACGAACGGGTCGGCCCTTTTATTTTTGACGAGGGAGTAGGCAAATTCGACGATGCCGACTCCGACTCCGACGATCAGGCCGATCTGCTCGCCGAATAGGGCGTCGGCGCCGATGAATATGAGAAGAGGCAGGAGCCCGGGGATCAGCGACTTGAGCAGCAGCACTGGGTTCATCGTGAGGAGGATAGCGAAGAGGCGCGCCGCGGGACAAGGCCCACGCCGAAGATACGGCCGCCGAGGATACGGCCGCCGAGGATACGGCCGCCGAGGATACGGTCCGCGCCGCCGAGGATACGGCCGCCGAGGATACGGCCGCCGAGGATACGGCCGCCGAGGATACGGCCGCCGAAGATACGGCCGCCGAGGATACGGTCCGCGCCGACGAGGTCAGAAACCCGGGACCGAATTGGCGTTCATGTCTCCCGAACGGCCGTCCGGCTGGTCGCGCGTCCGTTCGTTTCCGGGCTGCGCCCCCGAGCGGACGCGTACGCTGCCATCGGCGAGCTCGAAATACTGAGGAAGCACCTCTGCACATATCCCTTCTTCTATGCAATCGTCATCAAGGCTCGACATCTCGACCTCCGCGCAAAAGATACCGCAAGCCGGGCCCGGAGACAAAGCCAGCCTCGGATTGTACACTTACAGCCGCAATGTCAAAGATAACCCAGAGCGGCACCGAGTTCATCGTCGGGGATCCCGACATCGTCCCTTTGAGCGCCGACGCCCTGCCCACCGACGCCGCCACCCGCGCCGCCGCAGCCGGCCTCATCCTATCGGCCTCGGGCTGGCGGAAGGTATTCGCTCGCGACGGCGACGAGGAATCGGATTCTGGCCTCGTCTCCGATGCCGACCTCGCGCTCGCGGGCGCGGCGGCGGTCGCCTTCGCGGAGTTCCTGCGCTCGCACAGCGACTCGGCGTCTCCTCCGGTCCTCGTCGGGATAGACTCGCGGCCGACCGGCCCGGCTATCGCCGACGCCATGATCCGCGTCTTCCTCGGCTTGGGCCTTTCCCCGCGCTACCTGTTCATCGTCGCGGCTCCGGAGATCATGGCCTACGCGCGCGCCCAGGCGCAGCCGCCCTCGGCGACCCGCGACGAGAGGTCGCGTGCTGAGCACGCGCGCGGAAGCCGCGCGCGCCCCGCGCCTGTCGAGGAGCCCGCCGCGGGCTTCTGCTACATCTCGGCCAGCCACAATCCCCGCGGCCACAACGGCCTCAAGTTCGGACTGTGCGATGGCGGCGTCCTCGGCGTGGCCGATTCGAAAGCCCTCATCGAAGCCTACCGCGCCTTGATCTCAAGGGACGGCCTCGCCGCGAGGATCCTCGCCCTCATGGAGGCGGCCGAGAGTCGGGACGTCGCCCGCGTCTTCTCGGGCTGCCTCGGGTGGAAGCGCCGCTCGATCTCGGCGTACACGCTCTTCGCCCACGAAGTCATCGCCGGCTCGAGCGACCTCGGCGAGCAGGAGCGGCTCTTCGACGAGATGGCCGCCACCGCCGAGCGCAGACCGGTCGGGATCGTCGCCGAGCTCAACGGCTCGGCCCGCTGCGTCTCGATAGACAGGGACTTCCTGCAGGGCCTCGGCGTCCGAGTCCGCTCGGTCAACGGCCGCCCGCGCGATTTCGCCCACCGCATCGTCCCCGAGGGAGAGTCCCTGGACGAAGCGCGCCGCGAGCTCGAGGCCGTCGCGTCAGAGGATCCCGCCTTCGTCGCCGGCTACGTTCCCGACTGCGACGGCGACCGCGGCAACTTGGTGGTCATTCGCGGCCCGGTCGCGCGCGACTCGAGAGTCGCACCTAACCCGCCGGACGCCCGTGGCGGAGCCGGCGGGGGCGTCGTAGCCGCGCGGCCCCTCGAGGCGCAGGAGGTCTTCGCGCTCTGCTGCGTCGCGGAGCTGTCGCAGCTGGTCCGCGAGGGCCGCCTCGGCTACGACGAGGCGGGCAACGCGCTGCAGAAAGTCGCCGTCGTCGTCAACGACGCGACGAGCATGCGGATCAACGCGATCGCAAAAGCCTTCGACGTCGATGTCTATCGGGCAGAGACCGGAGAGGCTAACGTGGTGGGGCTCGCGGCCTCCCTGCGCGCGAAGGGCTATATAGTCCGCATACTCGGCGAAGGCTCCAACGGCGGCAACATCACCTACCCTTCGGCCGTGCGCGACCCGCTCGCCACGGTCGGCGCCCTGCTCAAGCTGCTGCTCCTCAGGGGAAGCTCGCTCGCCGGCGAGGCGGGCGAAGGTTTGTTCGACATCTGGCTGCGCCGCTCGTCGCCTCGCGGGGCCTCGCCCGCCGATCCCGACTTCGGGATCGACGAGATTCTCGCGTCGCTTCCCGCCTTCGCGACGACGAGCGTCTTCGAGCCGAGGGCCGCCCTCCGCGTGCGCAGCGGGGACCAGGCCGCGCTCAAGACACGGTACGCGGCGATCTTCGCGCGCGGGTGGGAGGACCGCAAGGCCGAGCTCGCACGGCGCTTCGGCCTGGTCTCGTGGGAAGCCTTCGCGAGCAAGGGGCAGGATGAGACGCGCGTCGGAGCCGATTTCGCCGCCTCGGGCAGCGGGGGACTGCGCATCGCGTTCGCGGACGAAGCGGGCGCCCCGCGCGCCTTCGTCTGGATGCGCGGCTCCGGCACCGAGCCGGTTTTCCGCGTGATGGCCGACGTCGAGGGCGGCCGCGCGGAGGACGAGGAGTACTTCCTGTCCTGGCACACGGCCATGCTTCGCGCGGCCGACGGGGATTGACCCCCTCCTATATTAGACGAACTTCCCGTAGCTCTTGAGCATGATGAAGCTCTCGGAGGCGAGGATGCCCTCGACCGTGGAGAGCTCCTCGGTGAGGAAGTGAACGAGGCCGCGGTTGGAGTCCAGCAGCACCTCCGCGATGAGGTCGTAGCGGCCCGAGGCGATGGAAACCGAGAGCACGTTTTTGAGATGCGAGAGCTCCTCGGCCTTGCGGTCGAGGAGCTTGGACTCGGCGACGCGCATCGCGACGAGGACCAGCTGCTTGTTCTCGAGGACATCCGGGTTGATCAGCGCCCGGATCTGGAGGATGCCCGCCTCCTTGAGCTTCTTGAGGCGGGCGCGCACCGTGCCCTCCGATACGCCGAGCTCCAGGGCTATCGTGTTGTTGGGCACGTAGCCTTCCTTCAGTATCGAAATGATCTTCCAGTCGGTCTCGTCGGGCTGCATTGCCCTTTACAGTAGCGTATCGGAGCGAGAGCAGGCAATACCGAAGGCCTGCGCGACGCCGGGATAGCTGCACATGCCCTCGTAGACATTGAGGCCCTCGCGGAGGTCGGCGTTCTTGCGCAGCGCTTCCTCGAGGCCGAGATCGGCTATCTTGAGGCCGTAGGGAAGGGTCGAGCTCGTCAGGGCGAGGGTGCTCGTGAGGGCGACGGCCCCGGGCATGTTGGCCACACAATAGTGCACGACCCCGTCGACCTCGAAGGTCGGCGCGTCGTGGGTGGTAGGCCGCGTAGTCTCCACGCAGCCGCCCTGGTCGACTGCGACGTCGACTATGACGGAGCGCTTCTTCATGGACTTGAGGTGCTCGCGTCGGATCAGGTGGGGAGCCTGCGTGCCGGGGATGAGTACGGCCCCGATGATGAGGTCGCTCTCCTCGACGACGGTCTGGATGTTCTTCTCGGTGGAGTACAGCGTGGCGAGATCGCCGCGGAAGATGTCGTCGAGGTAGGCGAGGCGGTTGGGGTTGACGTCGAGCACGGTGACGGCCGCTCCGAAGCCGACAGCCACCTTGGCGGCGTTGGTGCCTACGACGCCGCCGCCGAGGATCGCGACCTTGCCGCGCGGGACACCGGGAACGCCGCCGAGCAGCACGCCGCGCCCGCCGAAGGGCTTCTCGAGGTACTTGGCGCCCTCCTGCACGGAGAGCCGGCCGGCGATCTCGCTCATCGGCCTCAGGCACGGCAAGGTGCCGTCGGCGAGGCGGATCGTCTCATAGGCGACTCCCTTGATCTTGCGCGCGAGTAGGGCGTCGAGCTGCTCCTTGTCCGCGGCGAGGTGGAGGTAGGTGAAGAGGATCTGTCCCTCGCGCAGCAGGCCGTATTCCTCGCTCTGAGGCTCCTTGACCTTGACGATCATGTCGCAGGAGTCGAAGATCCGCTTCCGGTCCGGTTCGATCTTGGCCCCGGCCTTGGCATACTCGGCGTCCTCGAAGCCGGCGTCCGCTCCCGCGTCCGTCTGCATCGTCACTTGATGGCCATGGTCCACATAGGATTTGACGCAATGCGGGGTCAAGCCTACTCGATATTCATGCCTCTTTATTTCCTTGACGCATCCGATCTTCATGGCGGCCTCCATCATACAGAGTGAATACTACGATTACAGCAGTATATTTGATTTATACTACGATATTCGCAGAATAGCAAGAGAATTACTGCAGTATCTAGGGGTTTATCCTTAATGGCCTCAGGCGACACAAGAGTAAGAGAGTACTGGTGTTCAGGGAACTGGTTTCAATCCGTATCTTTATTCGCTGCTTCCGGGCTTTGGACGAACTCCGAGACATCGCCCTCTCCACCCGCCTTCCACGCGTCGTACTTGTCCTGCGGCAGGACGTAAAGCTTGGCCAGCATGCCCGAGTGGTTGATGCCGCAATAGACGGTACACAGGATGTCGAAGACGCCGACACGGCTGGCCTTGAACCAGGCGTAGGTCGTCATGCCGGGGACGGCGTCGACCTGGATGCGGTAGCCGGGCAGGTAGAAGCCGTGGATGACGTCAGACGAGACGACGGTGAGCTTGACGTCGCGACCGGCGGGGACGACGAGCTCAGGGAGCTTGGTGCCGTCGGGGTACTCGAAGAGCCAGGTCCATTGTCGGGCATGGACCGTCGCCTCGAAGGCGCCGGCGGGGGCGCGGCGGAGGAAGTTGTAGCCGGTGAGGCCGTAGAAGAACATGGCCAGCGCAAGGAGCGTAGGCAGGACCACCCAGAGAACTTCGAGGAGGTTGTTGCCGTGGATCTGCGTCGGGACAGGATTGCGCGAAGCCCGGTAACGCAGGGCGAAGTAGACCAAAAAGAAGACTATGCCGAAAAACAGGAGGAAGGCGAAGGCGGCGATGAAGTACAGGGTCTCGTCGACCCTTCCGATCGATGTCGCTTCCATATTCCGCTCCTACCTGTAGAGGATATCCGTGTACGTAAGCCCGATGAAGATGGCGAGGGTGACGACGACTATCGGGATGAGGATCTTTATGAGGAGGCGCTTCTCATACCGAAGGTGCATGAAATACAAGAGAACGAGAACGGATTTGGTTCCGGCTATTGCGAGGACTATCACGATCGCGATCTTTCCCAGATTGAGGCTGGCGCTCGTCACGGTGAGGGCGGTAAAGGCGACAAGGGCGGCGTAGACGAGGAAGTAGGACTTGTAGCTCGGTCCATTCGGGGCGCGGCGGCCTTTGGGCTCGATACTGGTATCGCTCAACGCTTGGTCTCCTTCTCGCGCTTCTAAATCATTGTATGAAGCGCTGCGAAATCTGCGCTGTGATAAGGTAGCTTTTTCAAAACTCGTCCGACTTTTGAAAAAGCCTCACCTTCTTATGAAATTAGGTAGAACAGCGGGAACAGGAAGATCCAGATCACGTCGACGAGGTGCCAGAAAAGCGTGGTGTTCTCGACGAGTATCGGATGCTCCTTCCCCACTCTCCCTTTGGAGATCGACCTCAGCCCGTAACCGAAGATGCCTATGCCGACGATTACGTGGAGAGCGTGGAGGCCGGTCATCGTGAAGTAGAGGCCGAAGTAGAGGATCTGGCCCGTCGGAAGAGAGAGGAGATGCGGCGCGCTCGGGTAGAGGCCGTGCTGGAACTTCTCTGCCCACTCGAATCCCTTGACCGTCAGGAAGGTCAGCGCGAGAAGGATCGTGGCGCCGATGAAGATTTTCGTCCTGTAGATCCTGCCTTCGCGCAGCTCGTGCACTGCGATCGCCGCCGTCAGGCTCGAGGTGATGAGGACCAGGGTGTTGAGAGTGCCGTCGAAGCGCGAGAGGTTGAGGGAAGCCGCATGGAAGTCGGCCGAGTTCTTGTAGCGGTAGACCGAGTACAAGAGGAAGAGCCCGCCGAAGAGAAGGATCTCGGTACAGATGAACAGCCACATGCCGATGCGGCCGCGGTCTTTGTCGATCGGCGCTTCGGCGCGGGCTGCAGCATGGTTGGCGACGGTGTGGTCGCTCATGGCTCGACCTTTATGTCGGAATAGTCGTAGGGGCCCTTCGTCACTACCGGCGGCTCCTCCCAGTTCTCGTAGGGAGCGGGAGAGGGCAAAGTCCACTCGAGCGTGGCACCTCCCCAGGGATTGGCCGGCGCTATCGCGCCGCGCTTGCGGTGATACAGGAGATTGCCGAAGATGAGGGCGATGCCCGCGACCATCACGTAGGAACCGATGCTCGAGAGCATCTGCAGGTTGGCGAATTTGGGCAGGTAGGCGTAATACCGACGCGGCATGCCCTCCCAGCCCATGATGAAGAAGGGGAAATAGAAGACGTTGAAGCCGACGAAGGCGACGAGCCAGCCGACGACCGCCGTCGCCTTGGAGTACATCCGTCCCGTCATTTTCGGATACCAATAATGGAGGGCGCCGAACATCCCGAAGCCCATGCCGCCGAAGATGATGTAGTGGAAATGGCCGACGACGAAGTAGGTGTCGTGCAGCTGGACGTTGGACGCGAGCGCGCCGAGGAAGAGACCCGTGAGCCCGCCGATCGAGAAGAGGAAGACGAATGTGAGCGCGAACAGGAAGGGCGCCTCGAGCTTGATCGAGCCCTTGTACATGGTCGCGATCCAGTTGAAGACCTTGATCGCGCTCGGCACCGCGACGAGGAACGTGAGAAGCGAGAAGACGATGTCCGCGGTGTCGCTCTGGCCCGAGACGTACATGTGGTGGCCCCAGACGAGCGAGCCGACCGAGGCTATGGCGAGGCTCGAGAAGGCGATCATCTTGTAGCCGAAGATGTTCTTCCGCGAGAAGACGGGGAAAAGGTCGGAGACGATGCCCATCGCCGGCAGGATCATGATGTAGACGGCGGGGTGCGAGTAGATCCAGAACAGGTGCTGATAGAGCAGGGGGTCGCCGCCCTTGGTCGGGTCGAAGACCCCGATGCCGAACAGCCGCTCGACGACGATGAGGAGCATCGTGATGCCGACGATCGGCGTCGCGAGGATCTGGACCCAGGCCGTGGAGTACAGGCCCCAGACCGAGAGGGGCATCTTGAAGAAGCGCATGCCGGGCGCCCGTAGCTGGTGGACCGTCGTGACGATATTGATGCCGGTGAGAATCGAGGACATGCCGAGGACGAAGACCGCGAAAGTGGCGAGCGGCACGTTGACGCTCGTCTTGAGGCTGAAGGGCACATAGAAGGTCCAGCCCGTGTCCGGCGCGCCGCCGTTGGTAAAGACGGAGAAGGCTGCGAGGACCGCGCCGGCGAGGAAAAGGTACCACGAGAACAGGTTGAGCCGCGGGAAGGCCATGTCGTTGGCGCCGATGAGCATCGGCAGGGCGAAGTTGCCGAAGATGGTCGGCACGCCGGGGATCACGACGAGGAAGACCATCGTGATGCCGTGGAGGGTGAAAAACGCGTTGTAGGTACGCGCGTCCATCAGCCTCATGCCGGGCGTCAGCATCTGGATCCTCATGAGCACGCCGAGGATGACCGCCACCGTGAAGAAGCTGCCGATGAGGACTAGGTACAGCATCCCGATGCGCTTGTGATTCGTCGAGGTGATCCAGGACAGTATCCCGCTCTTGCCGCCCCGCGGGGCAAAAAAGGGACCGTTAGCCTCGTGAACTGTCGGGTGATCGCTCATTTGTACTCATCCTTGCAGTAGGCATATAGCTCGGCGACTCGGTCGGCCGAGATAGTGTCCTGGTCGAAGACGGGCATGGGTCCGACCTTGCCGTCGGGCATCGTCGGGGCGCGGATGAAGCCCTGGAAGGTGGCGAGGCTGGCGAGCCTCTTCGATCCTTTAATAGGCAGCTTCGGCTCGACGATATTGGCTCCGCCAGGATGGCAGTTCGAACAGCTCGATTCGAACACGGCCTTGCCTTCGGCGTCCTTGTCGGCGAGAGCTCTCCCCGCGGCAGAGACGGAAGGAGCGCGTACGCCCTCGGATACGCCGATCCGCGAAGCCGGAACCGCGACTATCCCGCGGCCGTATACGAGGCCGGCGCCGAACCAGCCGAGAGCCACGACGATCACGAGAGAAGCCGCGTAGACGACAGTCATGGCGGCGCGGAAAGGCTTGACTTCGCCACCGAGGATAATGCCGATGCCCAGGATGACGAGCAGGCAGCCGGCGAGCACCATCTTGATCTTGATGGCAGGGAGCATGGCGCCGTGGAAAAAATGGAGCCAGTCGAAAACTCCGAATATGATCGAGGGAAAGGCGAAGACGAGCGCGAGGATGGACAGGTACCGCGCGCTGATGACCAGTTGCTTTCTCTTGAAAACGAGAGCGACGGCGAAAAGCACGAAGGCCCCGATCACGAGTCCGATCGGGATATGAACGATAGCCGGATGCAGGGGGTCGGTAAAGCCCAGGCGACTCAGGAACAGATACAGGGAATCGATCATGGTCTGCATAATAACCTAGTTTCGGTCAAAGCAATATCTCAAAAACGGTATTGCCGTCCATGCTATCCTGGAAAGATGAAGCGCTTTCGCGATTTCATGGCGCTGATCAAGGTCGGCATAGTGGGCTCCAACTCCCTGACGGCCGTGGCGGGCTTCGCTCTCGCCCAGGCACGAGCGTCGGGTACCGGCACGGCCCTTTCCTGGGAGATGGGCGGCCTCGTTGTCGTCGGCACCTCGCTCCTCGTCGGCGGCTCCTGCGCGATCAACAACTGGCTCGACCGCGACATCGACGCGAAGATGGAACGGACCCGCATGCGCCCGACGGCGCGGGGCAGTATGGGAGCTGCCCGAGCCCTCGGCATCGGTGTCGGCCTCGCGGCGGCTGGCCTCGTTATTCTCTTTGCCGCGGGCCCTGTTCCCGCTGGTGTCGGAGTGGCTGGCTCCTTAATCTATTTGATTCCCTACACGCTTTGGGCCAAGCGCCGCTCCGCCGCGAGCTTGTATGTCGGAGGAATAGCGGGCTCTGTTCCCCCGCTGATAGGCTGGGCGGC
>CAWHFT010000145.1:0-7014 GCA_963828175.1 uncultured Spirochaetota bacterium
TTTGTCCTCCTAGATGCCGCCCTGACGCCGTTTCCGCCCCAATTCTTCACCCAAATTGGCATGGCCTTTGAGGTTGGGGGCGTGGTGAATCCGTTCAAGCACGCCAGCTCGAAGGAGGGTGAAGCTGAACAACTCATAACCGGCGAAGGGCCGCACGGCGGCCGTTATCGTTTTCGGGTATTCAGGTGCATGCGTTGGGCCATGAGAGCCCGGTTCTTTGACATGACTAGGGAAGGGTTTCATTACCATCCGGATTCGTTCAGCACCGGCATTCTCTATGGCCCGGCATGCACACCTCTCGCCATCGGTGCCGTATGGCATCAGCACTTTTCTGTTCAGCATAGGAGCATTCCCATGCCTCTACCTCAGATGGACAAGTCGTTAGACTTTGCCCAGCTTCTCCGCAACGAACTCCCGATCGACTTTCCGATCGCGAGCTCTACGCTCACCGCCGAGCAACAGCGACAACTCACCGAAGCTCAGGAGCGACTGCTCTCTGGGATCGTCACGACGCACGATGAGCGAACGAGGTCCTCGCTGTTCTCAACCTCGCTCAACATCATCGAGGGCTTCATCATCTCGATCCGGGTTCGGTCTGCTGTTCTCATGCTCGGCGTCGCATACCTTGTCTTCCACATTGTCGATGATCGGCTGTACAAGCACCTCTACGGCTGCGTGTCGAAGGAAGAGTACTTCCTCCGCACTTCGCTCCTCCCGATCTTCGGTCCCACGACATTGCATAACCTGTACTGGGAAGGTTATGCGCTCGAGATGTTCCAGTTCCAGCTTCTCTCTGGCTCCTTCGGTATCCCGGCGTTTACCTTCGAGTTCATCGCCGCGAACCGGACGAAGCTCTTGGACTTCCCGGCAGCGGTGCAACAGTTCGATCCCCACGACGCAGTACTGCATTTCCGTGATGACTCGTCGCGCGAGTTCTCCACGTGGGTCAAGAACGGCGTGCCTACTCAGGCATCAAGCGCGGAAGGTTCAAACGCCCAAGACGCGCCTGAACCTTCCCCCGAGGCCGAGGAGCGCAAGGCTCAGGCCAGGCCCGCGCCGAGGCTCGCAAGCTGAAGGCGGCCGAGCGCCAGGCGGCCATCGATACCGAGGTCGCCACGTTCTCCGAGGACGACACGTTCGTCGTCCGCTGCTTCCAGGCCGGCCTCGTGCCCTACATCGCTACCGCCCCTGACGGCCACCCGGAGTTCCTCGACACTATCGCGGAGCGCCTCGTTGCCTTCCGCGAGCGGCAGAACCGCAAGACAGCCGAGGACCTCATTCACGAGGACTTCGACCCCGCCAACCCCGTGGACCTGACCGATGGTCCCGGTCGTCTCTCGAACATCTTCGACATCGAGGCCCGGATTCGTGCGGCCAACGCGTCTGTCGTCGAGGGCAAGCGCATCACGTTCATCCAGTTCTATCGTCTCTATAACGAGGACACCCTCGTCGCGCAGTGGAAGGCCCTCGGCTACACCTCATTCCAGGTGTACACCCACGACCATCTCGGCGTGGGTTCCGAGGCCTACGCGTTCGCGAAGATCGGCTTCGCTCTCATCAAGTTCCGCCATTTCATCGCCGAGCTTCCGAACCGCGATTCGGAGGACCTCTTCCCCAAGCTGCCCTTCATCGAGGCCGCCCTGAAGACCTACAAGGGCGATTACCTCGCCATTCGGCACGCGCTCATCAGGCTCAGCCCCGCCGACTTCAAGGACTTCGCCCTGAACGCCGACTTCGTCGAGCGGCAGTTTCGCGAAGCCCGTGACCGAGGCCCAGCTCGAGCAGGTGTATTCTTTCCGCTCCATGTTGACCCACAACCGCCTCTACGGCCATGGCGCGGCGATGAAGCTCGTCGCCGTCCTCGACCAGGACGAGTCGCGGGTCGTGCACTGGATCTTCGCCGAGATGAAGGCGGAGCTCGCCGCCGCCCCGACTCCCGCCCCGGTCGTCGATGAGCCGAGCACGTCTTCGGCTATCGAGGAGCCCACCACCGATGACGATGGCGCCCAGGAGGAGCGCCTGACCGTCAACGAGACCGCCTAACGCGATCAGCCCCAGGAGGTTTACGCCCCCTGGGGCTCTTTTTTTGCTCATTCAAACAGACCAGTTCGGGCCTCGAGGATTGGTTTACTCCGATATGGAGTAAAAATCAGGGTGAGTTACTCCCTCTTGACAGGTTTCTGCACGGGCCCGCTCAGCTTCGTGAGAACGGTCTCTCCCTAGCTGTTCGCCTTTATCAGGTCGTCGATGGTCTTCAGGATGGCTTTCTTCTTCGGCTCGGGCAACTGCTCAAGCTCCCGAATCCTACGGGCCAACCTCAGCGAATGGGTCCCTGTCTCTTCCGGTTCCTTGAGGCCGAGTATCTCGTCGGTCGTGACGCCCAGCGCCGTCGCGAGGCGGGCCAACATCTCGTCGTAGATGCGCACGCGTCCGTTCTCATAGTCGGTGATGATGGTGCGGGTGACACCGATCTTCTCGGCCAGTTCTTTCTGGGTTATGCCAAGCACCTTTCTGAGTCTGGCGATTCTTTGGCCGATGACCGCATGGGAGTCTTCGATGACGGGCGTCCTAGCGTTCTGTGGTAGCCGTGGCATACCTCAACCATACACCTAGTTTCGATTGGGGGTTGACGTATATGTATAATATCGACATATTGGGAACCGTCGAAGGGGCTATACACTCCCTTGACACGGGTTTGGCGGGGCTTTCCCGCCAGAATGAAGAAGCCCCTGGTAGTCGTTCCCTTAGCTTGGCGGCAAGGACGGCTAATCAGGGGCCAGCACACAACGAGGAGCTCTCGTCATGTCGCACGAATATTCTACCATCAGTGCCGCGTGTCGTCAGCCTCCTCAGATACAAGGAGGACCCATGGACCACGCCGACGTTACCGACCTTTACCAAGCTTCCTACCTCATCATGAAGGGCTGCACCCTCGACTCGATCGAATGCATCCCCACGGGCGGCTCGATCTCCTGCCGCATGACCTTCTCCGGGCCTGAGCTCGCCTCAGCACAGGACGCCTACTTCGCCCATGCGGCCGTCGTCAACCTCTATGCTTTCCGCTCGGCCTACAACCAGATCAACAGCTTCGTTCACCAGGCCAAGAAGAGCTACGACATGCGCCGCCGCGCAGGGGGGGCCTATGACCCGCCGCGAGGATACGCGCGCTAAGGACATCCGCGAGACGAGGACCTCTGACCTCGTCGGCGCCGCCTTCTACTATGCCCACTGCCTCCGCTTCTCTGCGTTCGAGATGCGCTCGCCCGAGGGCCAGGGCGGGGCCTCCAATATCAACTTCGTCTTCTCTGGCGGTCCCGAGCTGACCGTCCTTGCCGACCAGTTCTACAACGACAACCCCGATGTCTCCCTCGCCGAGATCAAGGCCTTCGTCGCGGTTCTCTCCCGCCGCCTTCGCGAGGATACGCGCCGCTCCCGCTCCCTTGCGGAAGGGGGCACCCGATGAAGCGCCGTATCGTCGTCATCACAAACCAGAAGGGCGGGGTAGGCAAGACGACCCTTACCCGCGAACTCGGCCTCGCACTCGCTTCTTCAAACATCAAAGTTCTCCTCGTGGACTCCGATCCCCAAGGCAACCTCACCCGGAGCCTCGTCGATACCGATGATCCTGATATCTTCGCTGGCCAGCATGGCTCTGCAGAGCTCGCCGCAGGCCTCGAAGGTGAGGGCTCCGAACCCTACAGCCTCAGGGCCAACGTCGATCTTCTTTCCGGTGGACGGTCCCTGTCCTTCTTCGAGCGCCGCTACTACGGCGAGGTCGATTGCTACCACCGTCTCCGCAAGCTCCTTTCCCGCGAGCTCTTCGGCTCCTACGACCTCGTCCTCATCGATACCCCGCCGTCATTGGGCATCCTCACCGTCAACGCCCTGGCGGCCGCCGATGGCCTGGTGATCCCCATGAGCCCCGCACAGTACACGATGCAGGGCACCAACGAGCTTCTCTCCACGGTCTCGAAGTCTAGGGAGACCCTCAACGACGAGCTCTCAATCATCGGGACCATCATCAACGCCTACGATCCTGTTCCGACCATCGTCAAGGAGATCGTCCAGGAGATTCGCTTCCTTCGGAGACACCTGCTTTCAGTCCTACGTGACGAAGTCCATTCGCATCGAGGAAGCTATCGCCAAGCGTAAGGGCCTCGTCGAGCTCTCTGGCTCGCAATGGCAGAAGTGCCGAGACGAGATCATCGCCGTCGCCTCGGAGCTTTCTGGAAGGCTCTGGCCATGAGCAAGCTCAAAGGCCGACCGACCCTCGCCGTAGTTATCTCGGTCCTGGCGATTATCTCTAAAACCAGAAGTTTGAAGTCGCAATCAGCACCACCCCGGCGCCAGGCGCCACCCCTCCTCAACTGAGGAGGGGTGCTTTGTTCGGTTCAGTGCCCGGCGAAGGATCTCGCACTTCGTCTTTTCAAGACCATCCGATTCCCGGTTCCTATTGCTAATGTACAGTATTGCCCAGATTCCTCCAATTTGCGTAGAGTGAAAAGCGGCCTTGCTTTCGGACCGTCCGCGGCACGAAACGTAGTCATCACGGTATAAGATATTAACGATATTATATACTATTGAAATTATACTCGTTCGTAACTAGGCGAGACCCCCGGCCTATGCTACGATAGTCTCAATCATGACTTTACAACCATCTTGCACCAATTGCGGCTCGCCAAGACTTGTGCGTTCGCCAAGCGGACACCACTTTGTCTGCACTGATTGCCAGCACGTGCAGATTCAGGATCGCGTCAGAAAGCCACGGGGAAGAAGGCCCCGAAACAAATCCTCGCGCCCTGAGCTCTCCACATCTGCGGCAGGCAGGAAGTCGTGAGGTCCGGCGCTTGATCCCGGCGCGTAAGGTTTCGGAGTGCGGCAGCTTGCTGCCGCTTTTTCACGCGCTGACTTGTCAGCGCGTTCAAGCGCACCCCAACGAGTTGCGGTGGGGGAAAGCGGCGACGAGTCGCCACGCTCCAAGATCAATGTCGCGGACTCTAGGGCGGGCTCTGACCGCCGGGTCGTAGCGGGGGCAGGATGCCTGCGCTACTGAGGTAATTGTCACCCTATTTTGCAACTATCGGTAATTGACTTCCCCAGTTCGATATGCCACGTTCATGGTCGATGCGTCCCACCGGTAAGGTACTGCCGCAGCGCAAATCCTGGAGGGCGTGCGCGTTCCTCTTTGCCGCGCTTGCCGCCCCGGCAAATCTGTGGGCGGCGGGCAGCTTCCAAATCTTTCTTAACCGCTTAATGCAGGGAAAATCCGGGGCGGTCATCGTTTCCGACCCGCGAACCGGTCAGATTCTTGCCTTGTGGAATTCGCAATGTGCATTCAAAGAGGCCTACACTCCCGGCTCGACTGCGAAACTGGTGGTGAGCGCAGCCGCCCTGGAGGAAGGCGTCATCTCGTCTAAGGAAAAAATCCTTTGCCGCCGCGTTCCACTCCTCCTCGGTGAACCTTTTCGTTGTAGCCATCCCCCCGCAACTTCTCCTTACGATCTGGCGGACGCCCTGGCCAACTCCTGCAATTATTTCTTTTCGGAATTGAGTGCCCGGGTTTCTTCCTCGGCGCTGAGCCATTGGTACGGAGTTTTTGGTTTCGGTGCCGCCGGCGAAGACGAGGCCCCCGGCGAAGTGCAGATCCCCGATAAGCCCCGCGGGAAGGCCCTCGCAGCGGTCGGGCATCAAGGCGTGACGGCAACGCCAGCGCAGGTGTTGCTGGCCTACTCGGCCATCGCCACACAGGGGCAGGTTTATCGCCTGATTATGCCCGGGCGGCGCAGGGCGCCGAGCATTGACCGCGTCGTCACCCTGAGAAACAGCACTTTCGCGGTTTTGAAACAAGGTTTGCGCGAATGTGTGCAGATTGGTACGTGCCGCTCCGCTTCCGTTCCCAATGTTAGCGTCTCCGGCAAAACTGGAAGCGCCCCGGCGCTGGATGGGAGCCATGTGACCCACGCGTGGTTCGTGGGCTACGCTCCCGAAAAAGTCCCGACTGTGGCATTGGTGATTTTCCTGAAGCGGGGCACGGGCGGCGCCGACGCCGCACCCCTGGCAGCGCAAATCCTCAGGCAGTATTTCGCCAGAAGAATTCCCGCGCCATGAAAACTCTGCTGCTCGTAGTCCTATTGCCCGCTTGGGCGGCGCTTCCCGCACTGCCTGCGAGCCCTGACTTCATGGTGGAGATGTTCTCCAATCGAGCCGTTAGCGCTTTGACCCTGGAAGCCACGCAACAAGGTGTCAGGATCTGTGGTGCGAAAACGGACGACCCTTGTCTGGTACTACCGCCTGCAAAAAAAGTTTCCTGCCGCGCTGATCGTCTGATCCACTGTCGTTTTGAGGCGACAGACCGAACTTTTACCCGTCTCACGGTCGACTCTGCCACGCCAGTAAAAATTACCCCCACGTTCACTCAGGGTAATGAACAGCCGCCAAGTTTTCTGCTTCGGAACGCACGCGTCACACGGGCAGGCAGCGGCCTTCGGGTCACTACGCGCGTGGATTTGGAATCGTACGTCTCGGCTGTTCTCCGCGGTGAAGCTTCGGTGCTTCACGAACCCGGGTCGCGAAATGCCATGGCTATTATTGCCCGCACATGGGCGCTCCGATGGCAAGGCCGGCACCGCGGAAGCGGTTTCGATTTCTGTTCACTCACTCACTGCCAGGTTTTCCGTCTGCCTCAGGGCGGGGAAGAGGCTGAGAATGGCCTGGACGCCGCGGCCTTAGCGACCCGCGGCCAGGTCTTGCAATATCACGGGCAGCTGGCGGACCCGTACTTTACGGCGAGTTGCGGGGGGATGACGGAGGCGGCGGGAAACATCTGGCCCGGCCCGCGCCGAACCCTATTTGCAGCCGGTCCGCGATCCCTATTGTCTCGCCGGCAGTCACGCTTCGTGGGAACAAGAGCTGTCGTCCGAGCTCGCCGGAGGTAGGCTTTTCGTTGCTGTCGCCTCGCATTTTTCCGGTCACTATACAATACGGAACTGAAAACGAAGGTAAGGGAATATGAAC
>CAWHFT010000146.1:0-10782 GCA_963828175.1 uncultured Spirochaetota bacterium
TTGGCCAGCCGCTTGATCTCCTCGGCGACGATGCGGAAGTTCCGCCCGCCTCTCCGGCCGTGGAGGCCTCGAGCGCGGCGTTGAAGGCGATGATGCGCGTTTGCTCCACGATCGTGTTGATGATGTCCACGATCTCCCAGATGGCCCGTATCTTGTCCGTCAGCGAACGGATGCCGGAGATGGTGTCGGTGTTCTTCTTGCGGATCTCGGTCATCTTGTCGGTGGACTCGCGGACGATCTGGGTGCCCGCGTCGGCGTGCTCCTTCGTGTTCGCGGCGATGCGCGCCACCTCGGAGATGGAGCCGCCGATGGACTGAGTGATTACGTTCGAGTCCTCCATCGTGGAGACCACTTCCTTGACCGCCGCCGCCTGCATGTTGGAGGTGGAGCTGACCTCCTTGGTGGTGGTGGAAAGCTCCTGCACGGAGGTGGAGAGGACGCGGGCGGAGGCGGTGATCTCGTCCAACAGGCTGCGGAATTTGTCCAGGAAGCCGTTGAACAGCGAGGCGAGCTCGCCCACCTCGTCGAAATAGAGCAGCTGGACCTTCTCGTCGCCGGCGCTCATCTCGGAATCGAGGAGACTCGAGATGCTGCGCGTCAGGAACTTCAATTGCATATTGTACTCGAACCTCGAGGCGAGGCTCAGACCTATTGCCAGGGCCATGAAATAGCCGCCCCAGGACGCCAAGGCGACGTAGGGATGCGGCAGCTGGGCGTGGGGATGGAGCAGGTAGAAACAGATATATGCGAAGTGCGTGACGATCAGGAAGGTCGAGCAGGATGCGATGAGGAGATTCTTGTTGCGCGTGAAATGATCGATCTCGCCGTTCTTGATGTCGACGATCTTCAGGGCGCGCTTGGCGGGGAGGAGGTGGATGTTGGCGAAGATGCAGTTGTACATCGAGCCCACGAGACCGAAGGCGATCTTTAGAATGAGGGAAAAAACGTAGGGCAGCCCGCTCTCCGGCTGCCAGCGCCAGAGGATGAAGTAGGACGTAGTGCCTATGATCCAGGTACACGACTGGATGATCACTATCCGCCAGGGGAGCTTGATCGCGGCGAGCCTCGCGAGATCGTAGCCTTCCCCGCTCCGAAGGTAGCGGAACATCGGCCTCAGGGTGAGGAAGATGACCGCCAACTGAAAGACGTAGGCGATGAGGAAAACGAAGAAAACCGTCGGCTTGAAGAAGTAGGGGAGGCGGCCGCCGAAGTCCAGGGCCAGGGAATCGAAGCGATTGTTGTAAAGGCCGTTGAAAATCTCGCTGGAGTACAGCGTGGCCACCTGGATGAGGAACGAGGAGACGGCGATTTTTACCATTACAGGCCTTACGGGGTCGGTGTCCCTGGACTGCGGCATTTTCCCTCCGGGCAATCATTCTACTTCATGTCCATCCGCATCTCAAGCCGAAGCGCCCCGAGTGACAACAGGCCGGTCGGGCTCTATACTGTGTCATCATTTCATGGCAAGGCGGATGCAATGGGCACGCGTTCCAGCAAGGATACCAGTCTCATCAAGCGTTTTTTTCGGACGGAGCTGTTCGCCAACGTCGTGGGCGCCCCGTTGGCGGCCGCCTACGGCGGCTTCATGATCGATTTCTCGCGCGTGTCGATTCGCGATTTTCTGCTCAGCGTGCTGGCCATCATGGCGGCGAACCAGATCGTGCTGGCCCTCCCTCTCAATCTCTTTCTGGGAGGAAAGGCCAAGTCGGGCCTGGCCGCCTGGCGGTCGGGTTCGCTGGACGAGACGGGCAAGGCGAACTTCCGCTCCTTCGTAGTCGACCTCCCCTTGCTCCAGGCCGCGCTGGTCCTGGCCCGCATGTTCGTGGCGACGGGGGCCGCGCTACTCCTCATCAGCTCGCAATTCGACGAGCCGTTCCACATAGCCGCCACGTTCGCCTTCGCCCTGTACTCGAGCTTCGCAACGGGCCTTTTCATCTACTATTATCTGCGAAGCGCCTCGTCGGAGATCGCGGAAGAGCTGGTCGCGACCCTGGGCGACGAGGCCGTGACCGCCGCCGCCGCCCGGGCGAATAGGGCGAGCGCACTCGTGGACGGCTTTTCCATACTCATGCCCACCCTCATCTCCAGTCTCGGGATATTCTTCCTGATGATGGTGATCCGCAAGGGCCCGGGAAACATCGGCTTCTTCTCCCTGCGCATCATGGCCGCCCTGGTCTTGAACATCCTGACCCTCTTCCCCATCCTCATCTACAGTCGGCATTTCAGCATGAAGCGCCTCCGGGCCATCCGCGGCGCGCTCGAGGACATCGCCGAGCGCGGCGACACGACCGCCAGCGTCCCCACCGACCTCGGCGACGACTATGCCCTGACGGCGCATCAAATCAACCGCGCCTTCGGCCTTTTCCGGCTCGTCCTCGTGCAGCTGCGATCCGCGTCGGGCAGGCTCTCCGGAACGGTGATGAGCTTCGGCTCCCAGATCAAGCAGACCGTGGCCGCCACGAGTCAGCAGGCGGCGGCCGTCAAGGAGATAGTCGGCACGATGGAAGGCTCGAACCACATCAACAAGGAGATCCAGGACCGGGCCCTGGCCTTGTCCGGCAACGCCATGGAGAGCCGCAGCTTCGTGGACGATGGCTTCGGAAAAGTCCAGGACACCATACGCAAGATGGACGAGATAAAGCGGGCCAACGTCGAGACCCTGAGCGAGATCGACGGTCTTACGGAGGAGATCTCTTCCATAGGGGAGATCATCGACATCATCAACGGCATCGCCAACCAGACCAGGATCATAGCCTTCAACGCCGAGCTGGAGGCCTCGTCGGCCGGAGCAGCCGGGGCGAGCTTCCGAATAGTTGCCGAGGAGATCCGCCGGCTGGCGAACAGCACGGTGGAGTCCCTGGTCGGCGTCAAAACCCGCATAAGCCAGATTCAGCAGGGCTCCGATCGTCTCCTGTCCAGCTCCGAGGATGGCACCGTCAAGATCGAGGAGGGCATACGGCTGTCCAGCGATCTCAACGACATATTCACCCGCATCCGCGAATCCGCAGAGAGCACCTCGAGCTCGGCGGGCGGAATCAGCCAGATACTGCTCGAGCAGAACCAGGCCTTCGAGCAGATATTCACCACCCTCAAGCAGATCTCGGAAGGGGCCGAGCAGGTCCTCGCCAGCACCAGGATCAGCGGGGCCGAGATCGGGAAGCTCCAGGCTCTGATAGACGAGCTCAAGAAAGTCCTCGCTCGCTTCGAATACGAGGAAAATCGATGAAAAAGCACGCGTTGCCCGCGATCACTTGCATGCTCTGCGTCGCACTCATGACAGGCTGCACGACCAGGCTCTCGGACATCAACCTGGCCCGCTTCGGGGCGATGACCCTCGACGCGTCAGATGGGAAAGGAGCGCTGACCTACCTCGGGGGCGCTCTGCCGCCGAACTCCGATCTCGGTCTCAAGACTTATCGTTTCTTCCTTCCCTTCGAGCTTGCGGAGCGCGCGAACGACTCCACCTGCCTTGTCATCGGGCCGAGCTCCTTCCCGTACAAGCTCTACCTGAACGGGCGCCTTCTCCACCGTTACGGCGAGGACGGCGATCAGGACCGGGTCCGGATGTACTCGTCCGTCCTGATCTACCTGCACGGCGCGGACCTGCGCGAGAAAAATCTGATAACCGTCGAGGCGGAGATCGGAGCCGAGCGAAGCCCTCTCATGGAGCTCGGCATCGCCGACTCGCGCCAGGCCTCGGACTATGTGTATTGGCGAAACTTCTTCATGGTCCAGCTCGTCGCCGGCGGCTTTACGGTCGGCGCGCTCCTCTTCGTCTATTTCCTCTCCATGTTCGCGCTGGGAAGGGAGAAGGACCGACGCTTCCTGTGGTTCGCCCTGTGCTGCGCCTTTTTCTCGATGGCGTACGTGAACATCGTCTTCAACCACCTGGCCGCCTCCGACACTCTCCTCACCAAGATCGGCCGCGTAGGATTCTTCTGCTGCGTGACGGCCTTCTCCTTCTACGTGATGGAGACGACTGCGCTGCTCGCGCGGAAGCGCTGGATCAAGCTGGTGTCCCTCGCCGCCGTCGTCGCGGCCTCGGCGTGGGTCCTCGCCCAGCGCGGCTTCACCGCGACCAACGACGCTTTCCACATCGCGACGCAGATCGTCATCACGCCCAATCTCCTGTTCAGCCTTTGCCTGATCGTGGCCGCCGCGGCCAGGAACGGCATAAGGCCCTACATCATCCTATGCCTCGGCTATGCCGGCGCCATCGTCGCGAGCGTCTACGACGTGAGCTACGAGTCGCGAAGCCTCATCCCCTACGCGTGGACGCTGGTGTACGGCTACGAGTGGCTCGTGGCCTGCGTGTTCCTCGATCTCGCGATCAAGCAGGAGCAGGTCTCCAGGACCGCGACGCGGCAGGCCGAGGACCTGAACCGCAAAAACTCGATCCTCCAGAGCGTATTCCTCCACCTGCGAGGCGGCTCCGACACGCTGACCTCCTCGACCGAGGAGCTCGCCGTGTCCACGCGCGAGATCAGCGTCACCGGCAACCAGCAAGCCGCGGCCGTCCGCGAGATAGTCGCCACCATGGAAGACGCCAACTCGCTGCTCGGCCGCATCTCCCAGAAATCGACGTCCGTCCACCAAGAGTCCCAGGCCACTGCGCAGAAGGCCGATGAAGGGGTCGTGAACGTCAAGACGGCCTTGGAGAAGCTCGAGGCGGTGATAGGGCGCATCTCCGAGTCGATCTCCATGATCACGGACTTCAACGACCAGCTCGGTTCGATCACGGAGGTTGTCAAGCTCATCGACGGCATCGCCACCCAGATCCGCATCATCGCGTTCAACGCATCCCTGGAGGCGGTCGCCGCCGGCGATGCCGGCGAATTTCCAGATCGTGGCCGAGGAGGTCAAGCGCCTGGCGGACTCGACGATGGTCAGCGTCAAGAATATTCGCGCCAAGGTGAGCGCCCTCATCGCGACCTCGGACAACGTGGTCAAGGCCGCGCGAGAAGGCTACGTCTCGCTCGAGCAGAGCTGGGACATCGCCTCGGGGATAGGCGGATCATTCTCCGGCATAGCCCTGAGCGCCGAGTCCTCGGCCCAGGCGACCGCCGACATCGACGCTTCCATCAGGGAGGAGAGCGCCGCTTTCGACCAGATCATCCAGGCTCTAAAGGAGATCTCCTCGGGAGTCAACAATTTCGTGGGCTCGGCCACCCATACCTCCGAGACCATGCATAGGTTGAATGACATAGCAGAGCAGCTCCACGGCCTGATCGTCGAGTACTCCGGGGAGGCTTCGCGCGCTCAAGAACAATAGCTCGCCTCAGAGAGGGCGGTTTTGCATTTTGGTAGTACAATTGACAAAATGCAAATAGACGATACACTGGCGGAATGATCGCTCGTCACGCTTCTGAAACGCTCAAAAGACTCGAAAAAGGGTTCCCGGTTCTCTGCATCACGGGTCCGCGGCAATCAGGGAAAACGACGCTGGCGCGCGCTACCTTCCCCGGCAAGCCCTACCGAGCCGGGTAAATATCGGCAGCGAGCTCCTTCGAAGCGTCCAGCTCGCTAGTCGAGAAGGGCAGGAGAGTGAGGAATGCGGCCCGGCCCGCGAGGGACTCTGCGACTCCCGAAAGGAGTCAAAATTGCTGCGAGCCGGTTACGATTCCCTTCGAGGCGATCGTCAAAGGCTTCTATCCGCCCCTCTTCGACCGCGAGGTCAGCCCCTACGACTGGTACACGAACTACATCGCCTCCTATGTCGAGCGCGATGTACGGTCCATCGTCCACGTCAAGAACCTCGGGCAATTCCAGACCTTCCTTTTCGAGTCCTTCGTCTTGGCGGAGCTCCTCAAGACCCGGTACAACCTGGGGTTCGATCCGGATATCCACTTCTGGCGTGATAGCTCCGGCACCGAGGTCGATGTGTTATTCGAGGATGGGCCGACGGTAAAGGCCCTCGAGATCAAATCGGGGAAGACCTTCGCGTTGTATTGAGAGGGATTACCTGTGGGGTGACTATGACCGATGTGACTAAGAAACAGCGCTTTCACCTCGAGCCCAGGAAGGTTTTCATTTCACTTCTACTCGGAGTGATGGGGTTTGTAGGATCCTTCTTCACGCTTAGTTTCAGGGTCCCTCCCTTTTCCATCTCCATCAACTGGTTCGATTTTCTTCCGCTTCTCGCCGGTATGGCCTATGGTGGCAGGTATGGCCTAATCGCGGCCACATTGGGATTCGGCGCATTCTACCCCTTCATCCTGTGGCCGAACAATGGCTGGGCCTGCCTAGTAACCAGTTTGTTGCTAATCTATTGGCCTACAGTGACCGGGTATTTAATGGGATTGAGCAGTAGACGCCCCGCATATTATCCACATCTGGTTTTTCCGATTACCGTCTTGGTTTTCAGTGGTATCAGTTTCGTGCTGTTCCCAGTAGCGATGCGCTTCAACCCTCCCTTCTGGAATCCCCGGGCCGAGCTATCAATGTCGGCTTCAGTTCTGAACGGCATCACAATCAAGGGGATCATTGTTCTGTACGTCATCGCAATTTTCGTTGATTTTCTCCTCAAGCTGCCGGTAATTAGAAGGTTGTTGGGCCTCCCTATCAAAAAGGAGTCACGCTTCAACGGAAGAGTAGCGCTAGTGGCGATAGGCGGTTCAGTGGCGACCTGGTACCTTTTTATAATACTCGACAGGATTCTTTTACTCCCGGCCTCTGCGCCTGGTTTTTTATGGTTCCAAAATCCACTAGAACTCGTTGCGCTGCTGACTTTCCTCTCTGCGGGAATTTTCATAGGAACGGCTACTGTGTCCTACCACGAAAACAGACTCAAGGCCGAGGACTCTCTCTCAATAAACCAAGAACGTCTTAAACTTGCCGTCAGAGCCGCAGATATCGGAATATGGGATTGGCAAATCGCGGAGGATCTCCTTCTGTGGGATGAGAACATGCACTTGATTTATGGCATCGATAAGGTCGATTTTGGCGGCAAAATTGGGGCGTGGCGTGATGCGGTTCACCCCGACGACATCCGGGGCGTCGACGATGAGTTGCAGATGGCGGCTCGCGGTAAGCGGGAATTTGGACCCGTTTTCCGCGTGATACGCCCGGATGGAGAGGTCCGATACATCAAGGCTCATTCGCATCTCATTCGGGGCAAGGCCGGGGAAGTCTCGCGTATGATCGGAGTCAACATCGATATTACCGATCGTATCCAGGCAGAAGAGCAAATTCGCAGATCCCTGGAGGAGAAGATTGTCCTGCTCCGGGAACTGCATCATCGCACCAAGAACAACATGGCAGTGATCAGTGCCCTTCTTAATATGCAGGCCGAGGAGACTAGAGACGAGCGCCTGCGCGAGGCCTATGACGAGATGCAGGCTCGCATCGACACGATGGCCCTCGTGCATCAAAAACTTTACGAGGCAGATGATCTTTCCCATATTAATCTGAATGCCTACGTCACAGACCTCCTGAGGTTGCTGACAACAAGCTACCGCCTCTCGTCGGTTAAGCTGTCCGTAGAGAAAGAAATTGAGGACTTATCCGTATCGATCGATGTGGCTATACCCTGTGGCTTGATCTTGACCGAGCTGATTACTAACGCTCTTAAGCATGCTTTCCCAGATGAACGGGCTGGCACAATCAAATGCAAGCTACAGAGGATGGCAGATGGTGACATTTTGTTGAGCGTCGCCGACAACGGAATCGGGTTACCTGGTGGCTTCGATCCCGAGAAGGAAGGGAAAATGGGGCTGCAGACCATCCGGAGTCTGGGGAAGCATCAGCTGAAAGGGACAGTCGAATTCGACTCGCTCAATGGACTCACTTGCCGGCTTAGGTTCCGGGATGATTCTTACAAGCCTATAGGGTAGTGCAAGAACGTGAGCCGATCCATGCCTATTGGCCGAGGAGGCCGACATGCTGCGGAATATATCAGCGATTCTCAACCGAATCATCAATCATTATATGGGGCCGGCCGAGAAGAATACGATTGAGTACTGGCAATGCTTCATATTTTATGTCATTTCTCTTTCCGGCGTCGTTGCAGGAACCCTGGCCATCGTCCCGAGCGCCACGGTCGTATTCCTCAGGGGCGATTACCTTGGGGGAACGATCATCGTCGTCGCTTACGCCATAGACGTGATGGTCGTCTTCGCACCGCGACTGTCCATAAAGGCGAAGACACTGATCATAGCCTTTTTTTTCTCCCTGATCGGAGCGGCTTCCCTGGCGATCGCCGGACCCATCGGCGAGAGCGGTATATGGTTCACGGTGAGCGCCCTGATCTGCAGTCTCTTTATAGGCCCAAAAATCGGCATGGTACAAGAGAAGGAAACGCTGATCCGCGAGTTGTACCGTAATCGTCAATTCTTCCCAGGTACCACCGAATACGTAGTAACGAAGGGAAAGATCGCCCTGGGACCTACGCTATTGGAATCGAATCAATCGAGAGCCGAGCGTCCTCGGCCGTGAGCTCTCCGAGACTTGCGGTGTCGATATTCCAGGGTAGAAGACTCGCTAAGGATTGTGGATCAGTAGCTGGGAGCTTAGTAAGGACGTACCGGAGGTAGTAATAGGGCTCAAGGCCGCAGAGCTTCGTGGTCTCGATGAATGAATACAAAGTGGCGCTGGCGAAGGCGCCGCGAGGACCGCCCGAGGTCACCCAGTTCTTGCGACCGATCGTGAAGGGTCTGATGGCCCGCTCGGCCTCGTTGTTGTCGGGTGTAAGGTACGAGCACTCGATATACCGAATGAGTCGGGGCCACATCTCGCGGGTATAGGCGACTGCCTTGCCAAGCGTGGTCTGTGGCGGAACCTCGATCGACTTGGCCGTCAGATAGGCTTCGATCTTTTCCAGGATCGGGATCACCGCCTCGCGCCGCGAACGGAGGAACGCCGCCTCGTTGCCTGGTCCCCCTTCCCTGAAGAATTTTATACGCAGCTCACGCTCGATATCGTAGAGCACGCCGATCAGGGCCAGCATCTCGGCGGCTGAGCTTTCGCCTTGGGCGATCTTGAGCGCCTCGACGAACTTGCGCCGGGCATGGGCCCAGCAGCCCACGTGGGCGATCCCTTCCTTCTCCCCGATCGCAGTGTAGCCATCATAACCGTCGGTCTGCAGATAACCGTTGTAGTTCGCCAGGAAATCCTTCACGAAGGCGGAGCTCCGTGTCCTCGAGTACTGGTAGAGCGCGACACGCGCCTTCCCCGTACCTCCCGTCGTCACCCACATGTACGATTGGCTTTGATTCGACCGTCCCGGCTCGTTCAGGACCTGGAAGAACGTCTCGTCGCAATGCAGGTAGGGGCTGGTGAGAAGCTCAGCGCGCATGAGCTCGATGAGGCCTTCGAGCTTCTTCGCGACGGCGATGGCCCAGTTCGCCATATCTTGCCGACTTATCTCGAGTCCATGGCGGGCGAAGGTACGCTCCTGGCGATAGAAGGGCAAGGCGTCGCAGAACTTGCCTATCAGCACCGCGGCCAGGAGCGAAGGCGTGGCGATGCTCCGCGGAAGAATGCGCGGCGGGAGCAGCGCCACCAGTATCCGACTGGCGACTTCCTCGTGCAGTTCCGCAGCCACACTCTTCACGACGTATTTTGGCCTGATGGTCCGGATCACGATGTACTTCTGCGGTACCTCGTGGACTTGCTCCGATACTTCCTCGCCGATCCGAATAAGTTCAAAGCCTTCGCCGACCGTCTTCTCCGTTTCGGGTAGATCGACGATCACTTCGATTCTCGAGAGCTTCGGCGAGATCGGCTTGCGCCCCCGCTTGCGGCGAGTATAGACGGTCTTGGTGATGCGTACTTCTTCGGTTGCCGGACTGTCGTCGTTCGCGGTGGAATATAACTCCGCTTCGTCGAACAACATTCCCTGTTGGATGTCATCAGCAGTCAGTTTCTCGGAGCTCTGGCCGTGCTTACGCAGCTTCATAAGGCGAATTTCTTCGCCCTGAAGCAGGTTTTGCCGTTCCAATTCTCCGACACGTAACTTGAGCTGACGGACCTCGTCCAGCGCTTCTTCAATCTTCACGCACGGCGCTTCTGCACAACCTCGTGCGTCCGCTATTCCGGATTCGCTCATGCGCCATTATAGCACCGACGAATAGGAGAGCTCCTTATGCTCATGCCAGAAATCGATGCCACGCATGAGCATCGCCACTTCATCGCGTGCTATTTCGCGGGCAGCGGTATCGTCGTCGGGCCAGGGAAAGCGATCCTTCTCCAACCTTTTCATCCATAGGCAAAATCCATTCCGATCCCAGTAGATGGCTTTCAATACCGTCTTCTGGCGATTCGAAAAGAGAAAGAGATTCCCGGTTAAAGGACTTTGCTTCATCGTGCTTTCCGCGATGGCCGCGAGACCGTTGATGTGCTTGCGCATATCCGTCGCACCGGGCCGGACGAATATCCTTGCCTCTTCCAGATCGATCTTCACGACGCTCTCCGGATAGCGGCTATGAATCGGCTAACCAGGTCGAGATCACTGTCTGATTGCACGGTGATCCGTATGTCGTGGCCGATTCGCACTTCGAGACTTTGATTCCCGTCACGGTGTATGCAGGGCAGCGTGATAGCCGGGACTTCGATAAAGTCCTGGTCGTTTCCGTGGTCAGCTAATCGCTTCCGCCATCGTAGAAACGTCCCGCGTTTCAAGGATCGTTTTTTGCAGAACCTCGTTGCGTTCAGCCCGCTCGCCCTCTGCTGCTCGACGGCTGTCCGCCAAAAATCCTCGCCGCGTCGTATCATCAATGCATCCTCCGGCGATGAGGATGCTCCTACTTCGGGATGGGCTCAAGACGCGGTTGTTTTGACGCTTAC
>CAWHFT010000147.1:0-23055 GCA_963828175.1 uncultured Spirochaetota bacterium
CATTCAACCATGGAAACAGACTCCAGCGGGCCTGGCTGCGGTCTAGCGCTATTCCGTCCCCAGGGCAGCCTCCCACTATGGAGTTACATTCTGTTGCATTGCGGAAGAGCAGCCCGGCGGAGTCAACTCGACGGGGGGAGGACGAGGACGGTACGGTCAGATGATCAACCAACTGCAGCCGGTTGTCTCGCATACTTTACAAACTCCCGGTTATCATGGCTCGCTGTTCATCGATCCCGCTACCGGAGCCATTCTGCGATCGCAGGCGCTTCGAGATCATGGCCGAGGGCGAGGCCGTGACTCCGCCACTAAAGGAGTTCGAGCTGCTGTTCAAGCTGGGCGCGTCGCCCGGCAGGACCTTCACGCGGGACGAGCTCTTGCGCGATGTCTGGGGCGGCGAGTTCGAGGGCACCGAGCGCACGGTCGACGTCCACGTGGGCAGGATCCGCGAGCGCTTTCCCGAGGAGCGCTACGGCTACCGCATCGTGACTATCCGGGGCCTGGGCTATCGGCTGGAGGCGCCGCGATGAGCGGCGCTTCCCCGACCGCCGACCAAAGCGTGCGCGCCGCGAGCGAAGTACGCCGTCACCGCGATGACGGCAAGCGACGCATACCACTGGTCCGGGCGCTGATCGGCGCGGTCGTCGTGCTCGCGCTGATAGGCGCGATGTGGACCGGCTTCCGCGCGCTGGCGTCGCGGCTCGGTCTCGAGGGCTCGAGCTGGACAGGCGGCCTTGCCGCGCTCCTCGCCACGCTCGTCGCGTTCGGGTTGATCGTCAACGTATTCGGGCTGTTCATCCGCGCGAGGCACCCCGACCATTTCTCGACGCTCATCGCGGCGATCCGCAGCATCACGACGGGCGATTTCGGCGTCACGGTGGACATCAAGCCGGACAACCCGTTCGGCCCGGTCGCCGGCGAGATCAACCTAATGGTCCAATCCCTGAAGCGGATGGAGGAAATGCGCCAGGAATTCATCTCCACGGCCTCGCACGAGCTCCAATCGCCGCTCACCTCGATCGCCGGGTTCGCCAAGGCCCTGCGCGAGTCCGGACTGGCCGAGGAAAAGAGGCTCCACTATCTCTCGATCATCGAGGAGGAGAGCGGACGGCTCTCGCGGCTTTCCGACGGCGCTGTTGCGCCTGACCGCCCTCGAATCGCGGGGCGCGAGCCCGAGGCTCGAGCCCCTGGCGCGGCGTTTCGCGCTCGACGCGCAGATCCGCGCCGTCGTGGTCGCCGCCGAGCCGCAATGGACGCCAAGAAGATCGCGCTCGACCTCGACCTCGATCCCGTGGAGGTCTGCGCCGACGAGAACATGCTCGCACAGGTGTGGACGAACCTCTTCCACAACGCGGTCAAGTTCAGCCGCTCGGGCGGGCGCATCGCGATACGGCTTCGCCGGAAAGGCGACCGCGCCATCGCGACTTTCGTCGACGAAGGCGTCGGCATCGCGAGCGAGGACCTCGGCCTCGTATTCGACCGTTTCTTCCAGGCCGACCGCTCCCGCTCAAAATCCGACCCCGCCTCGGGAAGCGGCCTGGGCCTCGCCATCGCCAAGAAGATCGTCGAGCTGCACGGCGGCAGCATACGCGCGGAATCGGCCGGTCTCGGCGCGGGGCAGTTCCTTTGCCGTCGAGCTGCCGACAGGACATCATTGAAGGATAACCATCTTTGGATCCGCATAAAATCCATTCCTTGCAGAACCGACAACATCGTAGCTTGCTGCGATGTTGTTGATTTGAGGCGATCCGCTCTATACTGTCTTGCTATGAGTGTCACGGGAATTTCTGCCGACTCGTCCTTTTTCACCGGCCTAAAGCAGGAGACGCGTTTCTTCATAATCCGTCACGGGCAGAGCGAGGGCAACGCCCAGCGGATATTCCAGGGCAGGCTCGACATGCCTCTCGACGAGATCGGCCGGGCCCAGGCTCGGGGTTTGGGCGACTGGCTCGAGGCCGAGGGAGTCACCGCGATCTTCTCCTCGTCTCTCGCGAGGGCGGCCGAGACTGCCAGCATCGCGGCCGCGGCGTGCAGGACTCGCGCGGTGGTCGACGCGAGCTTCGCAGAGCTCGACACGGGCATCTTCACGGGGCTCAGCTTCGACGAGTCGCGCGAGAGGCATCCCGAGATCTTCGCCGATTTCCAGGGACGCAGCTGGGAGGCCGTGCCCGGAGCCGAGACGGCCGAAGCCCTTTACGAGCGCGCGATGCGGGCGTGGTCGCTCCTGCGAGAGCGCGCCGTGGCCGGCGAGCGCTGCATAGCGTGCGTCAGCCACGGAGGTTTCATCCAGTGGCTCGTCCGATCCACGTTTGGCGGACGTTCCTGGATGCCGCTCCTCACCACATCGAACTGCGGCGTCTTCGAGCTCCTGGCGGCCCCGAGGGGCGGCTCCGGCGCGTACCTTCAGTGGAAGCTGATCAACTTCCAGCCAGCGCCTAGACCAGCGTAAAGGCCTCCCAAAGCGGCTCGGCCGACGGGAAGGGCGCGAGGACCTCGATCCGCTCGCCGGTCCGGGGCTGGCTCAGGACGACGCGACGCGCATGCAGCATGATTAGGCCCGAGGGCGAGCTGCGCCTGGCGCCGTACTTCAAGTCGCCGCGGATCGGGCAACCGATGGCCGACAGCTGGGCCCTGATCTGGTGGTGCCTGCCAGTGATCAGGTTCACCATGAGGAAATAGTAATTATCCGACCTGCCCGCCGCGCGGTACTCGAGGAGGGCGGGCTTGCCGGAAACCGAGTCGGGACGGTAGCTCCGCACGACGTTGCGCCTCTTGTCCCAGGCCAGCCGATGCTCGAGCCTGCCCGCCGGCGGATACGCCGATGGATCGGGCTCCCGCTCGACGCAGGCGAGGTATTCCTTCTCGACGCGCTTGTCCCTGAATGCGGCCTCGAGCGTAGAGAGGGCCAAGTGGGTCTTGGCGAAGATGACGGCGCCCGAGGCGCGGCGGTCGATGCGATGCGCCGCCTCGAGGATCTCTCCCGCCGCCGCGTCCGCCCTGTCTGCCCGTCCGCACAGCTCGTCGCGCAGGTAGTCTTGCAAGGACTTGTCGCCGGATTTGTCCTGCTGGACGGGGATGGGCGCGAGCTTGTTCGCGACGAGGATGTCGGCGTCTTCGTAAAGGATCGAATACGATTCCATGCCTCCAAATTAGCATGTGCTGGCGGCGCGGGCCTATATGGCACTATATTTAGCTCATGGCGATCTCGGCGGTCTCGTCGATATCCTCAGGCGGGCTCTCGGGCTCGAACCGCTCGCCGCTTGGCGCGATCGCGCCTCTGGGCAAGGCAGGTCCGATACCGCGCGTGCAGTCGATACCGTCGCTCCAGAGGCGCGAGGACGGTAGCGAGGCGGCCGAGGCTGCCGAGGCCGCGGGTCCGGCCGTATCCACGGCGGGAACTCCAGGGTCGAGCAGGAATCTCGCCCTCGATCCTCGCAGCGCGGCCACGTTGGTCCGCGAGCGGCTCGACGATCTCCTGGGTCAGAAGGCGGCCATCGAGCGCCGGCAGGCCCAGCAGCAAGGCGAACGCTCGGCCGCGGTGATCAGCGAGCTCGCCCAGCTCAAGTCCCGAGACGCCGCGGTGCGCGCCCACGAGGCCGCGCACATGGCCGCGGGCGGCCGCTACGTCACCGGGGGCGCCAGTTACACGTACCAGCAGGGCCCCGACGGCGCCGAGTACGCGGTCGGCGGCGAAGTGGGCATCGACACCTCGCCGGTGCCCGGCGATCCCCAGGCGACGGCCGAGAAGATGCGGACGGTCCGCGCGGCGGCACTCGCGCCCAGCGACCCTTCGGCAGCCGACCTCTCCGTCGCCGCCTCCGCGGCCCAGGTCGAGGCCGAGGCCATGGCCGAGATCGCGCAAGAGCACGCCGACGCCGCGTCGAACGCAGGCGCAGCGGGCGCGGCCGCCTACTCGGCAACAGGCCATCGCGACGACGTCGGCGCGGGCGGGCGCGACGGGTCCTCCGCTCCACGCGAGCCGCTTAATGTGCTAGCATAACGCTCCGCGATCACCAGGAGGAAAGAATGAGCATCCACATCGCCGCGGCCAAGGGACAGATAGCGGAGGGCATCCTCTTGCCGGGAGACCCGCTTCGCGCCAAGTTCATCGCCGAGACATTCCTCGAAAGCCCGGAGCGCTTCAACGAGGTGCGGAACATGTTCGGCTATACCGGGACCTACAAAGGCGAGCGCGTGTCGGTCATGGGCACGGGCATGGGCATGCCGAGCCTCTCGATCTACGTCAACGAGCTCATCAAGGACTACGGCGTCAAGAAGCTGGTCCGCGTCGGCACCTGCGGAGGCCTCACGCCCGAGGTCAAAGTCCGCGAAATGATCCTCGGCCTCTCGGCCTCCACCGACTCGGCGATCAACAAAGTGCGCTTCCGCGGCATGGATTACGCCCCCGCGCCATCCTTCCGGCTCCTCGACGCCGCCTTCCACGCGGCGGTGGGCAAAGGCATGCCCGTCCACGTCGGCAAGATCATCTCGAGCGACTCCTTCTACACCGAGGAGAGCGACCAGTGGAAGCTCTGGGCGCGCTTCGGCGTCATCGGCGTCGAGATGGAAACCGCCGAGCTCTACACTCTCGCCGCCAAGTACGGCGTCGAGGCACTGGCCGTCCTCACGGTGAGCGACCACCTGGTCACCCGCGAGGAGACGACCTCGGCCGAGCGCGAGAAGACGTTCCGCTCGATGATCGAAGTGGGCCTGGCGGCGGCGTTGGCCAAATGAAGGCGCCGCACCGCGCCGCGCCGTTTTTTTTCGCGCTCGCCTTGCTCTGCCTGGGCCCTGCCCGGCCGATGGACGCCGAGTCCGCGTCCATCGGGCTCAGGGCCCTGACCTCGGACTTCGATTTCCTCGTCTCCAGGCGGTACCGACAATCCAGGAACTGCTCGCTGGCCGAGACATCCCGATGGAAGCTGCGCTCGCGATGATCCGCGAGGGCATTTAGGAGGCGCATGTGGCCGAAATAAAGATCTTCGCCGGAGATTCCGGCGCGGCCTTCGCGCTCAGGATGTGCTCCCACCTCGGCGTCGAGCTCAGGCCGGCCGAGACGATCCGCTTTCCTGAGGGCAACAGCTACGTCAAGATTGGCGAGCACGTCCGCGACGAGGAGGTCTTCCTCGTCCAGCCGATCGGGCCGAGCGTCGCCGGCGGCTCGAGCGCCAACGACGACTTCGTCGAGCTGCTGTTCTGGATGGACGCCTTCAAGCGCTCGGGCGCCAAGTACGTCACGGCGGTCATCCCCTATTTCAGCTACGCCAAGGGCGACAAGAAGGACGAGCCCCGCGTCTCGATCAGGGCGAGGGTCGTCGCCGAGAGCATCGAGCTCGCGGGGGCGGACAGGATCATCACGATGGACCTCCACGCCCCGCAGATCCAGGGCTTCTTCAAGAAGCCGGTGGACCACCTCTACGCGCGGCCCACGCTGGCCTCTTACGTCAGGGGCCTCGGACTCGAGGACCTGGTGATCGTCGCCCCCGACGCCGGGTTCGTCAAGAACGCGCGCAGATTCGCCGCCGATCTGCGGCTTCCGGTCGCGATAGCCGACAAGGGGCGCAGCTGCCACGAGGGCATGCCCGAAATTCTTGACCTTATCGGATCGGTAAAGGGCAAGAACGCGATGATCGTCGACGACTTCAGCATCTCCGGCGGCACGCTCGTCGAGCTGTGCCGGTACCTCAAGCGGAACGGCGCCAAACGGGTCTACGCGAGCCTCTCTCACCTGCCGCTGAGCGAGGCAGGCGAAAAAAGAATAGTAGAAAGCGATATCGAATTCGTGGTTGCGACGGACTCGGCGCGGTGCGGGGCCCTCGATCCGGCGAGGTTCAAGATAGTCTCGGTCGCTCCGCTCTTCGCCGAGGTCGTAAGCCGGATGCACCGAAAGGCGTCGATCAGCGATCTGGTGGACGAAATACCCGAGGAGGAAGAATGACTCGCTACGATATACCGCCCGCCGAGCGTGCGCCCGGGGACCTCGTCCACGGCTTCCGCGTAGATCGCGTCACCGAGCTCGCCGGCATCCGGGCGCGCTGCTACGAGTGCACCCACCTCGCGACCGGAGCGAGGCTCGTCCATCTGGCCTGCAACGACGACGAGAAGCTCTACGCCATCGCCTTCCGCACGCCCGTGAGCGACTCGACCGGAGCGCCGCACATCCTCGAGCACTCAGTCCTCGCCGGCTCGAAAAAGTATCCGGTGAAGGACGCCTTCACCAGGCTCGGCAAGACTTCGCTCGCGACCTACCTCAACGCCTTCACGTATCCCGACAAGACCGTCTACCCCGTCTGCTCCGCCGTGCGAGCGGACTACTTCAACCTCGCCTCCGTGTACACCGATCTCGTCTTCCATCCCCTGCTCGCGAAGCGGACCTTCCTGCGCGAGGGCCGCCATTTCGAGCTCGAGCAGGCGGGCGAGGGACCATCGTCGCTGGGCGTCTCCGGAATCGTCTACAACGAGATGAAGGGCGCCTATTCCGACGCTGACTCCCTGGTCGGGCGCGAGCTCCAAAGGAACGCGTTCCCAGACAACTGCTACCGCTTCGATTCCGGCGGCGACCCCGATGCCATCCCCGACCTGGAATACGAAGCCTTCCTGGAGTTCCACCGCAGGTACTACTCCCCGAGCAACGCTACCTGGTTCCTCTACGGCGACGTCTCGCTCGAAGACAACCTGGCCTTCATCGCCCAGCGGATCGCCGACGCGGCCAAGATCGAGCTCGACTCGAGCGTGCGAGAGCAGCCGCGGTGGACTGCGCCACGGAAGGCCGACATGGAATACCCGATCGGCCGCGACGAGTCGGGCGCCGGCAGGACCTACGTCGACCTCGCCTGGATGCTCGAATCGAACGCGAGGCCCGATGTAGTGCTCCTCCTCTCCGTGCTCGCCGACGCCCTCGTCGGGAGCGCCGCCGGTCCTCTGCGGAAAGCCTTGGTCGAATCGGGCCTCGGCCAGGACTTGAGCTCGCTTACGGGCTACGAGACGCACTATCTCCAGACCCTCTTCACGGTCGGGCTGCGCGGAAGCGAGCCGGATCGCGCCGCGGCTGATCGAGCGGCTCTGCCTGGAGACGCTCGCGAGGCTCGCGAAGGAGGGCATCGAACCGGCGATCGTGGAAGCGGCCTTCCACCAAACCGAGTTGGCGGGAAGGGAGATCGGACGGAGCTTCCCCATCGAGCTCCTGGTCCGCGCGGCCGGCCCCTTGAACTACGGCGTCGACCCGAGAACCGGCCTGGAATTCGGCGCGATGGTGGTCGAGGCGCGCTCGCGTTATGCGAGAGACCCCGGCCTCTTCGGCTCGCTGATCCGGGAATGGCTCCTCGACAACCCGCACCGGCTCCTCCACGTCGCGCGGCCGAGCGCCGACATTGCGGCGAGAAAGGAATCCTCGTTCCGGGCGGCGATGGCCGAGCGGCGCGCGCGTCTGGGCCCGGCCCAGCTCGAGCGCATCGCGGCGGAGGCCAAAGAGCTCGAGGAGGACCAGGAGAAGGACGACTCTCCCGAGAGCCTCGCCCTCCTGCCTAGACTCGACATATCCCAAGTGCCACGCAAGGCGTTCGTGATACCGACCGTCCGACGGCAAGTCGCGGGGACGACAGTCCTCGAGCACGAGTTCTTCTCCAACGGCGTGGCCTACCTCGATCTCGCCTTCGACGTGTCCGATCTTGCCGACGAGGAGACGCTCTGGCTGCCCTTGCTGGCCAAGGCTACGACCGGCATGGGCGCCGCGGGGCTCGACTACGCCGCCATGGCAACGCGCATCGCCGCCTCGACCGGTGGCATTTCCCTGCAGTTCCTCGCCGGCGGCAGGCTCGGGGGAAGCGACGTCTTTCAGCGATTCGCCTTTCGCGGCAAGGCCCTGGGAAGCAAGCTCCCGGAGCTCGCCTCGATCTTCCGCGACATCCTCACTCTCGGCGACCTCGGCGACCTCAAACGGCTCGCCGACCTGGTCCACGAATCGCGCAACCGGCTCTTCCAGCGGGTGGTCCAGGCGGGGAGTCAGTTCGCCCGCAACCGCGCCGCCGCGTCCTTGGGCTTGAGCTTCCGCAGGCGCGAGCAATGGGAGGGCGTCAGCCAACTGCGCTTCCTCTCGGAGCTCGCGAGGAAGGCCGATGGCGAGATCGGCGTCGTCGCGTCGCGGCTCTCGGCCCTGCGCGCGAAGGTCTTCACCCGCGACCGCCTGCTTATCAACGCGACCGGAGACCCCGAGCTTCTCGAGGCGCTGAGGCCCGAGGCCGAGGCTCTCGCGGCGGCCCTGCCCCCGGGCAGGCCGGGCGAGGCGGCCTCGCCGGGAACGGCCGTCGCCGCCTCCATTGGAGTGGCGATCGCCGCGCGGGTCAATTACGTGGCCAAGGTCCTGCCCGTGCCAGGCATACGGAGAGCGGAGGCCGGGGCGCTCGCGATGCTCTCCGGCATCCTCAGCCAGGACTATCTCTACGAGAAGCTGCGCGTTCGCGGCGGCGCATACGGCGGCTCGGCCTACTACAGCTCCCTCGACGGCCTCTTGTCGATGCTGAGCTATCGGGACCCGGGCCTGGCCGAGACCCTGGAGGTCTACGAGCGCGCTCCCGAGTTTTTCCGCTCGGAAGCCTTCGACGAGAAGATGCTCGAGGGAATCCGCGTCGGCCTCATAGGCGACGGAACCATCCGCTCGCCGGCCGAGGCGGGCTCCACCGCGCTCCTGTATGCCCTGCACGGCCTGACCGACGAGGACAAGCAGGCCCAGCGCGACCGCCTCTTCGAGGTGACGGTCAGAGACATCAGGGAGACGGCGCTGCCGCTCTTCGAAGCCGGGCTCGAGCTCGCGTCCCAGGCCGCCCTCGGCTCGCGCGAGGCTCTGGAAGCGGCCAACGCGAAGCTCGATAGGAAGCTCGCCATAGAGGGGTTGGATTGAAGGTTGGGCGCCGAGCGAGGGAAAAACCTTTTCAAAAGGTTTTTCCCTCGCGCTCCCTTTCCAAATAGGCGCTACGTCAAATTGCGGCCCTGCGCTCCCAGGTAAGCCTCGAGCTCGCGCTGCCGGCCCGAGATCATCGCGTCGAATCCCTCGCGCGACGTCACCTTGGACGCGAAGCGGGACATCATCCTCGCCACGGTGAAACGCATCCTCCAAGTCACGCGCGTCGCGCCTCCCGGAGATTTCCTCCAGCGCTATCGAGAGCCGGACTACGCCGCTCACGCCCAGGACGAACACGTACTCGATGAGCCGAGGCGGCTCGTAGGTGACGCACGTCCACACGGTCCTCTTTCCGAAGAGCTCGCGGGTATGGAAGACCGCATCCTTCTCGGCGACGCCCGACTCGGAATAGATCATCGTGCAGGACCAGTCCGGTATCCAATCGTATTCCCGGACGGGACAGAGGAGGGGGAATATCTCGGCGGCTCCGGCCTTCGCCTCGAAGGTCTTCTCCCTGTCGATTCTTTCGGCCCTCTTCCAACGCGGTTTTCGCTGCATCCTTCTCTCCCTTTTCAAGCGATGCTCGCAGGCTAAAGGGTGAAGCCGTAGTCGGGTCAAACGTTTTTTGCGATTTTTGCCAGGAATTCCGAAATCTCGCCCGGCATGAAGCCGAGAAGGGCCAGAAGCCGGCGGTGCTCGGCGGGGGAGTTGGCCTCGAAGGCGGCGTGGAGGCGCTCGTAGTTGGCTTCGGTTATGCCGGCGGCCTTGCCGAGGCCGCTCAAGGCCAGCAGCGCGGCCTTGCCGACTTTCAGCGAGCCGTCGGCCTCGAGCAGCTCGAGTATCGCGCGCTGTTGATCGCGAAGCCGGACGATCTCGTCGTTGATGGCGAAGATGCGCCTGAGGAGGGCTCCTACGGGCCCCTTGTCCGGCAGGTCGAGCAGCTCGCCGATCCGCTCGAGGTCGAGACCCAGCGCGCGGAAGGAGAGGATCCTCTCGAGCCTGGCCTTGTCCGCTTCGGAGTAGAGCCTGTAGCCCGACGCCGAGCGGTCGGAGGGCTTGAGGAGCCCGATCGAGTCGTAATAGAGAAGGGCCGAGCGCGACAGGCCGCAGAGCTCCCCCAAGCGCCCGATGGTGTAGGTTTCGCCCAACGTAGCTCTCGCTCTCCGCTTTAGCGAAGGCCGAAAGCCTTCGCGTAGAGCCGGGCTTTAATTTTTGGCGCCCAGCTCGAGGATGAGCTCCACCTCGCCGCGGCTGATCTTCACGGCGCGGGCGATCTCGTCGACGTTCCAGCCCTGGCGCGCGAGCTTGCGGACGGTGTCCTGGGCGCTGGAGGGAGGCGCGCCGCGCTCGCGTCCTCGCGTCGAGCCTTCCTCCTCCTTGAGCAGCGAGGAAAGGAGCTTGAGCTGGTCCTGGGCCCTCCGGTCGATGTCCTCGAGGCGGGTCTCCGCGCGGGCGAGCCACTCGCGGGCCTTTTGGACCTCGGCGACGCGCTTTTCGGCGTCGGCGATGACGCCGTCGAGCTCGCCGAGCTTCGCCACGGCTTCGCTCACCTTGTCCCTGCCCGCGGCGAGCTCGTCGACTCCGCGTTTGAGCTCCGAAATGCGCTCGGGGATCTTTCGCAGCTCGACGCCCGCGGCCACGACCGCCCTCTCGACCGCCTGCACGGATTGGAAGTTCTTGTCCACGGCCTCGACGGTGGCGTCGAGGACCGCCGATTTCTTGTCGAGGCGGTCGAGCTTGGCCTCGGCCTCCTTGGACAGCTCGAGGAGCTTGCGGATCGTGGCCTGGGCCTCGGTGAGGGCGTCGGCCTGGCCGGTGACCTCCTCGAGCCGGCGGTCCACGCCGTCCGAGACGGTCGCGAGCCTGGTGAAATCCGCCTCGAGCGCGTCGATGCGCTTCTTCTCGGCCAGAAAGCGCGTGACCTTTTGGTTGACTTCGTCCTCGAGACGCTTGACGCGAGCCAGCTGCCCCTCGATCTCCGCCACTTCCGCCCGGCGTCCCTCGAGCCGGCGGAGGTCGGTCTTCATCGACTCGATGCTCGCCGCCAGGCTCTCCTTGAGCTCGTCCGAGCGCTCGAAGAGCTTGGTCTGGGCCAGGAACACCTTCTGCTGCTTGTCGATCTCCGCGACGGCCTGCGCGACGCGCGACGCCTCGGACTCGACCTTGCCGAAAGCCTGCGCGCGCATCGCCTCGAGCTTCATGCCGAGGTCCTGCACGGCGTCCTTGTACTCGCGCAGCTTGAGCTCGCCCTCGGCCTGGGCCTCGCGGCGCTTCCGCTCGAGCTCGGCGGAGAGGCTGTCGAAGCCGCGTGTGAAGCCGTCCAGCGCCTGGGCGATGCGAGAGGAGAGGTCGGAGCGCAGCTCGGCGGTTCGGTCGGCGAGGCCGGCGAGCTCGCGCGATATGCGGTCGCGCTCGGCCTGCGACGAGGCGGAATAGGACTCGACCTGGGTCTCGTATTCGGCGCGGGTCCTCTCGATGAGGGCGGTCGTCGCCTCGGCGAAGCTCTCGAGCTGGGTGCGCGTGCGGGCCTCGACCTCGGCGACCGAGTCGGAGAAGCGCGCGCCGAAGGTCTCGGCGGACTCGGAGACCGACTCGCGGGCGGCCTCGACGCGCGCCTCCTCGGCGGCGACGGAGGCGGCCAGGGCCTCGACTCTCGTGGCGAGATCGCGCTCGGCGGCCTTGAGCTTGCCGCCGGTCTCGAGGGAGAAGCGGGAGATCTCGCCCTCGACGTAAGCCTGGGCCGTGGCGCGCGCGTCGGCGGCGTCCTTGAGGACCGCCTCCTTGAGCGCGGCGAGCGACTCGGCGGCCATGCCGCTCTGGGCGACGATCCCGTCCTGGACGGCCAGGGCGCGCTCGCGCATCTTGTCCAGCTGCTCCTGGGTCCGCGCCTGGCTGTCCGCGATGCGCGAGCGGAGCTCCTCGAGCTGGGCGCGCTCGGCGGCGGCGCGCTCGGCGGCGGTGCTCGCCGCGAGATCCGAGAGGGTCTTGTCGAGGTCGGCGTGCCACGCGTCGAGACGGAGCTCGACGCTCTCGCTCCTGGCCTTGAGGTCGACGAAGAACTCGTCCTCGAAGACCTTGAGCTTCTCGGAGACGTTGTCGTAGGCGCGGCTCTTCAGGGAATCCAGCTCGTCTTCGAGGGACTTCATGCCCGCGCGGAGGGAGGCGCCCTCGCGCTCGAAGCCTTCCTCGAAGCGCTTGCGGCGCTCAGCGAGCTCGAGGCCGAAGGCCTCGAAGTCGGCCGACGCCCGGCGCTCGGCCTGGTCCATCGAGGTTCTGAAGGCCTGGTCGAGGGCGCCGATGTCCGCGCCCGCCGCCTCGAGCCTCTCGAAGCGCGCCTCGGCCTCGGAGGAGTACTCGGCCAGGCGACGGCCGAATTCCTCGAAGACCTTGGTTTGAAGGGCGGCGCCTTCCGCTGATAGCCGAGCCTCGATAATGTCGTGGTCGTTCTTGATCTTGGCGACGATGGCGTCGCGATCGGCCTGCGTGCGCGCCGCCACCGTCGCGAGCTCGCCCGAGATCCTATCGCCGAGCGCCGCGACAGATTTTTCGGTCATGGAGACGGACGCGGCCGACGCGGCCACGCGGGTCTCGGCCGCCTCCACCTCGGCGCCGAGCGCCGCTGCCGTCTCGGCGAGCCGGGCCCTGATGCCGGCGGCGGTCTGTTCCGCCTCGAGGCGGCCGTGGGCGAGAGTCTCCTCCGCCTCGATCTTCCACTGGGCCCTGAAGCCGTCGACGAGCGCCTCGGTGTCGTCGAGGCTCGCGCGAAGGGCCGCGGTTGCTTCCTCGGCCTCGGTCTTCCATTCGGCCTTGAAGCCCTTCACGAGGCCCTGGGTCTCGGTGGCCTTTTCCTTGGCGAGGGCCGCGAGCTGGGAGAACTTCTCCTCGACGATCTCCTTGAGCCGGGCCGCCTTGGCGTCGCTGCCTTCCTTGAGCTTGGCGAAGGCGACGTCCTCGAGCCTCTCGGCCTCGATCCTCGCCTTCTCGAAGGCGCGGGCGAGCTCGCGCTCGAAGGCGGCCTTGCCCGATTCCACGCGCTCCGCCGAGGCCTGCGCGTCCAGCCTGGCGCGCTCGGCGGTCTGCCCGAGCTCCGCGACGCGCTTGCCGACGTCCGCGAGGAGCTCGGCCTTGAAAACCTGGAGTGCGGCGGCGGAGTCCTTGGCGAAGCCCGCCTTGAGCGACTCTATATCGCGGCGCGCGACGAGCAGCTCCTTTTGGGCGGAGTCGACGCGCTTTGCGACCGACTCGACGAAGTCCGACTCGTCGCGGATGCGCGAGAGGTTCTCGTCCACGCGGGAGGTCATGTCCTTGAGGCGCGCGAGTGCGTCGTCGTACTCCGCGAGGCGCTTCTCGATGCCGCCTATCGCATCGGCTCGCTGCGCCAAGCCCTCCTGGACGGCCTGTATCCTGTCGAGGGCCACCTTGGCGGCCTTCTGCTGGACATCGAGCTCGATGCCGAATCGGCGGAGGTCGTCGGAGCGCTTGTCGACGTAGGCGGTAAGCTCGTCCCGCTGCCGGTCCGCGAACTTCTTCACCTTCTCGAGCGAGCGATTGTCGCGATCGAGCTGGCGGTACACGAGGAGGATGACCAGCACGAGCCCGAGAACGATGAGGTTTCCCGTCGTGAAGAGCATGCGGGGCAGTATAAACCATTTCCCTACACTGAGGAAGTGCGATATCTTCTCGCCCATGCCTACTCGACGCGCAGTGTCCCTTCTCGCGGCCGTGCTCGCCTCGGCGCTCGTCCTCGGCGCCGAAGCGGCCGCCGCCTCGGCGCAAGCCGCCATCGTCGCGCCCGCGCGCCTGCGTCAGGGCGATCCGCTGCTCGCCTGGATCGTCACCGAAGGTCCGGTCGCGGACGCTACGGCTGACGAAGGCCCGAGCATGAAGGCCGAGCTCCTCGACGACGCGGGCAAGGCGCTCGCCACGGCGCGCTGCTTCGACGCGTCCGCACTTTTGAGCGGGAGCGAGGCGCCGCTCGCCCCGACTCCGGCGCACGTGGCGACGGTCGAGCCGAGGCGCTTGCTGTATGGCGCCCTCATCGCCATAGCGAAGGATTTTCCGCCCGGCGCCTACAGGCTCGCCGCGGCCGGCGCTACGTTCTCGATAGTCGTCGAGGCTCGGAACTTTTCGTTCGAGACGATCAAGCTGGACCAGGCGAATACGGACCTGCGGACCGTGCCGAGCGCGCGCAAAGTCGAGGAGGCGCGCAAGCTGTACGCCGTCCTCGAGCGAGTCGACGACTCTGCCGTCTTCGCACAGCCGTCGAACCTGCTGTTCCCCGTGGCGGGCGGATGGCGGAGCGCGGGCTTCGGCGACCGGCGGCGCTACCTCTACGCCGACGGCACCTCGGAGGCGAGCGTCCACGAGGGCATCGACCAGGCGGTCGTCACCGGGACGCCTGTCCTCGCCTGCGCGAGAGGAAAGGTCGTCCTGGCCGCCGATCGGGAAGTGACCGGCATGAGCGTCGTCATCGAGCACCTGCCCGGCCTCTATTCGCTGTACTTCCACCTTTCCAAGCTCGAGGTGGCCGAAGGCGCCATGGTCGAGCGGGGCTCGGAGATAGCGCGCTCGGGCTCCACCGGATTGGCGACGGGCCCTCATCTCCATTGGGAGCTGCGGGCCGAGGGCGAGGCCGTGGATCCCGAGTACTGGCTGGGGCCGCCGCTACTAGACAAGGCGGTCGTTACGACTATAATGAACGGCCTGATTGAAGGGAGGTGATTTTTATCAAGCAGATCATCGTGGACGACAGCGAGCCCCTTGAAAAGGCCATAAAGCGCTTCAAGCGCATGGTCGAGAAAGAGGGCATCATCCGCGAGTGGAAGAAGCGAGAATTTTTCGAAAAACCTTCCACGATCAAGAACCGCAAGCAGAAGGCCCTGGCGCGCAAGCTCCTCAAGAAGGCCCGCAAGCCCCGCGACTCCAAGGGCGGCTATTGATACAACCTCAACAGGCTGTTGAATGATGAAAGGCCGCGCGGGGCATCCCGGGCGGCCTTTTCCATAAACCGATTTTTGAACTTGGCCAAAGGATCGAACCAATGACTATGACGCGTCTCAAAAGCTTCCCTCTCTTCGTCGCAGCCTGTTGCCTGGGCCTGTGCCTTCGTCCTTCGCCGCACTAGCGTCGTGCGCCGGCAAGAAGCCCGAGATCACCGACAGCCCCAACCCGAAGCTCGAGACTGCCATGATCAAAATCGGCGGCGCCCAGGTCCTCGCCGAGCTCGCCCGAAACGAGACCGAGCGCGAGCGCGGCCTGATGTACCGCAAGAGCCTGGAGGACGGGCAGGGCATGCTGTTCGTCTTCGACTCGGACCAGCAGCTCTCGTTCTGGATGAAGAACACCATCATTCCGCTCTCGCTGGCCTACATCTCCTCCGACGGGACGATCCGGCAGATAGTCGATCTCGTGCCTCAGTCCCTCGCCTCGGTCCAGGCCGACCGCTCGGTGCGTTACGCGCTCGAGGTGCCCCAAGGCTGGTTCGATCGCGCCGGCGTGCGTGTAGGGGATATGGTCGATCTGGCGGCTCTTCATTGACCTGCGAGGCACGGCCTAGCTAGATTGTATATATAGGAGAGGGTCTATGCTCGATATAGTTACATACGGAAACGAGATACTCGGCAAGAAAGCCGAGCCTATCAAAGACATAGACGACTCCATCCGGGTTCTCGCGGCCGATATGCTCATGACCATGGCCGGCAGGGGCATCGGACTCGCCGGCCCTCAAGTCGCCCGGTCGCTCAGGCTGTTCGTCACCAACGTCGAGGGCGACAAACCCCGCGTCTTCATAAATCCCGAGATAGTCCTCACTTCCCAGGAGATGGTCGAGATCGAGGAGGGCTGCCTGTCCCTACCGAGGCTCTACCTCGACGTCGTCAGGCCCGAGTCGGTCCGCGTCCAAGCCTGGAACGAGAGAGGCCGGCCCTTCACGGTCGAGACCGACGGGCTCTTGGCGCGGGTCATACTCCACGAGTACGATCACCTCGAGGGGGTGCTCTTCATCGACCGCCTCAAGAACGGCAACCGGGATCGGGCCCTCGCCCAATACCGCCGCCTGGTAAAGGCGTAGTCAAAGAGCAGCCGACGAGAAGAGTACACGGAGATCACGGGGAAAGAGGTGATCACGGAGAAGAGGTTATAAAGGAGTAGAGGGAGGAATTCCCTGGAACCCTTCCCGCTTCTTTTCCTCTCATTCATCTGTCCTCCTCCGTTAACTCCGATATCTCCGTGTCAGCCTTATGCTCGACGGTAATTGGAGGCAGTGTGCGAGTGCTGTTCGCGGGATCACCGGATATAGCCGTGCCCTCCCTCATCCGCGTCTCCTTCGAGCATGAGATCGTCGGCGTGCTGACCAATCCCGAGAGCACGAGGGGCCGGGGACTGGGACTCGAGCGCACCCCGGTGGCCGAAGCGGCCGAGGCGGTCCTCGGCGCGGGGGCGCCGGTCCTTTCGCCGCAGCGGCTGGGGGCCGAGGCAAGAGCGGCGGCGGCCGCCCTCGAGCCGGACATACTCGTCGTCTACGCGTACGGCCGCATCTTCGGCCCGAAATTCCTCTCCCTGTTCCCCAAGGGCGGGGTCAATGTGCATCCCAGCCTCCTTCCGCGGCACCGCGGACCGGCGCCCATCCCCGCGGCCATCCTCGGCCGAGACTCGGAGACGGCCATAACCGTCCAGCGCCTCGCCCTCGAAATGGACACGGGCGATATCCTCGGGCAGCTGCGATTGCCGCTTTCCGGCACTGAGACCGCCGAGGATATCTCCGAGGTTGCGGCCATTATGGGCGCTGACCTCCTGTCGCAAGTCCTCGAGGATATCGCCGAAGGGCGGGAGCGTCCCAGGCCACAGGAAGGCGAGCCGAGCTACTGCTCCATTCTGAAGAAGGAGGACGGCCTCATCGACTGGGGAAGGCCTCTCCTAGACATCGACGCGCAGATCAGGGCGTTCTACCCCTGGCCCGGCGCTTTCACCTGGTTCAGGGGCATGAGGCTCAACGTCCTCGACGCGTTTCCCTACCCCCACGTCACTTTCGCGGCGGGTCCCAACAGCCTCGACTTCGAGGACGCGCCGCCGGGGACAGTGCTCGGCCTAGACAAGAGCCGCGGCATAATGGTACAAACGATCGACGGCCTCATCGCCCTCAGGCGCCTCCAGGTTCAGCAAAAAAAGGCCCTTCCGTACAGGGAGTTCGCGAACGGGATGAGAAACCTCGCTGGCACGGTCCTGGGAGGCGGCACCGTCCTATATTAGGAGACGCATGAAGCTCTTCTTCAAGCTGCCCCGGCTGCCCAAGCTGTCCGAAATCCGGCTTCCCACATTGCCCGTCGACCTCCGCAAGATCGAGTCCTTCGACAAGGATCACTATCGGGTCATGGCCTACGGCCTCGGCGCGGTCATCGCGCTCATGGTCGTCGCCGGCCTGTCCGCTTTCCTCCTCTCGCTTCGGGGAGCCGAGCAGACGCTGGTGCCCGACGTGCGCGGCATGGAGCTCGCCCAGGCCTTGGTCATGATGCAGGAGAAGGAGCTCTATCCCCGCGTGTCCCTCCGCTTCACCGACAACCCGCTGGACCGAGGCAAGATAGTCGACCAGAGTCCTTCCGCCGGCGCCATCGTCAAGGCCGGGCGCGAAATTCAGATCACCGTGAGCCGCGGCTCGGTGGTCGACAAGGTCGAGAACTTCGTCGGCCAGGACATCGCCACGGGCGAGGATCCACCTTCAGACGCTTTACGCGGGCGCCCGGCCCCTGCTCTCGATCAAGGACCCGCCGATCTACGTCTTCGACAAGGCCACGGCCGGCACCATCCTCGAGCAGAAGCCAGTACCCGAGACCGAGATAGCGGGTCCGACCGAGCTCGAGCTCGTCGTCTCAGGCGGCCCCGAAAAGCCGCAGGTCAAGGTCCCGGACCTCGGCGGGCTGTCCATCGACGACGCGCTCCTGCAGGTCGAGAAGACCGATCTGATGGTCAACTTCTCCATGAGGGCGGCCGGCAAGAGCGAGAAGCCGGGAACCGTGGTCGCACAGACCCCGACCGCGGGCTCGATGATAGCGGCCAACGCGCGCGTCTCGGTGACCCTCTCCATGCCCGCGGTCAGCAAGGACCTCGTGGCCGGCATCTTCTCGCGCGAGCTGCCCGAGTATCCCTATCCGCTCAAGGTGACCCTCGAGAGCATGAGTCCCTCGGGCGATCGCACGGGTCCTGATGACGGTAAAGCACTCCGGCGGCTCTTTCACCGCGCCCTATGTCCAGCCCGCGGGCAACGTCCTCGTGCTGAGCGTGCTCGACCACGAGTCCCTACCCCGCTTCATCGTAGGGGCCCAGGCGCCCTAATGACGACCCTAGTGGGGCGGTCTTGATGGGCCGACGGACCTCGCCCGGCGGCGCACGGCAGCCTCGCTTCCCCGGCGCCGAGGGGATGCGGCCCGACGTGGCCCACTCTGACAGAGGTCGGAACGAGGTTCCGCGAGCCGAGCACGGCCGCTCCCTGGCCGAGCGGCGCAGCCGCGGCGAGCGTCGAGGCCGCTATGACCGCGACCGTCGCGCCAAGAGGCGCGGCCCCGACCTGCCCCTCCTCGTCGAGGCTGTATTCTTCTACCTCTACGACGTCGGCCGGAGCATCGACCTGACGCGGGTGGCCGCCCTCGTCCCGGCCCATCCCGACCTCGGCATAGCCAAGCGCCGCGATACTCCGGCGTCGCTCACCTTGCCCACGCCGCTCATCCTCCAGCTCGGCATCCCGGAGCTCTCCAAGAGCGAGGGTTTCGAGCGTCTCTCCTCCCAGGCCAAGATCTACGAGGAGGGCGTCGTCACGATCGTCGTGCGCGTGAAGACGCGCCTGCCCATGAGCGAGCTGCACGCCCTCGAAGGCAAGGAAGTCGTTTCGCAGGGCGAGAGCTCGACGATAGCCCAGTTCGCCGCGGAGGGCTTCGTCATGCTCTTCGCAGCCCTGACGCCCGCGATCGCCGAGCCTCGAGCCATCGCCGACATGGACCGCGAGTCCTACCAGGCATACTGTCTCCTCGAGTGCGGCGAGGACCCCGTCAACTTCATCCAGCGAAATCGCGAGTACTGCGCCTCGCTGCTCGTCGGCGAGGAACCGGGCTCGAGCCTCCACGAGAGCCAGGTCGCCGCGACCCTGGGGCGGCCCTTCTCCTACCGGAAGGGGGACCTCGCCGTCTTCGAGCTCGACCGCTGCATCATCATCGATCCGCGTGGCGACTACGAGGATCTCCTCCTCATCGCCGAGCATGCGAACTACCAGCTCCTCGAGCTGCGGGTCCTCGACAAGCTCCTCGACACCTGGCTCGACCAGGCCGAGGACGACATACGCGCGCTCACCTCGGGCAAGCGACGCATCTCGGGCCTGCGCCGCCCCGTCGAGATCAAGCTGGCCCACATCCAGGCGCTCCGCTTCGACGCCCTGTTCATCCTCGAGAACCTCGAGAACTCGTCCAAGATCATCGGCGACTACTATCTCGGGCAGGTCTATGGCCGGCTCTGCGAGATCTTCAACACCGAAGGCTGGAAGTGGTCCGTCGAGCGGCGCCTGGACGCCCTCCAGGACGTCTACGACATGGTCAAGTCCGACGCCGGCGAAAAACGGATGGTCGCTCTCGAGGTCACCTTCATCATCGTGTGCATCATTTTCCCGATAATCCAGATCCTGCAGGTGATGATCGCGAAATAGTTATGACCGGTGGACTAGCATGTCTTGATGTGATCGGAGATCAAAATTGAGCATACTTAGTTCGAGGAGCGATTCCAAGAAGGTAGGCGTTCTTTCCCTGTGCTTTATGGCGGCCCTCGTCGCGGGCTCTATCGTTTCGCTGCGCGAATTGAAGATAGACGGCGCGATGAGCGCCACATTGCCCGAGAGTAGCGATAAGAAAGAGCTCGATTCCGCTCGAATGCTTTTTCCCGATGATGAAACGATCGTCGTCTCGTTGCCCGAGAAGGATTTGTTTTCAAAGTCCAGTTTCGAGCGCCTCGACAGGCTTACCGACACCTTGGACCGTTTAGGCGGCGGGTCTTCGAAGACGGGGCAGCTTTGGAGTCTGATTTCGCCGGCGAATGTCGGTGATGTGGAGAAGAAGGGCGAAAGCCTGGAAAGCGTTCCCGTCATCGACAAAGACAAGTCCGACCCCAAATCCGTCGCCGGGCGCTTTTCCTCGTCGATGCTCTTAACGAATCTTTTTATTTCGCTCAAGCGTGATTCCTGGACGCTGTATCTCGAGCCTTCCTCGGGGGGCGATACGATACTAGCTTCTCTGGAAGCTGTCCGTGCCGAGTTTCCCGGCCTTCGCTTCGCGGGGCCATTGTACTACAATGCCGTCTTCAAGCGAATTTTGACCGTTAGTTTCCTTCCTCTCATCATTCTGTCCTCCATTGCAATCCTCTTGGCTGAGCTAATATTGCTGCGGTCCATAGGCCTCGGAATTCTGGTTTGGATATCGTGTCTGGTGCCTGTCATTCTGCTTCTGGGGATTTTTTCCCTTTTGGGATCGCCTATCCGGCTTCAATACGTTCTCGCGCCCGTGCTCACCCTTTGCCTTGCGACTTCATATACGACTCAGCTTCATCAAGGTTGGCTGATGTCAGGAAGGAATGCCGGTGTCGCGGTCAGAACGAGGGGGAGGATGATTCTGATCAACGCGGCCGCGACGATGCTCGGGTTCTGCAGTCTGCTCGTTTCGCCGATAGCCGAGCTTCGTCTCCTTGGGCTCTTCTGCCTTGGCGGCTCCGCGCTTGCCCTGCTTTCCGTCTTCGGCGTGCTGGCTCCAGCCCTCGCCCTGCTTCCCGGCAAGACAGAACGCGCCGAGGAGCGGCTCGACGGCTTTGAATACTTCATCGGGCCGCCGGCTAAAGTCTTCCGCCGATCGACCTTGTTATGGGCCCTCGTGGTCGCCTTGCTCGCCGCCGGCGCGCAAGGCCTCAAGGCCGGGATGCCGATCAAGGATCAGTTCTTCCCCGGGTCGGCATTGCGCGCCGAGCTCGACGCTTTCGAGTCCTCATATGGCGGTCTCGAATCGGCCTACATTACCATCGATACAGGGGGGGAGAACGGAATCGTCGATCTTGATCTTTTCAAAAAAGTCGCCGAGCTCGAGCGTGACCTTGCCGTGATGCCAGGGATAGTCTCGATTTTGGGCTATTGCGATCTCGTGAAAGAGGTCCTCGGACGCTGGGAGGGAAGTTCCCGTCGTGCAGAACCCTTGTCGGAAGCCGATATCGGCGAGTCGCTTTCACTGTTCGGCGGTACGACGGCGGGCTCCATGGCGCAAACTTTTGTCAACACGAATTGGTCGGCGGGGCGGATGAGGATGATGCTGGACGGCAATTATGATTCGGCCGAGTCGATGACGAGACTTCGGGAGCGCGTCGCGAGGGCCGCCTCCCTTCGTGGAATTAAGGCACCGCTGCTTTGGTCGGGGATGGCCGTCGAATCGGCAGCTTCCGAACGAGCATTCCTTTCGGGTCAGCTGGTCGGGGACGCCCTCGAGGGCATCGTCCTCGCTCTGGCGCTGTGCATGGTCTTCGGATCGGTCGCGAGAGGGCTATTGGCAGCGGTAGCACCAGCCGCAGGATTTCTCGCGGCGCTGGCTCTCATCGCGATTCTCGGCTGGCGCTTCTCGGCGATAAATTCCATCAGCCTCGCCGTCATCGTCGGGACGGGGGTCGACATCGCCCTCTTGCTATGCCTTCGTCGCTGGAGCCCCGAGGCGCGTCTCGTCGCGGCAAAAACTACCATTCTCCAATGCTGCAGCCTCTCCCCCATGTTTCTCTGCCAATCGTTCTCGATCGCACAAGCTACTGCGGGGTGCGTCGTCGGTCTCGTCTGCTCCTGCCTTGTGGCCATTTATCTTTTGCCCGAACCATGGCTGAACGTAATATATTGATAGATGGCTATATTAAGATTACTGCATGATCAATCCCCAGCTAGACTCCTGTCTGTTCTGTGATATAGTTATGGATGATTTTGAAACGTCAAGGAGAAGATCGTGAAAAACATTATTCGGTTGACGGCAGCTACGCTTTTCATTTTCGCAATGTTCGCTTCCTGCAATACAGGCGGGCCAAGCAGCGTCGGCACTACGCCCACATCCAGCGCCTCGGACTACGTCAATGCTGGAGTCGCCGACCTCACCGCGCAAGATTTTTCGGCCGCCCAGGCGCAGTTTGTCCTCGCGCTCGCGAAGGACCCGACCAACGTCGACGCTAAGGTCTGGAAGGCATTCCTCGACTTAAGCAGCCTCAGCGTCAATCCAGACATTGTCTCGCTCTTCCAAACCAATGTCGGCTTCTCTGGCTACCCTTCGGATCTCAACTCTCTGCTCAAAGGGACGTGGTTCAACAAGCAGATATACAACACGAAGCAAGGCTACGTATCTATTGGCGCCGCTGGGAGCGAGGCTAGCTACACGAACTCGACCGTTTATCTCAGGGGCGACTTTGCTTCCGTATCGACGGACCCCTGGATAGCTTACTATGTATTTGCAACTGGCAATTATGCTTACGGCCAGGGCACATTTACGTTCAACAACAATGGTGCGGATGTCGAATGGTTCAATTATAACAGTACCGATAGTGCATTCGAATCAAACTATAACGGACCGCTAATCACACTCAGCGATTCCTCTCTCTCCTCCTATACGAGGTATGTCGAGACGTACAGTCTCGCTGATTTAACTTAGCCCTTTGCACTCCTTCCCACCATCGATCCGCCATCATGGGCTCCTTCGCTCGTCGGCAACAACAGTATCGCCGGATACACATACACCGTCCTTACTAATTTGATCGACCGCAACCCGAACGGCGTGAACGCTATAGTCGACAAGGTCCTTAGCGGCGCCTTCGGTAGCTCCTTCGATTCGATAATCGCTTCGATACAGTCACTGAGCGACAGCGACAGCGTCACGGTTCCTGCTTCCCTTGTTACGGCCTACGCGGGCAGCTCGTCGAGCTTCAGCGTCGTCATCAACAAGGCCGAGCTCTTAGGCTTCGCGGGTGGTCTCGAGGCGATCAAGGGACTCGTCCAGTACATCGCTTCCTATAATTTGACCTACCCGATCGGCATGTGGAAGCTTGATTTCGGCGATCCCACTCTAAACAAAGATACCAATCAGAACGGTATCCCCGATGTCGTCGAGAGCGCCATGGCGCAG